>JAFAAS010000016.1 GCA_023426435.1 Verrucomicrobiota bacterium | reverse complement strand
CTCCTTCGGAGGGTAGGCGAGGCGTCCCCGCCCAGCCGCGGCTCACCGAGGACGGTTCGACCCACCGATTCTGCCCACATGTTGATCCTCATCGGAGCCGTCATCGTTTTCGCATCGACGCTCGGCGGCTTCATGATCGCCGGCGGTTCGCCGCTTGTGCTGCTGCACGTTTCCGAATTCGTGGTCATCGGCGGCGTCGCTCTCGGCGTGCTCATCATCGCCAGCCCGGCGCATGTATTGAAAGAAGTGATGCACAAGGTGAAGGGCTGCATCTCCGGAAAAACCGCCGGCAAGGCCGAGTTCTTCGACATGCTGAAGCTGCTCTACGAGATCTTCATGGTCGGCCGCCGCAACGGCCTGATCGCGCTCGAGGAGCACGTGATGGATCCGCAGAAGAGCGTCATTTTCCAGCGCTACCCTTCGCTCCTCCAACATCCCGAACGCCTCGAGTTTCTGGTCAACGGCTTGAAGCCCGTCATCGACGGCAAGATCAAGCCCGACCAGCTCGAAGAGCTGATGACCGCCGAAATCGATGCGAAGCAGGAGGAGTGGGACCATCCGGTTCACATCCTCCAACTCGTCGGCGACTCGCTGCCCGGCATCGGTATCGTCGCCGCCGTGCTGGGGATCATCAACACCATGGCCGCGATCGCCGACGGCCCCGAGATGGTCGGCAAGAAAGTCGCCGCCGCGCTCACCGGCACGCTCCTCGGCATCTTCGCCGCCTACGGCTTCATCAACCCGCTCGCGAACCGGATCAAATTCAACAACGCCTCCGAGCTCCTCTGCCTCCGCTGCATCATGCAAGCGGTCGCCGGATTCGCGAAAGGCCTCGCCCCGCTCACCGCCGTCGAAATCGCCCGCCGCTCGCTCGACAGCTCCGTCCAACCCGGCGCGAACGAACTCGAAGCCGCGCTCAAAGCGCTGCCGCCGGTGAAGTAGAAAGTGAAAGTGAAAGTGAAAGTGGACGTGGACGTGGAAGAGAAAGTGAACGTGCAGGTGATCCTTTTCCCGGAAGAGGTTCTTCGTCGCGCGACGTCATCACTTTCACCGGCACCTTCACTTTCACCCGCAAAGCAACATGGCTAAGAAAAAAGCCGCAGCTCATCACGGCGGCGCGTGGAAGGTCGCCTACGCCGACTTCGTCACGGCCATGATGGCGCTTTTCATGGTGCTTTGGATTTCGGCGCAGGATCAAAAAATCCTCATCGCTACGTCACAGTATTTCCAAAACCCGTTCCGCTCGCCCATGGACGCGACGTCCGGCGTGCTGCCTTACGACAGCGACAAGAAAACCGAAAACCAGGGCGATAACGACGGCGCCAATCAGGAGGACGTGAGGAAGAAGCAAATCGAGATGACGTTCCTCAACAGCGTCGCCGCCGACTTCTACCGGCTCCTGCACCTCGACCAGGATCTCGCCGCCAAACCCATCGACATCCAGGTCACCAGCGACGGCCTGCGCATCACGCTTTTCGATCGCGCCAATCAACCGCTCTTCGAAAGCAACACCGCCGAGTTCACCGAGTGGGGCCGCTTCGTGATGCAAAACCTCTCGTGGTCGATCGACCGTCATCACTTCCGCGTCACCATCGACGGCCACACGAAGTCCAATCTCGAACTCCATCGCGAGAATTACTCCGCCTGGGAACTCTCGGCCGACCGCGCCAATGCCGCCCGCCGCAGCCTCGTTCATTATGCGGTCGAACCCGGCCTGATCGAACGCGTCACCGGTTACGCCGACACGCGACCGATCGACGGAGAAACGGCCGATTCCGAGTCCAATCAACGCATCACCCTCAGCCTCGCGCTGTCGGCCCGCTCCCGCGACCACCAACGCATGACCGTCGAAGAAACCGCGCAGGCCGCGCAACCTCGCCCCGCTTCATGAATTCGTTTCTCCAAGGCAAGAAGACGCTCACCGTTCCTCCGCTCCGCGCCCCCGCCGCCACGCCGCGGATGCCCATTGCTCCGGCCGCGAAACCGGCCGCCAACCCCGTATCCAAAAAGTCAGCACCTTGCCCCGGCTCGGCCCCGACGGTCGAAGCCGTGAAAGAGGGCGACAAGGTGGTCCGCCTCATTGTCGTTTGCTCCTGCGGCGAACGAGTCGAGATCGAGTGCCTCTATCCCGCCGGCGTCTGAGCACGCCTACAAACTAGCATGCGCAGCCTGCGCCAAGGCGCGGGTGCGAGCGTATTTTTCACGCGGGCGAAATGCTCCCGCTTTCCCCGCGGTGCGCGGACGTCCCATGTTTTTTCTCCGCCCAGCGCACCTTTTCTGCGTCAGCGCCGATCGCGTTGGAAAATCCTGCCTCTTCGCCCTCCGGCAAGTTTTGCCATGCGGAGGTGCCTTCTGGAGTAACATACCTGGCCATAAGCGACTTATGAACTTGGCATCGCCTTTGCTAAGTTCTCAGCCGCATGACCATCGGCCTGTATCAGAGCGCCTCGTCTCTCTCCGCCCTCGAGCAGTGGCAGGAGGTCGTTTCGCGCAACATCACGTCGAGCGATCAGAGCGCCTATCGCAAACGCACGATCACGTTTTCCTCCCAAGTCGCCGGCGAACTTCAAACCGATCCGCGCAAGCCGGTCGGTCACGAAGCAGGCCTTCCGATGCTCTTCCCGAAGGTCAACCGCGGCATCAGCTTCGTTTACGGCGAAACGCAGCCGACGCGCCGCGAGCTCGACGTCGCAATCCAGGGCGAGGGTTTCTTCGAGATTCGCCGTCCCGACGAATCCGTCGTTTACACGCGCGCCGGCGAATTCCGCATGCGTCCCGATCGCGTGCTCGTCACCTCGGGTGGCGACGAGGTTCTGAGCACCGCGGGAAATCCCATCACGCTCCTCCCCAACGGCGGCCCGCTCGTCATCAACGAAAACGGCACCATCGTCCAGGGCGCCACGCCGCTCGGTCGCCTCTCGGTGCAAAGGTTCGAGAACGACGAGCAACTGATCCCGATGTCCGGCGGCTATTTCGTCGCGCCTGAGGGCGTCGAACCCGAGCAGGTTGAAAATCCCACGCTGCTCCAGGGCTACATCGAAGGCAGCAACACGTCGTCGCTCCGCGAAATGGTCGACCTCGTCCTCATCTCCCGCGCCTACGAGGCCAATCAGAAGATGATCACGACCGTCGACGAGCAGATGGGCAAAACGCTCGATGCCCTCGGCTGAACGTAGTGGCACATCCATGACTTCCCCAGACAGACAACCGCAATCACGACTGCATGGCCGAGCCCGCTATGGGGGCGGGCCGGCCCCTCTTTCCGCGCAGCTTGGCTGCGCGAGGAGCAAGGAGCAGGGAGCAAGGAGCAAGAATTTCGAGCTCCGTTCCCTGCCGGTTTCTTCCTGCTCCCTGCTCCCTGCCCCCTGCTTCTTATGAATCTTTCTCTCTACTCGGCCGCCACCGGCATGGAGGCGCAGCAGCTCAACCTCAACACGATCGCGAACAACCTCGCGAACGTGAACACGCCCGGCTTCAAGCGCAGCAAGATCGAATTCCAGGACCTTCTTTATCAGAAACCCGTGCGCGCTTCCGGCACCGATTCCGGCGGCGGCAATATCGTCCCGACCGGCGTCGAAGTCGGCAACGGCGCCCGCGTCTCCGCCACGTCGAAAGTTTTCACCCAGGGCCAGCTCACCGCGTCCGGCGAAAAACTCGACGTCGCCATCCAGGGCGACGGTTTCTTCGAAGTGCAGCGCCCCGACGGCACCGTCGGCTACACACGCGACGGCTCCTTCAAACTCAACGCGCAAGGCGTCGTCGTCACGTCGGACGGCCTTCCCGTCCTGAGCGGTTTCCAACCGATTCCGCCGGACGCGACGAATGTCGCCATCGCCGACAACGGCCAGGTCACGATCCAGACCGCCAATGGCACCAACACTTTCCGGCTCACGCTCACGCGTTTCGCGAATCCCTCCGGCCTTCGCTCGCTCGGCGGCAATCTCTACGAGGAAACCGCCGCGAGCGGCACGCCCGAGATCGGCCAGCCCGGCGAACAGGGCTTCGGCCTCGTGATGCAGGGCTACACCGAGTCGTCCAACGTCAACATCGTCGAGGAAATGGTGAACCTCATCGTCGCCCAGCGCGCCTACGAGGTGAACTCCAAGTCCATCCAGGCCTCCGACGAAATGCTCCAAAACGTCGCCCAGATGAAGCGCTAAGCCCCATGCGCCTCCTTCTCGTCATCGCTCTTCTCTTCTCCGCCGCCGCCGGCCGTGCCCAAGAAACGGATACAACGCCGCGCGTCGCGTCCGAGTTCGACCCGACTTCGACGCCGCTCACGCGCGAGCATCTCGTTTCCGAGCTCACGCGGCACCTCGCCGCGCATTTCAATCTCGACGGCGAACTTCAGCTCGAACTTCTCCGTCCGTGGTCGCCCCCCGCGCGCCTCGCGAAATCCTGGCAGCTCGAAGTGCTGGAGTTTCCCGCCGTCGCCGGCTCGTCGATGCTCCTTCGCTGCCGCGTCCTTGCCGACGGCGAGCCGGCGCCCGAATGGACGCTCGTCCTCCGCGCGTCGCTCTGGCGCGATGCCTGGGCCTCGCGCATGCCGCTCGCGCATGGCGACACCTTCGATCCTTCCATGCTCGAAGTTCGCCGGGTCGATCTCTTCCGCGAGCGCGATGCGCTGCCCGCGGCGGTGGGCGATCGTTCTTACGCCATGACCCGTTCCGTCGCCGCCGGTCGTCTGCTCACGTGGCGCGATGTCGGTCGTCGTCCGCTCGTGCGCAAAGGCCAGTTCGTCGAGGTCTCCGCCGTCGAGGGCCAGCTGGTCGTCACCATGAAAGCGCTCGCGATGGAAAACGGCGCCCAGGGCGAAACCGTCACCGTGCGAAATCCCGAATCGCGCAAGGATTTCGCCGCCATGGTCGTCGACGAAAACCGCGTCCAAGTCCGCTTCTGACATGAGCCGCATCGCTCTTCCGCTTTCCGTTCTCCTGTTCTGCGCCGCGGTCGCCACCGCCTCCGATAATTCCGGCTCCATCTGGCCGGCGGGCACGGGCAGCGAGCGTTCGATGTTTGCCGATCGCAAGGCCTCTCGCGCAGGCGACATCCTGACGATCATCGTCAGCGAATCCGCCGTCGCGCAAAGTTCGCAGAGCAAATCCTCTTCGCGCGACGCCAGCCTCAACGATGCGATCCAACAATTCCTCTTCGCGAACAGCCGCGCGCTGACGCACAAGGGCAACCTGCCCGCGATCAATCTCGGCGGCTCTTCCACCTACACCGGCGGAGGCGACGTCTCGAATTCGCAGAGTCTCTCCGCGCGCGCCGCGGTCATGGTCACCGACGTGCTGCCCAACGGCAACATGGTCATCCAGGGCGTGCGCATCGTCACGTTCTCCGGCGAAACCCAATACGTCGTCCTCCACGGGCTCGTCCGCGCCGACGATATCAGCCGCACCAATACGATCGCGTCGTCCAACATCGCCGACGCCCGCGTCGAATTCTACAGCGAGGGCGACCTCACCGACGCGCAGAAGCGCGGCTGGTTCTCGAAGCTCTACGAAAAACTCCGCCCGTTCTGAGCAAAGGAATGAAAATGGCCGCACGGATGCACCGCACTCGCTCTCTCCCCCGGGTTCTTCGGCTGCTCTTCGTTTTCAGCGTCGCAGCGTTGCAGCCTTTCAGCGCCTCGCTTCACGCGTCGCGCGTCAAAGACCTGACGATCCTCGAAGGCGGCCGCGACAATCAGATTGTCGGCTACGGCATCGTGGTCGGACTCGCGGGCGACGGCGACAGCAACGCCGACACCACGCTGCGCAGCCTGGGCAACATCCTCCAGCGCTACGGCCTCACGATCGATTCCGACGACATCAAGTCGAAGAACGCCGCGGCCGTCATGGTGACCGCCGACATCGGCCCGTTCCTCAAGCCCGGCGCGCGCATCGACGTGAACGTCGCTTCTCTCGGCGACGCGAAATCGCTCCAAGGCGGCGTGCTTCTGCAGACTCCGCTTCTCGGCGCCGATGGCCGGGTTTACGCCGTCGGCCAGGGTCCGGTCGCGACCGGCGGCTTCATCGGCGGAGCAGGTGGGGCAGGGGGCGCGACCGTCCAAAGAAATCATCCGACCGTCGGCGTGATCAGCAATGGTGCGATCGTCGAGCGCGAGATCGCCTCGTCCTTCGTCCGCGACAACCAGCTTCGCCTGCTTCTGCACAATCCGGACTTCACCTCCGCCGCGCGCATGGCCGAAGCGATCAACGCCCGCTGGCCCACGGCCGCCATGGCCACCGACGCCGCGACCGTCGCCGTCACGCTTCCTGAAAACTATCGCGGCCAGGACGTCGCTTTCATCGCCGATCTCGGCTCCATCGAAGTTCGTCCCGACACCCTCGCTCGCGTCGTCATCAACGAACGCACCGGCACCATCGTCGCGACCTCGACCGTGCGTCTCTCGCAAGTCGCCATCGCGCTCGGCTCACTCACGATCACCGTCAGCTCCAACATCGGCGTCAGCCAGCCCAACGCCTTCGCACCCGGCGGCCAGACCGTCGCCGTTCCGAGCACGCAGACCGACGTCAACGAAGTGAAAGGCGGTTTCACCGTCCTCAACGAACCGCCCACGATCGAGCGTCTCGCCGCCGCTCTCAACGCCCTCGGCGTTTCCACCCGCGAGATGATGGCGATCTTCCAAAGCCTGAAACGCTCCGGCGCGCTTCAAGCCGAGCTCGTGATCAACTGATTCTCGCGAAACCATGAGCGTCGCCGCCATCAACGCCATTTCTCCCGCGAACGCCCAGGGCGTCACCGAAGTGGTTCGCACGCCCGGACGCGCGCTCCCCGCGCAGGCGCTTCGCAATGCTTCTCCCGAAGTTCAGCGCAAGGAAGTCGCCGCCCAGTTCGAAGCCATCCTCGTCCGCCAACTGTTGAAGCCGACCATGATTTCGATGCTCGGCGAAGAAGGCGGCGCCGCGAGCGGCATTTACGGCGACATCATGACCGAAAGCTTCGCCCAACAACTCACGCGCGGCGGCGGCCTCGGTCTCGGCCGCATGCTCGAACAACAACTCACCCCAACGCAACACCACCGGACAACGGGACAACAGGACAACAGCTTCGATCCTGCCGAGCCGCCCGACCGTGGTCCCGTAGTCCGTGGTCCCGTAGTCCCGTAATCCCTCTCCATGACCTGGCAAACCATCGCCGACCATCTCCGCCAGGAACTCGCCGAATACGGCGAACTCCTCCGGCTTTTCGAACAGCAGCAGGAAGCGCTGTTCAAACGCGACGCCGACGCCGTGCTCCAGTTCAGCGGCCGCCTCGAGGACCAGGCGCACATCCTGCAGGATTGCCGTCGCCGCCGCGAGGAAGCCGTCGCCCTCTTTGCTTCCGGTTTTTCTCTTCCCGCCTCGACCACGCTCCGCGCGCTGCTCGATCGCGTCGAACAAGATGCCCGTCCGCTGCTCGAAGCGCTCATCAACGAGATCAACCATCTCCTCCACCGGGTCCGTCGGACGAGCCGCCATAATCACGCGCTGCTCACGCGCACGCTCGAGTTGCATCAAGAAATGCTGCGCGAGCTTCGGCCCGACGCCTTCACGAAAACCTATTCGCCCTCCGGTCGCGTCTCCGTTGCCGGGGCCGGCACCGCCTCCCTCCGCGCCGCCGGCTGACGTAAATTTCGATTTCCGATTTTCGATTTTCGACCGGGCCAGCCCCGCGAAATTCGAAATCGAAAATCCAAAATCAAAGATCGAAAATCTCCATGTCCGGTCTCTTCTCGAGCCTCAATTCTTCGGTCAATGCGCTCAGCGCGCATAGCCGTGCCATCGAGACCACCGGCAAGAATCTCAGCAACGTCGGCAATGCCAGCTACGCGCGCCAGCGCGTGATTTACGGCGACCGCGGCACCGTCATGACGCCGCAAGGCGCGCAGAGCCTCGGCATCGAAGCGCTGGGCGTGCAACAGCTCCGCGACAAACTCCTCGACCGCCAGGTCGTTCGCGAAGTGGCACTGACCGGCTATTACGACGCGCAACAAAAAGCCTACCAGCGCGCGCAGGCCGCACTCGGCCAGGATGTCGCGAGCGCGAGCTCGACGCAGGGCGCGACGAGCACGACGACCGACACCGGCATCGCCGCCGCGCTCGACGATTTCTTCGGCGCGTTTCACAGCTTCGCGGCCAATCCGACCGACACCGGCCAGCGCCAGGGTTTGCTGCAGAGCGCGAGCATTCTCAGCGATCGTATGCGACTGGCGGATACGCGCCTCGCGCAAGTCCAGGCCGATCTCGATTACCAGGTCGAGAGCGACGTGCAGGACGCCAATCGCCTGCTGCAGACCATCGCCGAGCTCAACGGCCAGATCGGCCGCTTCGAAATCAACAATCCCGGGACCGCGGTCGACTTGCGCGATCAGCGTCAAGCCGCCCTCGAAAAACTCGCCGCAAAGCTCCCCATCGAAACCTCCGAATCCGGCGGCCAGCTCGAGGTCACCGTGCGCGACGGGAACGGCGATCCGGTGGTGCTCGTAAACCTCGCCGTCGTCCAGGGAGCGCTCGCGTTCGATCCGAATTCCACTCCGCCGGCTATCACGGGCGGCAGCGCCAGTGCCGCGATCAGCCTGAATTCGGGCTCGATCCATGGCTCGATGAACGCGCGCACGGGCGCGATCCAGACGATCCGCGACCAGCTCGATCAACTCGCCGCGCAACTCGTCACCTCCGTCAACGCCCTCTACAATCCGGGCAACGTCTCCACCGATTTCTTTGCGGCGAGCGGCACGACCGCCGGCACCATCGCGCTCGACGCCAGTCTCAGCGCCACAAGCCTGCGCGCGAGCAACAGCGGCAACGCCGGCAACAACGCCGTGGCGCTCGCCATCGCGCAACTCGCGGACACCAAGTTCTCCACCACCGGAGTCCCCGCCGATCACATCGACGGCACGTTCAGCGGATTCTTCTCCGGCGCTGTCAGCGGCCTCGGACAAGCGGTGTCCGGCGCCAATGCGCGCGTGAACGACCAATCCCGCATCGAGCAGCTCGTGCGTTCGCAGCGCGACGCAGTCAGCGGCGTCTCGCTCGACGAGGAGATGGCCGACCTCCTGAAATACCAGCGCGCGTTTCAAGCCTCTTCCCGCGTCTTCACCACGATCGACAACCTCCTGGACGTCGTCGTCAACCAGCTCGGCCGTTAACCCTCATGAGAATCGCTTCCAACACGGTCTCGGATTCGATGATCCGCCAGATTCAGCAGCTCACGAGCGAGCAGGCGAAGCTCCAGCTGCAGGTGTCGACCGGTCGCCGCATCACCCAGCCGGAAGACGATCCTGCCGCGGTCGGCCGCGTGCTCGGTCATCAAACCGAACAGCGTCAGATCAAACAATTCGCCAGCAACGCCGCGCGCGCGCTGACGCTCGCCCAGGCGTCCTACTCCGGGCTGCAGGGTTTGAAGAAAGTGTCCGATCGCGCCGGCGAGCTCGCCACGCTCGGCACCGGCGCGCTGAGCGCCGATTCGATGCGCACTTACGGCACCGAAGTCGAACAGCTGCTCGAGCAGGCGCTCCAACTCGCGAACTCCCGTCAAGGCGGCGACTACATCTACGGCGGCACCGCCGTCGACGAGCCTCCGTTCGCCGCCGCGCGCGACGCCGACGAGCGCATCACCGGAATCGTTTACGTGGGCAATGCGGAACGGGCGGCCATCCCGCTCTCCGAGGCCACCACGATCACGCCGGCGACGACGGGCGAGACCAATTCCGGGGTCGCCGATTTCCTCAATTCCCTCGTCGCACTGCGCGATGCGCTCAACGCCGGCAATATCGACTCCGTGCGCGCCACGCAGCCGAACCTGACCCACGCCGAGGACCTGATCATCGGCGCGATGGCCGACAACGGCGGCATTCAAACCCGCATCGAAGCCGCGCAATCCCAGCAAAAGGACCGCGCGATCAATCTCGAATCGCTCATCTCCGACGAGTCCTCCGTCGATCTGCCGACGACGATTGTGAAACTCAACCAGACCCAAACCGCCTACCAGGCCGCTTTGGCTTCGGCCGCGAAGATCATGAATCTCTCTCTTCTCGACTACATCCGCTAACCCCCAAACCCGCGCTTCAACTTCGTCTCATGAAAGTCATTCCCGAAATCACTCCGTTCGACTTCGGAGCTCCCGCCGCCAACGAGATCCTTCTTCCGCAGGGCATCATCGGTTTCTCTCAATACACCCGCGCCGAACTGATCTGCATGCCGGATCATCTGCCGTTCATCTGGATGCGCCTGCATGGGCCGGCCCATCTCGATCCGATTCATTTCATCGTCATGGAGCCGGGCGGGCTCATCGCCGATTACGAGCCCGAGATCTTCGACGAAGATGCGGAGCAGCTCGGCCTCCACGACAGCGCGGACGCGATGATCCTCAACATCGTGACGCTGCGCAACCAGCAGCCGAGCGACGCCACCGTGAACCTCGTTGGACCGTTGATCGTGAATCGCCGCACGCGCACCGGCCGCCAGGTCGTGATCTCGAACTACTCCCGCTACAGCGCTCACTTCCCGCTCATCGCCGAAGCCGCCGCCGAACCGCTCGCCCGCACCGCTTGAACCTTCACCCCCATGCTTGTCCTCTCACGCAAGGTTAACGAGGCGATCGTCATCGGCGATTCCATCGAAATCCGCATCACGCGGATCGAGGGGGATTTCGTGAAGATCGGCATCGCCGCTCCGCGCGAGGTCCCAATCTTCCGCAAGGAAGTATTGAGCGACATCGTCGCGTCGAACCAAGCCGCCGCCGTGCACGCGCCGCGCCAGATCGCGCTGCCCGCGTTGCCCAAACCCAAGTCCCAGCCGCCCGTTTCCGCCGCCGCCGTCAAAGCCTGAGTCTCCGCCTTCCTCTTTAACTCACCAACAGCCCAACCGTCATGAGCGTCATCAACACCAACATCCAAGCCATGGCCGCTGCCCGGTCGCTCAATGCGAGCCAGGAAGCCCTCGGCCGTTCCCTCACCCGGCTCTCGTCCGGATCGAAGATCGTCAACCCGTCCGACGACGCCGCCGGCCTCGCCGTGTCGGAAAAACTCGACGCGCAAAACCGCCGCGTGCAGGCCGCCACGACGAATGTCCAGAATGCGGTTTCCTACATTCAGACGGCCGACGGTTTCATGAGCGGCATGACGAAGATCCTCTCGCGCATGAGCGAGCTCGCGATCCTCGCCAAGGACGTCACGAAGAACCCGAGCGACGTTGATCTTTACCAGCAGGAATTCACCGCCCTCCAGGATCAGCTCCGTGCAACCATTGGTGGTTCCACGGCGGAGATCGGAGGCACCGCAGATATCGACACACCGCTCGGCGCCTTTAACGGCATCTCGCTTTTCGGTTCCAACTCCGACGGCCTCACCGTCACGATCGGTCAGGCGATCGGCCAGGACATGACCATTCGCGAATCGAATCTCCGCACCGGCGCGATGGGAGACATGATCACGCAGGATGGAAGCGGCGACTACTCGATCGCGATCACCGACGCCGATGCGATCGAGAACATCACCGAAGCGATTCAGCAGATCGCGACCGAGCGCGCAAAGCTCGGCGCGTCGCAATCCCGGCTCGAGCTCGCTGCGACCACGCTGTCGGTGGAGCACGAAAATCTTGCCTCCGCCATCTCGCGTATCCGCGACGTGGATGTGGCGAAGGAGTCGACCGCATTCGCCAAATACAACATCCTCGTGCAGTCCGGCACCGCGATGCTTTCGCAGGCGAACCAGACTCCGCAAGCCGTGCTCAAGCTGCTCAACAGCTGAGCGAACAAGCTTCGAAAAAAAGCCCGCCGTCACCGGCGGGCTTTTTTTTGTCCGCGCACATCACACAGCTCCGGTGGAGGCGCGGTGCCCACACCGCGCTTTGAGCCGCCTGCGCGGTGAGGCACCGCGCCTCCATCAGCCAGGGATCGCAGCTTCGATGCGAGAGGCTTACTTCGTCGCAGCGGTTTCCGGATGCAGCGCGCGATGCACCATCCACGCGAGTTCGTCGGTCGTGAAGGGCTTCCCAAGCAACTCGACGTGGCCGATCTGTTCGATCTCCTGCGGTGGGATTTTCAGGAAATAACCCGACATCACGATGATCGGCATCTTGGGCGCGAATTCGCGCACCTTGCCCGCGAGCTCGGTGCCGGTCATCCCGGGCATCGTTTGATCGGTGATCAGCACCGCGCACGCGTTTGGGTCGGCGCGCAACGCTTCCAGGCACTGCGGCGCTGTATCCACGGTGGCAGCACGATAGCCTTTGTTCTCCAACGCGAACTTCGTGAAGCTTGCGACCGTGTCTTCGTCGTCGACGATGAAGATCATCTCTCCGCTGCCGCGCGGCGCCTGCAACGTGGTGCCGCCTTCCTTCTCTGCATCCACCGCCGCGACCGGAAGGTAAATGTGGAACGTCGAGCCGACGCCGATCCTGCTTTCGACATCGATCGCTCCGCGGTGCGCGCGCACGATGCCGTGCACGACCGCGAGCCCGAGTCCGGTGCCTTCGCGCACTTCCTTCGTGGTGAAGAACGGATCGAAAATCCGCTGCAGCGTCGTCTCGTCCATGCCGTGCCCGTTGTCGCTGACGGTGAGCCGCAGGTAGTCGCCGGCCGGAAGTGTCGCGAGCGTGGCGGTGCGGTGCGCGATGTTGTCGACCGGCGTCAGGGTGATCGAAAGCACGCCGCCTTTCGCCGTCATCGCGTGAGCGGCGTTCGACCCGAGGTTGAGCAACACCTGGTGAATCTGCGTGGCGTCGCCCTGGACCGGACCGCAATCGGGCGAGATATGCGTTTGGATCGCGATCGTCGCCGGAATCGTGGCGCGCAGCAGCCGGCGCGCTTCCTCGATGACCAGCGCCAGATCGAGCGACGTGTGTTGATCGTCGGGCGACTGGCGGCCGAAGGTGAGGATCTGTTCGACGAGCTCCCGCGCGCGCAAACTCGCTCCGCGCGCCTGAGACATGTAATCGCGGGCCGTCTCGTTGTCGCCGAGCACGTCTTCGACGAGCTCCTGATAACCCATGATGCCCGTGAGGAGATTGTTGAAATCGTGCGCGATGCCGCCGGCGAGCGTGCCGAGCGTTTCCATCTTCTGCGCTTGGAAAAGTTGAAACTCCAGTTTGCGCCGCGCCTCCTCGCTGTCGCGGCGGCTGCTGATATCTTGGAACGCGCCGATGAGCCGCACGGGCTTGTGTTCGTGAAGATCCGCCCGCGCCAGCGCGCGCACCCAGATGCGGCGTTCGGTCGCCGTGATGAGCGGAAGCTCGAGGTCGAAATGGCGGCCATACGTCATCGCCGCCTTCATCGCGGTCGAGATGATGTCGCGCGCTTCCGGAGCGAAGAACTGAATCGCGGACTGAACGGTCGGCTTGAAGTCGGGCCCCACTTCGTGGATGCGGCGGACCTGCTCGGACCACTCGAGGTGCATCGTCTCGAGGTCGAGCTCCCAACCGCCGATCTGCGCGATCTCGCTGACCTGCGTTGCGAGCTGTTCGAACTGATGCAGCCGCTGCTCCAAATTTTTCCGCGCGGTGATGTCGGTGTGCATGCCGACCATGCGGAGCGGCCGGCCTTGGGCGTCGCGGTTCACGACCTTGCCGCGGTCCATGATCCACTTCCATTCTCCCTGGCGGGTCCGCATGCGGTATTCGTGATGATACAACGCCGTGCGCCGCGCGAAGTGTTCCTCGGTGGCGACGATGCAGCCGGGCAGATCGTCCGGATGGATGAGCTGCCGCCAGCTCTCGATGGTGTCGGGCACCTCGCCGATGTCGTATCCAAGCATCTGCGACCAACGTTGATCGTGATACGTGATGCCGGTGGGCACATTCCAATCCCACACGCCGTCGTTGGTGCCTTCGACCGCCAGCTGCCAGCGTTCCTCCGCCATGCGGAGCGCTTCGAGCGTTTGCTTCTCGGCGGTGATGTCGCGGTCCATGCCGACGACGCGAACCGGCCGGCCCTGTTCGTCGCGACGCACGTAGGCATGCATTTCCACGTGCCGCACGAAGCCGTCGGGAAGAATGATGCGGAATTCGTTGTCGTATTCCTCGCCGCCGAAATTGAGCGCATCCTGTTCGATTTGCTCGGCGCGGGCGCGGTCGTCGGGATGGAGCAGTTGCAGCCACGAGGCGCGCGTGCCGCCAAACGCATCGCGGGCCAGGCCGTAGATTTCGAAAATGCGATCGTCCCAGATGACGCGCCCGCTCGTCGGATCCCAATCCCACACGCCGTAGCGCGATGCGCGCAACGCGAGCTGCCAGCGATCGGTGAGGACGCGGAGGCGTTCTTCGTTTTCGCGTTCGGCGGTGACATCGCGACTCGTGCCGGTGATGCGGAGGAGTTTTCCCTGGGCATCGCGTTGCACGATCGCGCGCGATTCGACGTGGCGCGCGCCGGGCTCGCCGGCGCGGACGACGCGAAATTCCTGGTCGTAGAAATTGCCCCCCGCGAGGACGAGCTCGAAGCGGGCTTGGGCGAGCGGGCGATCGTCGGGATGCAGACAAGCCATCCAGGCTTGGAACGTGCCGTCGAACTCGCCCGATTTCAGGCCGTGAATGAGGTGCGTCCGCTCGTCCCACGTGTGTTTTTGCGTGGCGGCGTCCCATTCCCATACGCCGAGCGCGGCGGATTGCGTGGCGAGCTGGAGGCGCTCGTTGAGCACGCGGAGATGTTGTTCGGCGAGACGATGCGCGGTGACATCGGTTTGAATGGCGATCCAGTTGACGAGCTTTCCCGACGCGTCGTGCACCGGCTCCATGTCGACGATCTGCCAATAGGGATGACGGCTCTTGGTGTAGTTGAGGATTTCGACGTAGCAGCGCTCGCCGCTCTGGATCGCCTTCCGCAGCTGGGCGATGCTGCCCGGATCGGTGTCGGGTCCTTGGAGGAAATGTCCCGGTTTTTCGCCCTTCACCTCGGCGAGCGAATAGCCGGTCATGCGTTCGAACGCGGTGTTGGCCCATTCCAGGCGGCCCTGCGCGTCGGTGATGACGACACCGTTGGTGGTGTTGCGGGCGACGAGTCCGAGCTGCGCGTTTTCGCGCGTGGTCGTGCGCAAGTGCACGCTGAGGGTGCGCAGCTCGTTGGTGCGGCGCGCGACGAGTTCCTGGAGGCGCGCGGCCTGGTGTTCGAGCACGGTGTTGAGCCGCGCGTGTTCACTCTCGGCGGCCTTGCGGCGGTCGTCGATTTCGACGGCTGCGCGCGCAGACAACATCGTGTGCAGAAATCCTCCGATGATGAGCAGCGCGAGCACGAAAGCCGGCGCGTAGCCGGGCTGGATGAGCTGGAGGTGCAGCAGCACGAGCGTAAACGCAAGCATGCCGGCGGGCAGGAGCGTGACTCCGTAGAACAACCGTCGCGCGAGTGCGCCCGCGGACGATTTCGCGAGCAGCATGCGCATCAGCTTGTGGTTGGGTCGCAGCAGCAATCCGCCCACGCTCGCAACGAGCAATCCCGTGGCGTCGCCCGCGTTCATGTGAAGCGGCTGGGCAAAACGCGTGGCGAACTGCAACGCGTGCATCAGCAGCGTTGCGGCGCTCAACGCGAGCGCGACGATCAGAAGCCACGCCGAAAGATTGCGGGTGGCGCGATGGGACTGGCGTTCCGAGATCAGCAACCCCAATCCGGCCAACGCGACCACGAGCGCGGCATCGAGCGAGATATTTCGCGGCGGGCCCGAGTCACCGGCGGCCCAGAACATGAAGTCTAGCGTCATCAGGCGCCCGGCCGCGGCGTCCAAACCGACGGCGGTGGCGACCCAGGCCACGGCGCCGCTCGCAAGCAGCGTCGCCGCCATCGACCCGCGGGGCTTGGTGCGCGACCACAACGATGCTCCAAGAAGCATCAACCAGAAGGGCGCTTGGAGCCAGGCATCGGATTGGCCGATGAGCACCGTCGCCACGCGGACGATACCCAGGGCGAACACCACGATGCCGGCGATCGCAGGAGCGCGGCGGATATTGTCTTCGAGCGACATGCTGGAGAGGAACGGCGGCCGAGCGTGCGGATCGCAGGGACAAAAGCAATGGCGCCGCGGCCCATCAGCAGGGGCGATGCCGGCTGGAGAGGAAAACGATTCCGGCTTCGGCTGCAGATGCTCCTTTAGTTTCGCGACTTGGTGACGAATGGCACGACGCCGCCCGCTCACTTCGCGTGCGCGGAACTCAAGTTTTACCGAACCGTGACGAACAACCCAAAGCCACATTTCATCCCATGAATCGTTTCCTTCGTCGTCTTGCCGCTGCTTTGCTCTGCTTCGCAACCGTATCGTTTTCGTTCGCCGCCGCGGGCCGCGAACCGCCGGTGCCGGTTCGCACGGTTGCGCCGGATTATCCGCGCGATCTGCGCGACCAGAAGGTTTCTGGCGTGGTGATGGTCAAGTGCACCATCGACGAGCAGGGCAACGTGTCCGAGACCGAGGTCTCGAAGTCGAGCAATGAAGGCTTCGACAAGTTCGCGGTCGATGCGCTCAAGAAGTGGAAGTTCAAGCCCGGTCGCCAGGACGGATCGCCCATCGCGATGACCGTTACGATTCCGATCAAGTTCGTTGCCGAAGAATCCTGATCGTCGCTCAGCCAGCTTCAGCCCAATCGTCCCATGTCACTCCAGAATCTCACCATCGGTAAGAAGATCGCGCTCGGATTCGGGTTCCTCTTCGTCCTGTTGATCGGCGTTGCAGCGATCGCTTACACCGCCTTGGGCGGCGCGGGTCGGCGTCTGGAGATGTTTTCTGCCAGCGCGCAGGAAACTTACACCGCGGCTTCGCTGGAGTCGTCGATGCAGGAGTTGAAGCTGCAGGTGAACGAATTCCTCGCGACCGGTTCGGCTGAAAGCATCGCGGCCGGCGATGCCGCGCGGAAGGCGCTCGATACCGAGCTGGCTCGCGCGGCGGAGCAGATCGTGGAACCCTCGCGAGCCGCGGAAGTGGCAAAAGCCCGCGAGCTGCTCGCAACCTATAATACGGCGTTCGCCGATCTGGTCGCCAATCACCGCGCGCGCCTCGGCATCGAAAACGAGGTGCTCACGCCTTCCGCCAAAACGATCGCCGAAGGGCTTCAATCGCTGCTCGCCCAAGCGCGGACGCAGGGCGACATGAACGCGGCTTTCCAGATTTCGAACGGGCTGGGCGCATTCTACGAATGCATGAGCCTCGCGAATGCGTTTCTCCTGACCTCCGACGCGCCGAAAGCGGTCGCCGCCCGCGAAGCCCTGGCGACGACGGTCTCGCAGATCGGGCGCATGCAGCAGGACCAGATCGAGATGGAAAAGCTCGACGCCAGTCTCAAGGACGAGGCGAAAACGCAGCTCCTCGCGAGCCTCCGCGAAACGGCCGAGACGTATCAGGATGGCTTGGACAAGGTCGTCGCGGGTCATCAAGCGCGCGCCAAGATCCTGGCGGAGCGGATCAACCGCGTTGCGCCTGAGTTCACCGCGGCGCTGTCGCGGGTGAAAACCGCCGTGCACGCGTATCAGCAGGACCTGCAGGACCGCACGCATGCGGAGCAGAAGCGGAACGAGTTCGTCGTCTTCGTCATCACGGCCGTGGGCCTCGGCGCTGGGGCGATCGCCGCGTGGCTCATCACGCGTGGCGTGACGCGCCGCATCACCGAAGTCGCCGCGCGGCTCGCGACGGAATCCGACAAGACGGCTTCGGCGGCCCAACAGGTTTCCCAAGCCAGCCAGTCGATGGCGAACGGCGCTTCGCAGCAGGCCGCTTCGCTCGAGGAGACGAGTTCCTCGCTTCATGAAATGGCGAGCATGACCTCGCGCAATTCGGACAATGCGCAGAACGCGAAGACCCTCGCGAATCAGGCGCGCCAGACGGCCGATGCCGGCGCGATCGAAATGGAGGAAATGAAACGCGCGATGGCGGCGATCAAAGGATCGAGCACCGAGATTTCCAAAATCATCAAGACGATCGACGAGATCGCGTTTCAGACGAACATCCTCGCGCTCAACGCGGCGGTGGAAGCGGCGCGCGCGGGCGAGGCAGGACTCGGTTTCGCGGTCGTGGCGGATGAAGTGCGCAATCTCGCGCAACGTTGCGCCGGCGCTGCGAAGGAAACGGCCGACAAGATTTCCGCATCGACGGAAAAGAGCGAGCAAGGTGCGCGCATCAGCGAAAAGATGGCGGCGAATCTGGCGGCGATCGTCGACAAGACGCGTCAGCTCGACGAACGCATCGCCGAGATCGCGCAGTCTTCGCACGAGCAGAGCGAAGGCATCGGCCAGCTGAACAGCGCGGTCGCGAGCATGGACAAGATCACGCAGGAAAACGCAGCGCTTGCGGAGGAGTCGTCCGCTTCGGCTGAGGAGTTGAAGTCGCAAGCGGAGCAAGTCCGTCTTGCCGTGGCCGAGCTCATGCGGATGGCGAAAGGCGATGAAGCGACTGCCACGAAGGACGCTCAGGCTTTGGTGGAAGAGCCGGTGAAAACGCCGGCGCTGGTGAAGCGCAGCGCGCCGGTGCGCACGATGCGTGCGCCCGTGGTGAACGGGGCGCGTAAAAGCGCGCTCGCCGTGGCCGACACCACGCGCAATGGCCACGCAAACGGCGCGAACGGCCACGACGATACGGACAAGTTTTTCGAGTAACGGGTGCGGGTTCCGTGGCGGAACGCGTGAGCGTTTCGTCAGCGTGGCGCAGGAGGCGAACCGCGAGCGCTTTCCGCTAACTGCTGATCTCGGGTTGCACGCTTTCGTCGACGATCACCGCGGTGACGCGGTCGGCGCCGACGTTGACGGAAGTCCGCAACATATCGAGGACGCGGTCGGCGCCGATGAGGATGCCAATGCGTTCCGCGGGCACGCCGAACGACATCAATAGTCCGGCGATCAACGAGAGCGAGCCGCGGGGGTTCCGGCGACGGCGATGGAATGAGCACACTGAGCAGGAGCAACGTGAGTTGTTGAGCGAGGCTTAGGTCGACCCCGAAGACCTGGGCCACGAAGAGCACGACGCACCCTTCGTAGAGCGCGGTGCCGCTCATGTTCATCGTGGCGCCGAGCGGGAGCACGAAGCCGGCGGTGGATGGGGAGATGCGGAGCACCTCTTTCGCGCAGCTGAGCGTGGCGGGCAAGGTGGCGTTGCTCGAGCTGGTGGAAAACGCCGTGACGAGGACGGTTTTGATGTCGCGGAAGAAAGCACGGGGTGAGCGGCGGCTCCAAAGTTTGAGGAAGAGCGACATCGTTCCGAACAAGTGCAGGAGCAGCACGGCGACGCAGCCGAACACGAACACGCCGAGCGCGGCGATGATGTCGGCGCCGATTTTCACGATGACGCTGTAGATCATCGCTGGCACCGCGTAGGGCGCGAGACGCAGCGCGAAGTGGACGATGCCGGTCATCAATTCCGCCACGAGTTCGAGTCCGTCCTGGAGTTTGCGACGTTTTTCGGGCGCGAGTTGCGTGCCGACCGCGCCAACGAGGCAGGAGAGAAGCGGCGGATGAGCAAGGTTACCACGCCAGCGGCGATTCCGATTCCGAGTCCAATTAAAATAGGATTCTCGAGACGCTGGTCTACATCAGCCATGGGGCGGGAACCTGCGATGCAGGTTCGCAGTCGTCCCCGGTAACTTGCCGCGTAAGGTCTGCAATCGAGAGATTGCCGTCGCATGCACGGTTCGAATGACGATTTTCACCGCGAACCCGCTGCCAGGTCTTTCCGTTATATAAGGTTCGCTGGACGTTTCAACATACTCGGCGGCTTGCGACCTTCAGCCCATCGAAGTTTTACGGCATCATGTGAAAGGCAAAGGCTGGTTCTTAATGAAACGTATATCGTAAGTCGCTATGTGCGACTTGGGCAGCTGAAAAGGCCGGAATACGTTATGACGCAGCTGCCAGAGGTTTTCGATTGAACTGTTAAAGCAATATTACGTCTTCTGCGCGAAGTCCTAGCTCAACCTCAATCCTGTCCATTTGATCGGACCTCTGGAGTTTTATCCGCGGTATGGCGGCAACGCGCGTGCAAATTGCTCGCTACCGCTGCGCCTCATTAACTCACCTCACTATATCCGCGGCGACGTCACCCGCCTTTACCCGCCCACAACCTACTCGGTTGCGTCGACTACGTTCAGAGCCCGCGGAATTAATCTCATGAAAACACGGTATATTACAATCGCAGTAACCATTCTTTCGCTTGTTTCTTTGTTTCCAGGGGAACCGCTAGTTGCAGCGGAGACTGCGAGTGGAACTGCTGACGCTGAACTGGACGAGATTCATGCGTTGTTTAGGCCAGGGCGATCTGAAGTCGCTGGAACAGCGCCCGTCGCTCTGACGCGGCAAGAGATGGTCGCACGCCTCAAGCATGCGGCAGAGAAGGCGAGGACGTTCCGACAGAAACATACGCGTAATCCAAAGGCTCTCGCCGCGAAACAATTAGAGGCTAGGGCGCTACTTAACGCCGCATTGATTGGCGAGGAGTCATTAGAAGAGGAAGCGATTGCGGCGGCCGAGGAAGTGGGGCGTGATTCTCGTGTGCCGATAGCGGAGCGCTTCCAATTAGCGACCCTCCGTGAGTTGGTCCGGACGCAAAAATGGAAGTCGGATCAGGGTAAACTACGACTTGAGCGCGAGCGGTCGGCCAAGCGACTGATCGAGGATTTCCCTGAAGCGTCGGGGGGATACGAGGCCTTGCTGCGTGAAGCAGAGAATCATCCAGACGCAACAAAGGCTTTAGCGCTGGCGAGGGAAGTGTTGCTGTCACGGGCGCCACCAACAGTGAAGGTGGCGGCACAGGTTCTCGTGGAGCGGCACGCGTTGATCGGCCAAAAACTGCATAAGATTGCTGCGGAGGCTCTAGGTGTGGACAACCCGTTTGTAAACGCGAGTGGGCGTGTAACGATTGTTTACACGTGGGCAACATGGAGCCCGGGCGCGGTGGCATTAGCGAAACGCTTGCCTGAGCTGGCGCCCTCGGCGGTGCTGGTGGGGGTATGTTTGGACAGCGATTTGTCGGCGGCGCGTGCACTTGCGTCGTCGGAGGCGCTGCCGGGGGAACTAATCTTTGACGAACGTGGAATCCACAGTCCTCTGGTCGAGGCATTGAAGCTGTCCAGCACTATGCCTATATACGTCGCGGACCGCAATGGCGAGATCCGCGATGTAGCTGCTGAACGCGGAGATATGGCCCTCAAGCAAATCTCGGACGTCCGCTAACTTTCGAGCTCATGAACTTTCGAGCCTTGCTGACACTGCTGGCGATTGTGGTCGGCCTTTCCGAGGCTGACGCACAAGGTTCTGGGGGGACCGTTTCCACGTCCGGAGCTTACAATATTCACACGTTCACGAGCTCGGGAACTTTTTCGGTATCTAATCCAGTCACAATTGAGGTTCTCGTAGTTGCTGGTGGTGGTGCCGGTGGGGACGGCTCTCCGTGGGCAGGTTATGGGGGAGGCGGCGGCGCGGGAGGAGTTGTCTATCAGTCGTCAGTCAGTCTCGGAACGGGCAATTACGCGGTGACGATTGGAGCTGGTGGCGCTGGTGGTTCGCAAAACGGAGGTAACTCTTCCTTCAACGGCATAACAGCTATAGGCGGAGGTGGAGGCGGTCGTAGCAATGGAAGTGGTATCACGGGCTTTGTGGGAAGAAACGGTGGGAGCGGCGGAGGTGGTGCATCGGCTTGGCCGCTTCAGGCAGGAGGCTCCGGAACTTCGGCACAAGGCTCTCCGGGAGGAAACGGACCTGACTGGGGCGGAGTGCGTTCTCCGCCGCCTGGAGGCGGCGGAGGTGGGGCAAGTGGGACAGGCACGAACGTGGGTGGAGGTGGTCCGGGCTATACAAGCTACATTCAGGGTTACGCTACAACTTATGCCTCCGGAGGAGGGGGAGGCATTGATGCTGAACCAGCTTCTCCGGGCGGAGGTGCAGGAGCAGGAGCGGGCGGATCAAATACACACCAAAACGGACGTGCAGCAACGCCAAATACCGGATCGGGAGGCGGCGGCGCCAATCACATGGGTTCAGGCGGAGCGGGCGGTTCAGGGATCGTTATCATCAAGTATGTAAGAAACGCACCTCCTACAGTGGTGTTTCACACACGGCCTCCCTCGCCGATATACAAGGATTCTTGGTTTCCAGTTCGCGCTACGGGTAGCGATATCGACGGAAATCTCGGCGGCGTTTGGGTAGAATATAGTGTGAACGGCGGAAGCTGGCAAGCGCTCGCTTATGATCCTGCTAGCGGACAAAACGGAAATGGAAATGCGGCGACTACCAATAGTAATAGCGTCCTAGCAGGACCTCCGGGAACACAATATGTCTTTAGATGTTACGCTTGGGATCAAGCGGGAGCAAACAGCGGATGGCATTATTCGGGAACGTATACCGTCCTTGACAGGTCGGGTAGCGGAAGCTTCACGATCGCCGGGGTTCCGAGCAATGCTACGATCGCGTTCGGTCAGTCGGTTACGATCGCTTCATCGGTGACCGACCCCGACGGAAACATGACCGTTCACTCGTTTTGGTGGGATCAGGGAAATGGCACATACTGGACTCACCCGTTTCGTGATTGGTCTGCAGCTCCCAATCGGGATGGTTGGTATAATCTAAACCTTGGCAGCAACGGCTATGACGCGTCCGGCGGGTCATCGACACGTAGCTTCGATTTTCGCCCTGTGCGGCCAGCAACGTATGCATTCCACAATGTAGTGGCTGATCCGATCAATTGGGTGGGGGTAGGTGCATCCGTTCTCTATCTCACTGTAAATAAAGCAGCGCCTAATATAAACGGATGGGGCAACCAGTCTCGCACAGGAACGGGAGCGTTCCCTTCTGCTTTCGGGGTTTCGCTTTCGAACCCTCATTCGACTGCGGTTGCAGCCCCTACGGGATCGCCGACGTTTGCGGTGGTCAGCGCGTCGGGATCTGGAGCTTCGCCGACTAGTGGTGCTGTTGGATCTGCGACAAATTTCCTGCCGGGAACCTATACGGTGCGCTGTAGCTATTCTGGTGACGCCAACTACAATGCCGCGAGTTGGGATGCGACATTTACGGTTCTTAACCGTCCCCCGACGGCTTCGTTGTCGGTCAACAAGACGAGCGCGTTGATCAACGAATCTGTGACTATTACCATGACGGTAAGCGATCCTGATGGTAACTTGGATTATACCAATCTGTGGGTGCAGACACCCACACTAGGATGGCGCTGGATTCATGCGGACAACACGGTTGCTACCGGGAGCGCCTTGGATCGTGCGCATTCATGCACGCCATATGGCGCGTCAGGAACGTTCACTCGGACGTTCACGTTCACTGGTGCCCAGGGTGACGGAACATATCGGTTCGCTCTTGCCGCAGTGGACGCGCAGGGCGCTCGGACTGACGCGCCGGAACAGCCGACCGTTTCCGTATCGAAGATCACTCCTGTGATCAACGTGTCGCTGCCGGAATCGATTGTCTATGGCACTCCACTTCCAGCTTGGGCTTCGACCACGGTTCCGGGCTCGTTCAGCTATAGTCCCGCAGTGGGCACGGTGCTCGGCGCCGGCACTAACCCCGTTTCCGTCACCTTTACTCCGAGCGATCCTTCCACCTATAACAGCATCACGCGATCAGCCACGTTGATTGTGACAAAAGCGTCGCTTACGGTGAAAGCCAACAACGCGACGAAGACCTACGGCGCTTCGAACCCTGCGTTCACCGCCACCTATACCGGCTTCGTCAATGGCGATTCTGCTGCAGTAGTCAGCGGAGCTCCCAGCTTCAACACAGATGCGACTGCTGCGTCTGGTGTGGGGCCTTACCCCGTTAGTCCATTACTTGGGTCGCTCTCCGCCTCCAATTACACTTTCGCTACATTCCTGCCTGGCACACTAACGATCGCTCCGAAGGAGGTCAGCTTCGATTTTACGAACACAAGTTTCGTTTACGACGGATCCCAGAAAGCTCCCGTAATTGGAAATCCAAGCGGCGCAACCTACACTGTTTCGGGGACAACCGCGGCTACGAATGCAGGGAGCTATAGCTTCACCGTCACCGCGACTGAAAACTACACGGGCTCGTCAACCTGCTCTTGGTCTATTGCCCGAAGGCCAGTGACGTTCACCTTCACCAATCTAGAATTTTTCTACGACAATTCCCCAAAGGGACCCACGATCAACAACCCAGGCGCCGCCACATATGATGTGACTGGCGCTCGCACTGCTACGGTGCCAGGTAGCTATAGCTTCACGGTTACCGCGACGGGCAACTTCATCGGGTCGGCAACGTGCAATTGGGCGATCGGCTGTTGCCCGGCTGACGTGTTCTTGGGCAATTTGAGTCACACGTATGATGGCACTGCCAAAGCGGCGACTGCCACCACTCAGCCTTCGGGATTGAACGTCGCGTTCACCTATAATGGATCGTCTGCCCCGCCGACGAATGCTGGCACCTATACGGTGATTGCGAGCGTTGCAGACAGCCCCAATCCGTCGCGGGCGGATCCGACAGCTGTGTTCATCGGGCATGCCGAGGGAACCTTGGTCATCGCCAAAGCGGACCAAGCCACGCTCACCTTGCATGCTACAACAACCCAAACCCACGGGAGCACCCAGACGCTCTCCACGTCAGGCGGGTCTGGCACGGGCTCGGTCACCTACCAAATTGTGGGCCAGTCCACTGGCAGCTCAGTGTCTATCTCGGGCGCCGCCCTATCGGTAAACAGCGGGACAGGGTGGGTAGATGTGCGGGCAAGCAAAGCTGGGGATTCAAACTACCACCCTTCAGCTCCTTCGAATACCGTCCGTGTGACGTTTCAGAAGGCGTCACAAAGCGCGCTCACCGTAATGGCGAGCACTCCGCAAACCTTCAATACCAGCCAGGTTCTTTCGACGACCGGTGGTTCGGGTTCTGGCGTTGTCAGCTATTCGATCGTCGAGGAATCCGAGCCGGGCGCTGCCCTTCTTTCGGGAGTGAATAATCAGACCCTCACCGCCGCGACTGGCACAGGTTCGGTGAAGGTTCGCGCAACAAAGGCCGGCGACACCAACTATAACTCGATATCGTCGCAACCTGCCACAATTTCCTTTGCAAAGGCACCGGCAACGATCGCCTTTGCGAATCTGAATCCCGTCTACGATGGCACGGAAAAGGAGCCAACGGTCAGCACGGCGCCGGCTCCGGGATTGGCGGTCCACCTTACCTTTGACGGGAACGCAGCGAAACCGATCAACGCTGGGGCCTATGAGGTGGTAGGCACCATCAATGATCCCGACTACGCAGGAACAAGAACAGAGACATTTGCGATTCAGAAGGCTCCTGCGACCGTAACGCTTGGAAGCCTGAGCCACACATACGACGGAGCGCAAAAATCCGCGACCGCCACCACGAATCCTTCCGGGCTGACGGTGAACTTCACCTATAATGGAAGTGCGACCCGGCCGACGAATGCAGGCAACTATGCAGTAGTAGCCACGATAGAGGCTCCGAATCATACAGGCAGCGCGACGGGAACTTTGGTGATCAACAAGGCGAACCAAGCAGCTTTGACGCTGACCGCGGCGACCCCACAGGTCATGGGAACGCCCCAGACGCTAACGGCTACGGGCGGCTCTGGTGGTGGTGCGCTTAGCTATTCGATTGTTGCACAATCGAGCCCTGGCGCGGCCTCGTTGGCCGGCGCCGTTCTGACTCCGAACATTGGCACCGGCTGGGTTGACGTGCGTGCCACTCGCGCGGGCAGCACGAACTATAATCCGGCCAACTCGAACACCGTGCGCGTGAATTTCGCAAAAGCTACTGCATCGATCACGCTAAATAATCTCAGTCACACCTACGACGGCACTGTGAAAACAGCAAACGCCACCACCGCGCCGAGCGGGTTGCTCATTGCGCTGACCTATGGAACCGGGAACCGGATCGATGTCGGAAGCTATTCGGTAACAGCGACTGTCGCCCCCAGCGATCCCAACTACACGGGTTCTGCGTCCGGAACGCTCGTGATCAATCCTGCGCCCCAGAATGTTACCATCAGCACTCTCACCCCATCGGTCACGTTCGGGCAATCCGTTACGTTTACCGCCACGGGCGGTCACAACGGCTACTTCTGGGCCGGCGCTGCGTCCGGAAGCGGCCCGTCGGTCACCTTAACCCCAACGGCAGCAGGAGCCGTGAGTGTCACTGCCTATTCACCTGCGGGCGGGAATTATCTTCGTTCAAACGATGCCAGCGCTGATGCGGTGGTCACACGCATTATCCCCATAGGCACATTCCCGGGAAAAACGGTGGATGGGCCCTATACGCTTAATTCTGCCGATCTCCAGGCGACATTCGCCCACCCGAACAACCCTTTGATGCCTCTGCCGACCGGGACGCTCACGTATGAGCCGGCGGCTAACACCAAACTGAATGCCGGCACGCACACCATTACGGCGAGGTATCCCGGAGATAACAATTACGCGCCCGCAACGGTCACGGCTACATTCGTAGTCAACAGAAGCACGCCTGACATCACCTGGAACCCCACTCCGTTGCGCTATGGTGAAACCTATGGCGCGAGCCAGCGGGGAGCAGTGGCAAAGGTCGGCGGCCAAATTATCGAGGGCACATTCAAATATACGCCAGCCTCTGGAGACGTCGCCACCACGGTTGGTTCAAAGGAAATCACGGTTCATTTCACGCCGAATGATTCCGCAAACTACAATTCGGTTGTGGCTGCTCGCACCATATCGATCGGAAAGGGATCTCAAAGTATCCGTTTCGAGAACCCTGGTAATCAGCAATACGGTGATCTGGTGGTTCTTACCGGCACGGCCACTTCCGGTTTGGCGGTCGACTATACTATTTCGGGAGCTCAGCCTGTCCATGCTCTGAGCAATGGAGCGGGCAAGGCACTCAAGGCTGACAGGATTGGCACGGTGACTGTGACAGCGCGACAGGAGGGCAATGAATACTATGACGGAGCTCCCGCCGTCACGCGTCAGTTTAGTGTCTTGAAGGCGTCTCACGCTATCGAGTTCCCCAATCCGGCCGACACCGGTTACGTCCTGCTCGCCCGTTCTACCGCTGGCATCCCGGTTCAATACGAGCTCAGCGATTCGACAGGCGGATGGGTGATTAGGGATGTATTTCCCATCGATCCCAATTTGCCACCGTTCAAGCAGCTGGCGTTCACAGGCTATCTCCCGAACAAGACGGTTCGAGTTATGGCAAAAGCAGGCGGCGACTTTCACGAGGACGTCACGGTAACAAGCCCGATGTTCAGCAGCAGCGGACCCGATAGCTTTTGGATCACCCGCCCTGCTGATACTGTCGTGGCGGCGCAGGGGTATCATCTTAGTTTTTACGCTCACCATTCGATTTCTCCGGACGACTCGCAGATTCTGAAATTGTTTGCCCGGCACAACAGCTCGTCACAATGGACGGATTTGGGTAGCGGCTACTTCAATGCTCACGGGGTTGTGAATACGGGTGTATTCGTCGCTCAGGCGGGCACGTGGGAGATCAAGGTGGTCAACGGACCGGACGCCAACTCGCCCGATTACACGAATCATCGGCTGACGATCCACGCCATCAACGGCCAGGTGATCAACTTCCCCGATCCGGGTCCTCGCGAGATCAACAAAGCGTTTGACTTGGGTGCGACGACGACCGCTCCAGGACACGCGGTGACGTATCATGTCATCGAAGGGCAGGTGGAGTTTGTTACTGCTTCGTCCATCAAGGTCGCGAAACCGGGCAAGGTGACGATCGAAGCTCGGCAGAACGGCAGTTCCAGCTACGCTCCGGCCCGCTCGGTCAGACGCACCTTCACCGCGATGGCGCCGCCTCAGCTCGTCATCGAGGAACCGTTGTCCTATTCAACCGCGACTGGGATTCTCTCCGCCAAGGGATGGGCACTCGATTACGAAGATGGTGCACCGATCGCAGTCACCGTTGTGATCGACGGTGTAAGTCACGATCTGGTTGTCGTGGAGCAGCGTCCAGACATCGCAGCGCAGGCCGCTGCCGGGAACTGGTCGACGGGATCGGTGCTCGAATGCGGATGGCGACTTCACTTCCCTGTCGCTTCCTTGGCGGAGGGTGCGCACTCGGTGTTCATCCGCGCCGTCGATGGCTCGGAACTGAAGGCTGAAGCCGGTTTGATCCATTTCAATGGTGGCACACCGGTGCAACGTGCAGAAATAATCACGTTCCCGGATATCGGGCCTCGTGGCTTCGGAGAGCAGTTCACCCTGCAAGCAACTTCCGCATCGGGGCGTAAAGTGACCTACGAGGTCGTGGAGGGAGCAGGTCTGATCACTCTCGCAGGGGAACTTGTGACGGTAGGCAACTCAGCGGGTCATGTCGTGATTCGGGCCAGTCTTCCCGAGGAGGCCGGCTACACCTCGGCGTCAATTGATCGCCTCTTCTCGATCGCGGACGGAGATGGAGACGGAGATGGCGTGCCGGACTGGTGGGAGCGGGCATTCGGAATCGAAGCGAGTCCGGGGTCCGATGCGAACGGCGACGGCGTGAAGGACATCGACGAATATCATCTCTGGCGAAGTCCCAAGGGGAAGGGGGCTCCGGAAGACTCGGTTAAGACCATTCTGAATGTTACTGCGAAGGGTAGCGGCAACGTCACCCTCACGATTGGCGACACTCCCTACAAGTTCAGCTTCCTCGGAGCCGGTGACCAATGGCAGGAGCCCTATCCATTTGGCACCAATGTGCACACGTATGCGGAGATCAACGCGAAGCTCGCCGAAGAAACCGAAGTGGCCGTTTCGTGGTCGGGTTCGATCTCCGATTTTATCATAAAATCAGAGAAGCCAAGAATCACGGAGAGTGAGTTGCGGAGCCGAGTTGAACTGAGTGCGCCGGGATCCGGCACGCCTATCCAGTTTTCCGACGCAATCAATAAAGTGGAGCTTACGGCCGCAAATGGTGGAAACAAGATTCGCGTGCGCGCGATGACCGAGGGCAGCCTGCCGTTCGGCGTCATGGACACCTCGAAGCTCGAAGTGCATCGGCGGCTGCGCTTCGGTCTGGGTGGCACGCGCACGGGGGATTCGGCCGGCATGATTGTTTATAGCGCGCAGAATTACGTTCTCGGCGGCGGGATCATGAATTTCGCAATTTCGAAAGGCCCTGCGATGACCGACGTCCGCGAGCACATCTCGGATCCCAAACGCTTCCAGGCGAGAGTGCCTGCTGGGTATGTCGATGTGTATCGCCTGCGCCATCTTATCACGATAAGGTTCTACCCCGACGGAACCTACCCGGACGACGGTCCGTTCAAGAATTTTGCAGGCACAACACCGCTCGTCGCATATAGCCTGGCGGGAGGGTTGATGGCCAAAACGGGTAGCATCACGCAAACCGCCGGAGGGAACACGCTTGTGCTCGAATTCGAGAACGAACGCTCAGTAGGTGAATCTCGCGTCAATGGGGATAACGGTAGTTACACCCTGATACGAGACTATGCCGCTACGTTCAAACACTGGGGCTGGCGGAAGCCGTCCGCTGCACGCGAAGGGATGACATCTGTGAGAGCGGAAACCTTTCAGACAATCAGGTTTGCAAGCGGGAACAGCCCCGGGGATGTCACCAATCAACCCACGTTTGTTAAGATATATCGGCACCAAGGGCCGTCGGATACAGATGGAATCCTGGCCCAAGAGGAGCAACAGTTCGGAGCTGGAGACACGGAGTTGAGGTATGGAGCTTCGGCTGTGTTGCGGGGCTCAGCAGCGGATCAGCAGATCGTGTCGCACCGTTACACCGAGAGTCCTTCCAGTCTGTTGAGCCCACCCGCGATCGAGGTGAACTCGACAGGCGGGCAGACGAAAACAGAATACTTCACAAGTTCCAGACATATTGGCGGCGGTTCGAACTTAGGAACCCACCCTGGCTTCGTTGCGGGCGAGCGTAAATCCGTGCGCCGCGGCTTCCTCGACGGCGGCCCTGGCGATGCGAATGCGATCGTTACCGACTACACCTACAAGAACCACTTGGTCGATGGTCGCGCTGTGCCTGCAACTGCTATCACAAAACAGGAAGCAACGACTATTGGCGATATCCTCTACGATTACTCGACGCCCACAACCGGCCAGGTGATCACCGAAACCAAGGTGCAACCCGCGACTAACGTTGGGCGGTTGACCACGATCCTGCGGGCGTATAGCCGGCGCCTGGCAGATCTGGATCTGCGGGACAAGCCTATCGCGATCACGCGTCCAGAAGGCACGAAGACAGTCTATAGCTATCGCGTTGCCGGCGAAGATCTCGTTGTCGCTGAACTCAATGGCAAGACGGGCGCGAGCATCAACACCTTCAACGGTTCTAGCTTGGTTGAGGGACTCGACATGGATGCGAACCGTTCGATCGCGATCGAGCGCACCTTCGATAAGCATGGCCGTCTGAAGCGGGAGGAGAGCTTTGTCTATCAAGGCGGAACCACCTTCGCATCCCTTGGTGCCACGGAGCACGGCTACGATGTCTTGGGCAATCTCACGTCGAAAACACACAGCTCAGGTCGTGTGCTCTATCAAGCAGGCTATACAGGCTTTCGAAAAGATTGGGAATCTGATGAGCAGGGTGTCCGCCTCGACTACGTTTACGATGACTATAACCGTGTCTACACAGTCACGCGTGCGTCGGCTTCAGAAGGTGCCAACACGATCGCGGCGACCACCACCACTTACGAATACGATCAAGCCGGCCGATTGGTGAAGGAAACCGTCTCCGCAACCGGGACGACCGAGACGCTCGTCTCGAGCTATACCTACGACACCGCCAATCGTCCGAAGACACGCACGCTTCCCGGCAACTTCAAGACCACCATCACCTACGACTCGGCCACGAAAACGACCACGACGCTCCCCGGCGGCGGCACGAAGATCGAAGAGGTTCACAAGGACGGTCGCGTGAAGTCCGTCACGGGCACCGCCGTGCCCGACACGACCACCACCTACGCTTACGATTCAACCACCGGGAATCTGAAGACCACCCAGACCACCGCCGGGCAGTGGGCAACCACGGAGACCGACTGGGCGGGCCGCACGGCTTCAGTCTCCACTCCGACCTATGCAGGCACGACGCGCGTCGTGAGCAACACTTACACCGGTGCGTTGCTGACAAAGCAGGAGACGAAGGTCGGATCCACGGCGATCGCGCTCCCGCGCATCTTCAAATACGATGATGGCGGCTATGCTCGACTGATTCGCGAGGGGCTCGACGCCAACGGTAACGGAGTCCTCGAACCGTCGACCGATTACGATGTGAAGGAATACGAGTTCGCTTTCCAGACTGGGGCTCCGAACTACTCGACCAACCTCTACCGCTACGAAGGCGTGAAGATCTGGCCGCATGATGGGACGAGCGCTTCGACTTCGCGCTTTGCGTCGCAGACCTACACGCAGGTAACGGGACTTGGGTCGACGACGATAGCGCACGCCATCTCGCGGGATTTCGACCAGAACATCACCGATTCCACCACGACGGTCGACCGCACCAGCAAGAAAGTTACGGTCAGCACCACCGCGAGCGGCACCACCGCAACGCTCCAGCAGGTCACGCTCAACGGCCTGCCGATCAGATCGGTGAACGCTCAAGGGCACGTCACGCTGCAAACCTACGATGCGCTCGGGCGCGTGCAGGCGACCGATGACCCGCGGATTGGAACGACCGACCACGAATATCACGCCAACACGACGCTGTTGAAGTTGACCACTGCGCCGGACACTCGAACCACCCAATACGCTTACGACACCGCAGGTCGCGTGAAATCCCAGACCAATCCGGACGGCAAGATGGCCTACTTCCAATACGATCCCGCCGGCAATCTCACGCACCAGTGGGGAGAGACCGTCAACCCCGTGAAATACGTTTACAACGAGCTCGGGCAGAAGACGGAGATGCACACCTACCGCTCTGGCAGTTGGACGGGAAGCGCGCTCCCCGGCGGTTTCACGAGCGATGGCGACAAGACCACGTGGACCTATCAGGCGACCACGGGGTTGCTCACGACGAAGAAAGACGCCGCGAACGCGACGACCTCCTTCGAATACACCGATCTCGGGCAGGTGAAGAAACGCACCGACGCGCGCGGTTGGGTGACGAACTATGAATACACCGACGCGCGGAAACTGCTGACCAAGGTGGATTACACCGGCACGGCCGAAACCTACACGACCGACGTGATCTACACCTATGATCGCGCCGGCCGGACAACCTCCGTGACGGATGCGGCGGGACGCAGGAAGTTCGACTATTATGATGATGCCGGCGCGGCCGGAACACTCGGTGCGAGTGCGCGTTTGAAGAGCGAATACTTCGACACCAGCGCCTCGGCCCCGACAGCAGTGTTGGGAGCTCATACGTTGACCCATGTCTACAAGTATGGGGAGGCGGGTGTCGCGAATGGCTCGCTTGGCGAATTGAAGCTGAACACCAGCACCCATGTGGCGTATGGCTACGATTCGGTGATGCGGCTCAACAGCGTCGCCTATGCCGGCGGCACGCCATTTACCTACACCTACGTGGCGAATTCGAATCTCGTCGACCAAGTCACCCAAGGTGCGAGCGGCTACCTGCGCGATTACGATTATCTGTCCGACAGCAATCGGCTCGACAAACTCAAGCACGCGTGGGGCACCGACACGGCCACCCAGGTCGAATCCGTGGTTGGCCGCGACGGATACAACAGACTTGGCCTGCGCACCATCGAGAAAACCACCGGTGTGAACTACATGAATGCGCTGGGCCGCGGTAGCGAAGCGGGTGTGCACACGGACTACACCTACACCGACCGCATGGAGCTCGACGACAGCGGCAAGTATGCCCTGCTCGCAGGCGGCGCCCTCGGCGGCCTGCGCGGCGGCACGGCGCGAGACTACGACTACGATGCCATTGGCAATCGCACCGCCGATCAATTCGGCGCCTACACCCCGAACGCGCTGAACCAATACACCGCCGCGCCGGGATTCGGCGCCTTCAGCTACGATGCCAACGGCAACCTGAAAGCCGACGGCTTGCGGACCTACGACTACGACGCCGAAAACCGCCTGATCACAGTCACGCAAGACGGCGCGGTGTGGAACTACAAATACGACTATCTCGGCCGACGGATCGAAAAGAGCGGCCCGAGCGGCACGACGCGCTTCCTCTACGACGGCTGGAACCTAATCGCCGAGTTGGATGCATCAAACACGGTTCAACGCCGCTTCGCGTGGGGCTTGGATGTCAGCGGCACCTTGCAAGGTGCCGGCGGAGTGGGTGGACTGCTCGTGATCGATAGCGGCATAACGCAGTATCGGCCAGTCTACGACGCCTCTCACAACGTGATCGCGCTTTACGACGGCAGCGGCAACACCGTCGCCGCCTACGAATACGACCCCTTCGGCAAGCACTCCGCCCAAGGCGCGTATGCTACGCAAAATCCCTTCCGCTTTTCGACCAAATACACGGATGCCGAGACTGAGTTCGTCTATTACGGCCACCGCTACTACGTTCCCACCCTCGGCCGCTTCCTAAACCGCGACCCCATCGAAGAAGCCGGCGGTCTCAACCTCTACGGCTTCTGCGGTAACGATGGCGTGAATCGCTGGGATTATCTCGGGATGAACGCGTTTACCGATTGGTTCACGGGACTTTTCGGTCGAAATGAGGATCCTAAAATCGATCCTGTGCCGGAAAACCCAAAGCCCAAGCCCACGGATGAAGAGAAGCGTCGGGCTGAAGAGGCGGCAGAGGCAGCTAGGCGCAAAGCCGCGATCTCGGAATACGGCATTGCCGGCTGGATGATGCATGGAGGACATGGAAGTGCAGCGGTGGAGAGTGCGGCCGATCAGGCCTACCGTTCCTCGCTGGCCAACAGCAAATCATGGCGCAGCTACGTTGCTGAACTCGGGGCTGTTGTCCTAGCCCCAAACAGTGCATGGACCGATCAAGACAGGACTGCTGCGAAATATGCGAGTGACGTTTACGGCGACAACACCGGCGGACTGCTCAACAAGCTCGGCATACCTTACGATCCCAAGAACGGATTTGCCGCAGGCTTATATCTTGGACCCGATGGAAAATACTACCTTGCCATGCGCGGCACGCAGCCGACTTCGGGCGCAAATTGGTGGGCGAATTTTAAGCAGGCTCTCGGTTTCAAATCGCCTCAGTATGAGCAAGCCGTCAATTTGGCGAGAGCTGCTGATCGTGCGATTGGCGCTATAGGAGGAGATCTCATCATTGTCGGCCACTCTCTTGGAGGAGGGCTGGCAAGCGCCGGTTCTTACGCGACTGGTAGAGACGCAATCACCTTCAATGCCGCTGGGCTAAGCAATCGCTATGCGACGGGTGATCCTGGCGACATCCGAGCGCATTACATCCAAGGCGACATTCTGAGCATGGCGCAGGATTACACTCCTTTTATCATACCAAGTGCAGCTGGGACCAGGATTCCGCATGGTGCCGCGCACTGGTATGAGGATCCGTTGAGTCGTCATTTAATGAGTAACTTCCTTGGGCTATGATTTTGAGAAAACTTCTGGCAGTGTCGGTCCTCCTGATGAGCATCTTTCAAACTTCTTGCGACGGTGAGCCGCAGTCCGAGGCGTGGCGTGCATTGTCGCGCATGAAGGCAAAGGATTACTTCTCCGAGCCGTTGCAGGTTAGACTTGCCGAAGCGGTCGCTCGCGGGAAAACCGACCAGATAGGCGAGCTGATAAAGCAGGGCGCAGATGTGAACGCCACGGGTCGCGATGGCATGAGGCCATTGTTCTGGGCGATGGGTAAGAACAGCCTGAAAGGATTTGAAATCCTACTCCAGAATGGCGCCAATCCAAACGTGACGGCAGAAGGGCTGATCAAAGGGGAACGTCCGCCGTCGGTGATGGAGTTGGCCGCGATTGCTGAAACTCCAGAGTATCTCCGGCTTGCACTTAAGCACGGTGGAAATGCCAACTTTCTTGTGGGCTATGGAGATCGCACGATAATTTACGAAGCGATCATGAACAACCGGACCGAGAACGTCCGCATTCTCGCAGAAGCCGGAGCAGATCTCACACACCAGGATACCGCGGGAGAAACTCCCCTCGCCACGGCTGCCTCGATCAACAATTACGACATTGTCTATCTGCTCTTGGAGAAAGGGGCCGATCCATCTATCAAGGATAAATGGGGCTACGATCTTGCAGCTTTGATGAAGAAATATGGCACGCGTGGGATTAAACCCGATAGCGAGCAATACCAGTGGTATTTGAAGGTCGTAGCTGAAATGAAGAAGCGCAGTTTGCTGGAGTGACAACGCGCAACCATGCGGCACGTCTCGCGCCATCGCATTCGCGATGTCACGAGCCCTGCTGTCCTCCTCCGCGATGGGTGTGACGGGCCGAATTGATGTCGGGTTTTTCGCCACATTGAGGTCGTAGGAGCCGAGCCAAAGGGGGAGCCGAGCCAAAGGGGTCAGGCTGATGTTTGTTGCTTTTGTGTTGGTGCGGTGAAGGTAAGTTGTTGAATTGGGTGCGTGGCGCGACGGATGAGGATCCAGTTTCCTGATGCGATGTATCACGTGATCAATCGCGGGAATTACCGTCGCGATGTGTTCGAGACGGCGGGAGCGGCCAAGGCGTTTGAGGTGACGTTGGACGAGGCGTGCGAGCAGCATGGCTGGAAGCTGCATGCCTACGTGATCCTGCGGAATCATTTCCACCTGGCACTGACGACGCCGGAGCCGAACCTGGTTGAAGGTATGCACTGGCTGCAGAGCACGTTCGCGAGTCGCTTCAATCGGCTGCGTGGCGAGCGCGGGCATCTGTTCCAGGGACGATATCAGGCGTTGCTGATCGAGGACCAGCCGAGCCAAAGGGGTCAGGCTGATGTTTGTTGCTTTTGTGTTGGTGCGGTGAAGGTAAGTTGTTGAATTGGGTGCGTGGCGCGACGGCTGAGGATCCAGTTTCCCGGTGCGATGTATCACGTGATCAATCGCGGGAATTACCGTCGCGATGTGTTCGAGACTACGGGGACGGCCAAGGCGTTTGAGGTGACGTTGGACGAGGCGTGCGAGCAGCATGGTTGGAAGCTGCATGCTTACGTGATCCTGCGGAATCATTTCCACCTGGCACTGACGACGCCGGAGCCGAACCTGGTTGAAGGCATGCACTGGCTGCAGAGCACCTTCGCGAGTCGCTTCAACCGGTTGCGCGGCGAGCGCGGGCATCTGTTCCAAGGACGATATCAGGCGCTGCTGATCGAGGACGACGCGGCGCTGATACGAGTCGTCGACTACATCCATCTGAACCCGGTGCGGGCGCGGATCGTCGCAGCGGAGCAGGTGGCACGCTTTCGCTGGAGCAGTTTGAGGCGATTCACGAAGCCGGAGCGACCGGTGTGGTTTTCAGCTGGGGATTGGCTGGGCCGCTTGGGGCTGGTGGATTCAGCGGCGGGTTGGCGCAGCTATGTGGCGGGTTTGGCGGAGCTGGCGGAGGACGAGGCACGGCAGAAAGAACTCGGCTTCGAACAGATGTCGCGCGGCTGGGCGATCGGAACCGATGCGTGGCGAAAGGCGATAGCGCGGGATCATGCGCATCTGAAACTGGATTCCGGGTACGCCGCGGGGGAGATTCGGGAGTTGAAGGAAGCGCGCTGGCAGGAGAAGCTCAGCACGTTGCTCAGTGCCGCAGGCAAGAGCTTGGAGGACGCGGCAGCTGATTCGAAAGGAGCGGCTTGGAAGCGAGGCTTGGCGGTAGAATTGCGGCGGACGGTGGGCGCGCCTCATGGATGGATCGCGGAACGATTGGCGATGGGAAGCCCTCACGCGTTGAGAGCGCATCTGAGTCGCACGAGGAGTAGGATCGAGCAACAAACATCGGCCTGACCTCTTTTCGTAATTTCGTAATTTCACCCCTTTTCGTAATTTGTAGGGGGCAGCCGATCCGAAAGGAGCAGCTTGGAAGCGAGCCGTGGCGGTGGAATTGCGGCGGACGGTGGGAGCGCCTCATGGGTGGATCGCGGAACGATTGGCGATGGGAAGTCCTCACGCGTTGAGAGCGCATCTGAGTCGCGCGAGGAGTATGGTCGGGCAACAAACATCGGCCTGACCCCTTTTCGTGAACCTCATGGGTGGATCGCGGAACGCTTGGCGATGGGATGTCCTCACGCGTTGAGAGCGCATCTGAGTCGCGCGAGGAGTGTGATCGAGCAACAAACATCGGCCTGACCCCTTTTCGTGAAAAAGGGGAAAAGCTCACGCTTTCCGCTACTTGCTCGGTTCGGTTTGCACGCGCTCGTCGACGATGACGGCGGTGACGAGGTCGGCGCCGACGTTTACGGAGGTGCGCATCATGTCGAGGATGCGGTCGGCGCCGATTACGATGCCAATGCCTTCAGCGGGGATGCCGAAGGACATCAGCAAACCGGCGATCAACGGCAGGGAGCCTCCGGGAATCGCAGCGACGGCGACGGCACTCAGCACGCTGAGAATGAGAAGCGTGACTTGTTGGGAAAGGTGCAGATCCACGCCGAAGACCTGGGCGACGAAGAGAACGACGCAGCCTTCGTAAAGGGCGGTGCCGCTCATGTTCATCGTGGCACCGAGCGGGAGCACGAAGCCGGCAGTCGAAGGCGACACGCGGAGAGTGTCGCGGGCACAATCGAGCGAGGCGGGCAACGTCGCGGCGCTGGAACTCGTCGAGAAGGCGGTGACGAGGACGGTCTTGATGTCGCGAAAAAACGCACGCGGCGAGCGGCGGCTCCAGAGTTTGAGCAAGAGCGACATCGTGCCGAACATGTGCAGCATCAGCACGGCGGCGCAGCCGAGGACGAAGGTTCCGAGCGCCAGCACGATATCGACGCCGATCTTAACAATGACGGAGTAGATCATCGCGGGCACGGCGTAGGGCGCGAGCCGCAGCGCGAAGTGAACGATGCCGGTCATCACTTCCGAAACGAGATCAAGGCCGTCTTGAAGCTTTCGGCGTTTTTCGGGAGCGAGCTGCGTGCCGACGGCGCCGACGAGGATGGCGAAGACGATGAGCGGAAGGACATCGCCGAGCGTGGTGCGGGAGTTGCCGACGAACGCGCCGAAAAGGTTTCTCGGCATGAACATGTCGAGCACCGTGTTCAGGTTCATGGGCGGCTGCTCGGCGCGGGTGTTAACGACGCTTTGCGCGGCACCGCCGAATTCGGCCATGAGGCGATCCTTGGCTTCGAGGCTGAGGTGGTCGCCGGGCTGGAGCAGGTTCATCATCAGCAGGCCGAGTCCGACCGCGACTCCCATGTTGAGGAAGAAGAAGGCGAAGGTGCGGCTTGCGAGGGGACCGAGTTGGTCGATGCGTCCCAGTTGCACGACGCCGGCGGCGAGCGAGGCGAACACGAGCGGGATGACGACGAAGAAGAGCATCCGCAGGAACACCTGGCCGAACGGATCGAGGACGTTGGACGACACGCCTCGCATGAAATCGAGGGCGGCGGGCGAGAAGCGGCCGATGAATAAGGTGAGAACGCCGGCGGCGATTCCGATTCCCAGTCCAATCAAAATTCGATTTGCGAGACGCCGGTCGACATCAGCCATGCGCGTGACGGTGCGAGCAAGAGACGATGTGTCCACCGTTTACTGCGCCGGAGCGCAACCGGTGGGCGGATGAAGCGTCAGGTTGCGGTGCGACCGCGCGAGCGTTTGGATCCATCGATTAAATTTTTCCTGTAATGAAGAAACCGGTGCTGGCGGTGACCTTGGGAGATGCGGCGGGGACGGGACCGGAGTTGATCGCGAAAGCGTTTGCGGATGCGGACGTGCGCGAGGTGTGTCGGCCGGTGGTGGTGGGGTCGGCGGAGGTGCTGCGCGAGGCGGTGAAGATTGTGGGCGCGAAGAGCGACGTGCGCGTGGTGGAGAAGCCCGCGGACGCGCGCGATGACGCGAATGCGATCGAGGTGATCGATCTGGCGAATGTGGACGTGGCCAAACTCGAGCGCGGGAAGGTGAGCGCCGAGACGGGGCGGGCGGCGTATCAGGCAATCAAGCACGCGGTGGAGCTGACGCTATCCGGTGAGACGCAGGCGGTGGTGACCTCGGCGATCAACAAGGCGGCGTTGCACGCGGCGGGGTATCGCTACGACGGACACACGGAGTTGTTGGCGGAGTTGTGTGGGAAGCCGAAGGTCACGATGATGCTCGTGGCGGGAAAACTGCGGGTGTGTCACGTGAGCACGCATGTGAGTTTGAGCGAAGCGATTCGGCGGGTGACGGCGGAGCGGATTTTGGAGGTGGTGAAGATAGCGGAGGACGGCGTGCGGAGAATGGGCGTCGAGAGGCCGCATATCGCGGTGGCGGGATTGAATCCGCACGCGGGAGAGGGCGGATTGTTTGGGCGGGAGGAGATCGACGTGATTGCGCCGGCGGTGGAGGAGGCAAACCGGCGCGGGTTTCGCGTGAGCGGGCCGTATGCGGGCGACACGGTTTTCTTTCGCACGCTGCAAGGGGAGTTCGATTGCGCGATCGCGATGTATCACGATCAGGGACACGTCGCGGCGAAGATGCTGGGGATTTGGCAGGGCGTGAATGTGACGCTCGGGTTGCCGATCGTGCGGACCTCGGTGGAGCACGGGACGGATTTTGCGAATGCGGGGACGGGGCGCGGGGATCCGCGGAGTTTGGTGCAGGCGTTGAAGCTGGCGGCGCGGATGGCGGGGGCGAGGTGAGGGAATGAAGAAAGCCGCAACAAAACGGCGGGGTCGGGAGACCCCGTCCTACATCTGCAAAGAAGGATGAAGGAGTTTTTTTTGGCGGATGATTTGAGCGGGGCGCTGGATGCGGGCGCGGCGTTTTTTCGGGCGGGGCGGCGGGTGCGGACGATGTTGGAAGGGAGGTTACCGGAGACGTGGGGAAGCGAGGTCGTGGCGCTGACGACGGAGACGAGGAATGTGTCGGCCGAGACGGCGGGAGAGAAAGTGCGCGAGGTGTTGGAGCGGGCGCGGGCGAGTGGCGCGCGGTTGTTGTTCAAGAAAATCGATTCGACGATGCGAGGGCCGGTGGCGGCGGAGTTGGAGGCGTTGCTGACGGCGATGCCGGAGGTGAACGTTTTGTTTTCGCCGGCGAATCCGGCGGCGGGGCGGACGGTGCGCGACGGCGTGCTTTATGTGCGCGGCGTGCCGGTGAGTGAGACGGAGTTCGCGCGCGATCCGGTTTGGCCGGTGCGGGCGAGCGGGTTGAGGGAGTTGCTCGGCGACGCCGCGAATGCACGCGTGACGATCGCGGATGCGGAGACGCAGGAGGATTTGGAGCGGGCGGTGGCGGAGATGCGGAAGCGGGGAGGGGATTGGGTGGCGGTGGGATCGGGGGCGCTGGCGCTGGCGGTAGCGGGAAAGCGGATACGAAAGGAGGGCATGACGTTAATTCCGGACGGGCGGGTGTTGATGGTTTGTGGGAGCGGGCATCCGTTGAACCGGGTGCAGGCGGAGCGATTGAGGAGCGAACGCGGGGTGGGGGGGCGGGAGGTGACGTTGCGCGGTGGGGGCACCGCGCCTCCATCGGATGTGAACGAAGGTGGTGTTTTGATGATCGAGGCAGCGCGCGGTGAGAGTGGGGCGGCGTTGCGGGCGATCGTGGGGGCGGCGAAAGAGGCGATCGAGCGAGAGCGGGTGCGAAAGGTTTTCGTGACGGGGGGTGAGACGGCGTTTGCGCTGTGTCGGGAGTTGGGCGTGCGCGAGCTAGAGCTTTCGGAGGAGATCGAAGCGGGAGTTTGCGGGTGCGTTGCGGAGTGCGCGGGTGAGAAGCTGTGGGTGGTGGTGAAGCCGGGCGGGTTTGGGGATGAAGGGACTTGGGTGCGGGTGTGGGATTGGTTGGGCGGGGAATTCCCCCGACGGTTCGACTTGCATTGATTTCTGAACCGGCGGAGCTTGGCGCGGGTTCGAAGAAAAAGCTTCGAAGGCAGTCGAGACAGTCGGGCCGCTGTTTCACCAACCATTGGTGCGCGCGCGTTCGCTGGGTCTCTGCATCTCCGCCGAGATCGAGGTGGATGCGTTGTGCGCCGTTGAAAGAGCGCGTCATGAACCACACGAAAGAGAGCGGCCCAGCTGTATCGCCCACGATTGAACCTGGCACCCATCGCTGGGAAGGGCACATGTCCGACGACGTCGGGGCCACGTTTGGAGTGCAGCCGATGGCTCACCTCAGTGCCACCCGCGACGAGATCGTGATATCCGGCAGTCGGGGCACTCATCGCGTGCCTCGAACGGCGATTAAAAAAATCGGCCGCGGGAAAATGTATCCCTGGTTCTTTGCTGGTATCCAGGTTCGGCATACATTGAGCGCGGTGCCTGCTGAACTTCAGTTCAAGCCGATGGGCGTGCATTGGCGCGAAGTGCTGCGTGTGCTTCGCGAACTTGGTTATCCGGGGAAGTGATGAGCATGACACGGGTCGAACGTTGGCTTCGCTTTTTGCCGTTCCTCGGATTGGGCCTCATGAGCCCGCTCTGCCAAGCGGCGCAATCGGCGGCAGAGGCGCCTTTGCCGCGGCCGTTGGAGAGTTATGCGGATCCGCAAGGAGGTTTGCTGGAGGTGTTGCAACATCGCCTCGCGGCCGAGCCGTTCAATGGCGTGGCGTTGGCGATTTTTTTGTGCGCGATCTGCCACACGTTTCTCACGTCGAAGTTTCGGCACCTGGCCCACGTCGCGGAGGAAGAGCATGCGGCGCGTCGCAATCGGCGGCGGCCGGCGGTAGATTCGGACGACGATGGTCAGCCGGACGAGGTGAGTTTCAAAGGGCAGATCTTCCACTTCCTCGGCGAGGTTGAGGCGGTCTTCGGGATATGGGCGGTGGTGTTGGCGGGAGCGATCGCGATCCGTTTCGGCTGGGAAGGCGTGACCGACTACATCGGAACGGCGGTCAATTACACGGAGCCGATGTTTGTGGTGGTGATCATGGCGATCGCGGCGACCCGTCCGGTGTTGCGTTTCGCGGAAGCGGGTCTGCGCAAAGTGGCGTCGCTGGGCGGCGAGCGGGTGGCGGCGTGGTGGCTGGCGATTCTAACGATCGCGCCGGTGTTGGGGTCGTTCATCACTGAGCCGGCGGCGATGACGATTGCGGCGCTTTTGCTGGCGCGGCAGTTCTACGAGTTGAAGCCTTCGCCGCGTTTGGCGTATGCGACGATCGGGCTTCTGTTCGTGAATATATCGGTGGGTGGGACGCTGACTCATTTTGCGGCACCGCCGGTGCTGATGGTCGCGGCGCCGTGGAATTGGGACACGCTGTTCATGCTGGCGAATTTCGGCTGGAAGGCGGTGGTCGGAATCGTGATCGCGACGGGCGTTTACTACGTGATTTTCCGGCGCGAACTCGCGGCCTTGGAGTCGAAGCGGCCTGTGGTGGTGAGCGGCGCGAAAGACGGGAATGAGCCGGAGGTGCCGCTCTGGATCACGGCGGTGCATCTCGCGTTTCTCGCCTTCACGGTGGTGGCCGCGCATTTTCCGCCGCTCTTCATGGGCGGGTTTTTGTTCTTCGTGGCATTCCATCAGGCCACGGCGCACCACCAAGCTCGGCTGGAGTTGAAGTCGCCGCTGCTCGTGGGCTTTTTTCTTGCGGGCCTCGTGGTGCACGGAGGGCTGCAAGGCTGGTGGATCGAGCCGGTGTTAAAGAGCTTGTCGGAGGTGCCGTTGTTCGTGGGCGCGACGCTCTTGACGGCGTTGAACGACAATGCGGCGATTACGTATCTCGCGACGCTCGTGCCTGGGTTTACGGATGAATTGAAGTATGCGGTTGTCGCTGGAGCGGTGACGGGCGGAGGTCTGACGGTGATCGCGAATGCGCCGAATCCGGCGGGGCAGAGTATTCTTCAGCGATATTTTCCCAATGGTGTGAATCCCCTGGGTCTGCTGGCCGGTGCGATCATACCTACGTGCATTTTGGCGGCGTGCTTCCTTTTGCTTTGAGGTTGGGAGTCTTCGGCGGGGTCGGAGACCCCGCCCTACAAGGGGCTCAGGCGTAGCGTTCTTCTTTCCACGGGTCGGCGGTGTTGGAGTAGCCGCGGACTTCCCAGAAACCGAGTTTGTCGTCGGCGAGGAAGGTGATCGTGTTGACGAATTTCGCGCCCTTCCAGGCGTAGAGCTTCGGAATGATGACGCGGGCGGGGCCGCCGTGTTCGCGCGGGAGCGGGGCGCCGTCGAATTTCGTGGCAACGAGAACATCGTCGTCGAGGCAGGCGGCGAGGGAAGTGTTGGTGGAGTAGCCGTCGTAGCTGGTGAAATAGACGAATCGGGCTTCGGGCTTGGGCTGCGCGAGTTCGTAGAGCGTCGTGAAGGCGACGCCGCTCCAGCGGCAGTCGTATTTGCTCCAGGTGGTGACGCAGTGGAAGTCGCTCGTGTCTTCCACTTGGGGCAGGGCGTTGAAGGCGTCCCAGGAGAGCGTGACAGGTTTTTCGACGAGGCCGTTGAGCGTGAGCTTCCATTCGGAGAGCGGGATTTCGGGCTGGACGCCGAGATCGAGGACGGGGAAGCCGGTGGTGAGTTTTTGTCCGGGAGGAAGGCGGTCGGTGGAGGCGATGCTGCGCGCGGTGACGCCGCGGGCTTTTTGCTTTTGGGCCCATTTTTCTTTGGCCTCGATGTAGCGGGCTTTGGACATGGGCGGAACGTGAAGCGGGGGAAGGGGAGGTGCAAAAGGAGTTTTGCGGAGGAGCTTCTGACGTTTGGGGCGACGAAGGGAATGCGCGGTGGGGGCACCGCGCCTCCATTGGCGCAAAGAGGAAAGCGCCCCGGCGGGCGAGTCCGCCGGGGCGCCGAATCACGCACTATCTCTTCCTAACCGGACCGGCTAGCGCCGGTCGAGGGATGTGCTGTTGCGCGCGGAACCTGCGGCGGCTACTCGCTGGGCGTGCGCGACCGCTTGGGTGTAGCTGTCGTAATCGGTGGCGAGGGCTTCGCGAGCGCGAGCCCACTCGCTGGAAGGAGCCGACTGGGCAGCTGAAATGCTGTGTTGGAGACGGCGCTCGGCGATGGAAACGGCGCGGGCGGCAGCTTCGAATTCGGCGCGGGCGTCGGGATCGAGCAGGCGCGCTTGGGCTTCGGCGGCGGTCATGGCGCGGCGGCCGGCGTCGATGTTCCTTTGAACCTGCGTGCCGAGGGACGGGCGGGCGTCGAGAGAGGCGGAGCGGATGGAGCCGGCGGCGAGACTCGAGCCCAGGGCGACGTCGGCAGGAACGGTTTCGGACGGCGCCGATTGAGCGGAGGCGCGGAGGCGTTCCCGGCGCATGCCGATCGATTCGGTGGCGGGGAGAGCGGGGACGTCGGTGCCGTGGACGGAGGAGGCGGCGGCGTTGGAGCCGGTGAGGCCGTTGACGCCGGTCGTGCCGGCGTTGCCCACGATGAGCGGGGCGGAGTTTGGAACGACGTCGGCGTTGAGGGTGGCGGCTCCGATGGCGGCGGCGGGATTGCCGCCGTTGTTGAGGGCGACGGAAGCG
>JAFAAS010000095.1 GCA_023426435.1 Verrucomicrobiota bacterium | reverse complement strand
TTTGAAGCGCTTCGCCACTTCCTCCCGGGTGCCCTCCTTCCGCTCGTAGGCTTCCACGATCCTCTCCCGTAGATCCACCGAAATTGGTTTTCTCATACCCCGCACCTTACACCATCTCCTTCTCTGTGGCTATAACTTTAATTGAAACGCTCTAGGTGGAGCCCGACGTCCCCGTCGGGCTCGATTGGATACACGATACACGCACCACACCCAAGGAGCCGCCCGCCCCTCACTCCAACCCAAACACCGCCCGCGCATAATTCTCCGCGCTAAACGGCTGCAAATCCTCCGCCTGTTCGCCCAGCCCGAGGAAATAAATCGGAATCTTCAACTGCCGGTAAATCCCCACAATCGCTCCGCCGCGACTCGTCCCATCGAGCTTCGTCACCACGAGCCCCGTCAGTCCGAAACTCTGGTGAAACACTTTCGCCTGCTCGATCGAGTTGCTGCCCAGCGATCCATCCACCACCAGCCAGCGATGCTGCGGCGCCGTCGGATCGTTCTTCTGCAACACGCGCCGGATCTTCGCCAGCTCCTCCATCAAATTGCTCTTCGTGTGCAGCCGCCCCGCCGTGTCCACGATCAGATAATCTTTCCCGCGCGACTTCGCCGCCTGCCACGCATCGAACGCCACCGCCGCCGCATCCGCGCCCGTGTGACTCGCCACGATCTCCAAATCCAGCTTCGTCCCCCACGTTTTCAACTGCTCCACCGCCGCCGCGCGAAACGTGTCGCACGCCGCCAGCATCACCGTCCTCCCGTCCTCCTTCAACCGCCACGCGAGCTTCGCCGAGGTCGTCGTCTTCCCCGACCCATTCACCCCAATCATCGCGATCACGATCGGAGGCGCAGCGCCCTCACCGCGCAATTCACTCGTCTCCAACTTCCCCTCGCTCCCCGCCAACACCCGCTTCAACACCGACGCCCCAATCTCCGCCGCCTGCCTGCCCTGCAGCTCCTTGTCCTTCCCGTAAGCCTTTTTGATTTCCTCCAAAATCTCCGTCGTCGTCTCCACCCCAAAGTCCGCCGTGTAGAGCGCCTCCTCCAATTCATCGAGCGACGCCGCATCGATCTTCCGCCCGCCAAACAACCCGCGCGTCTTCTGCGCAATCGCCGAGACCGTCTTCGACAGCCCGTCCTTAAACTTTTTGAAAAGCCCAAACATCGGATTGATTCCCGCGAACTACGCGAAACCTCGCGAATCACAAATCCGCTTTCGCGTCCGTTCGCGTTTTTCGCGGACCACCTTCACTCCGCCTTCCGCGCGTCCCGCCCGATCTGCCCCTTCAACCGATCGAGAATCCCATTGATGAACCGCTTGGCATCCGCATTCGAAAACTGCTTCGACAAATCGATCGCCTCGTTGATCGACACCACCGGCGGGATGTCCTTGCGATAAATCATCTCGAACATCGCCAGCCGCAAAATCGCCAGATCGATCTTCGCGATCCGTTCGAACTCCCAGTTGTGCGCGAGCCCCTTGATCCGCGCATCGATGTCCGCCACGTGCTCGATCACGCCATGGATCAACTCCTCGCCAAACGCATAATGATCGCGCGGCTGCTCCATGTTCTCGAAAAACACCCGCAGGTCCTCCGCGAGATTCTTCGGCGCGTTCATGCTCCACGCGAAAAGATACTGCAACGCTGCGACACGTCCGTCGCGCCTTTGCGCAAACTGGGCTTTGCTCATCGAGAAATCTCCTTCTTCAACGCCGCCATCTCCAACGCCGCCGCCGCGAACTCCGCCCCGCGGTCGATCCGCCCGCGACAACGCTCCTCCGCCTGCTTCCGCGTATTCGCCACAATCACGCCGTTGATGACCGGCACCCGCGTCGCGAGTGCCACGCTCTGCAACGCCTGCGACACGCTCTGCCCCACCATCTCGTGATGCGACGTATCGCCGCCGATCAAAACCCCCAACCCAATCACCACATCGCGTTTCCCACTCCGCGCCAGCTCGCCCGCCGCCCACGGCACTTCATGCGATCCCGGCACGCGCACGACTTCGATCTTCTTCTCCTTCACCCCGGCCGCCCGCAGCCCTTCCACCACGCGACCGAGCAACGCATCCACGAGCTCCTCATTGAAACGCGCCGCCACGATCCCCACGCGAAACGCGGAACCGTTGACGACCTTCTCGCTTGGCGCAGCCAGACTCATGAACCCGCTATCGACAAACCCAACCCAAGAATCCGCAACCCAAATCTCTCCCCCGCCCATTGCAGCCCTACACGTAAGCGCAGGGCTGTTTTGAAAATTGGATCTTCCCTGGAGCTTGGATCTTGGTCCTTGGAGCTTTAAAGCCCCACCTGCTCCACAATCTCCAACCCATACCCATCCAACCCCACCACGCGCCGCGCACTCTTAGACAGCAACCGAATCTTCCGCAACCCCAACGCCGCCAGGATCTGCGCCCCAATCCCGTAATCGCGAAAACTCATCGGCGGCGGCGCCTCACCCGGCTTCGCCGACAGCCGCCGGATCAACTCCGCCCCGCCATTCGCGTGCTCCATGTAAAGCACCACGCCCCGCCCCGCCCGCGCCACCGCCTCGAGCGATCCGGTCAGCGACGCATGCGTATCAAGTCCTCTCATACGAAAGACGTCGCCCAACAAGTTCTCGCTGTGCACCCGCACCAGCGTCGGCTCCGGCCCGAGCGAGCCCATCGCCAGCGCCAGATGATGACGATTGTCCAGCTTGCTGCGAAACACATGCAGGACGAATTCGCCAAATTCCGACGGAAACGGCCGCGTGCACACCAGCTCGATCAAATTGTCCCGCTTCGCCCGATACTCGATCAACTGCGCGATCGAAATCATCTTCAGCCCAAACCGCCGCTTGAACTCTTCCAGCTGCGGCAGCCGCTGCACCGAGCCGTCGTCGTTCACCAATTCGCACAACACCCCGCTCGGCGAAAGCCCCGCCAGTTGCGCCAAATCCACCGCCGCTTCCGTGTGACCCGCCCGCTCCAACACGCCGCCCGATTTCGCCCGCAACGGAAACACATGCCCCGGCTGCACCAACTGCTCCGGCCGTGACTGCGGATCCGCCAGAATCCGAATCGTCTGCGTGCGATCGTGCGCACTGATCCCCGTCGTGATCCCTTCCGCCGCATCCACCGTCACCGTGAAATCCGTCCGCTGCACCTCGCGATTCTGCTGCACCATCGGCCCCAGCCCCAACCGCCTCAGCTGCGGATCCACCGTCGGCACGCACACGATCCCGCTGCAATAACGGATCATCATGTTCACCGTCTCGGGCGTCGCCTTCTGCGCCGCCATGATCAGATCGCCTTCGTTTTCGCGATCCTCGTCATCCGTCACGATGATCAATTTTCCCGCCGCGATATCCCCGATCGCCGACTCCACTGAATCGAAGGAAGGATGCGTAGAAGCGGAAGACATGCCCCGCGAAACTCACCACCCACCCCTTCCCTGTCAACAGGTGGAGCCCGGCGTCCCCGCCGGGCTCGAACGCTTCACTCCCCTGCAACCCGACGAGGACGTCCGTTTCCACCTTCCATCCCGTCATGCCGCGCGCCCGCGAAGGATCTTCGTTCTTATTCCATCTCCACCGCCCCTTCTTCCTCGCTGCCTCCCACACCTTTAAACTCGTTCCACTCCCCCTGCTCTCCACGCTCTCGCCCACCACAACGCCATGAACACCCCCACCGGCTTCCGCCGCTGGCTGCCGCGCATCGGCTCGCCCGCCTATCACGTGATGTTGTCCGCGGTCGCGATTCTCATCCTCGGCCCGCTCGGCGGCATCTCGTCCGCTTTCATGAATTTCTCCATCGGCTTCTTCATCGGAGGCCAGGTGCTCGCCGGCATTCTCGGCAGCGTCGTCACGCTGCCCTACGGGCCCGAGGGCAAACACGGCGCGAACTACATGCAAACCATGGCCGCCTCCGTCGCGTCCATGTGCGCGATGGGCGTGCTCGCGCAAGCCATGACCTGGATGGGCCTCCCCGAACCGCCCGCCTGGCAACTCATCCTCTACTTCACCTGCATCGGCATGTTCGGCGTCGGCGTCGGCATGCTCTACACGCCCATCGTCGTCGATCGGATGCAGCTCACATTCCCGTCCGGTTTCGCCGTCGCCAACATCCTGCGCGCGCTCACCGATCCGCAACTCCTCAAACGCTCCATCGCCCAGCTCGGCGGCGGCATGCTCGCCGGCTACAGCGTCGGCTTCGCCACGTTCAAGATCGCCTCGCTCGGCGCCATCGGCATCTCCGCTTCCACCGTCGGCGCCGGCCTCATCGTCGGCGCGCGCATCGCCCTGCCCGCGCTCGTCGTCGCCCTCATCGGCCTCTGGCAAATGCCCAACCTCATCGCCGCCGGATGGCTCCAACCCGGCGAACCGTTCCGCAAGATCGGCTTCATCATCGCGCTCGGCACGATCCTCGGCGCCGCAATCGTCGACATCGTTCTCATCCTCGCCGAAGCCGCCAAACGCTTCACGCAACACGTCCCGTCGCCGCAACAAACCAACGACTGGAAACGCGTGAACTTCACGCGGCTCCTCCTCTGGATCGCGTTCTGGGGCGCCGGCACCGTCCTCGTCGGCGCGCACGTTCTCCAACAACCCGTCTTCTTCCTGCTCGTCGCGATCGGTCTCACCTTCGTCTTCGTCCTCATCAACGGCATCTCGCTCGGCATCTCCGACTGGAATCCCATCTCCAGCGCCTTCGTCCTCGCCGTCTTCATCCTCGCCGCCCTCGGCCTCAAGGATCCGATCGTCGGGCTCATGTGCGCCACGATCCTGCTGATCGCCTGCAGCGTCGGCGGCGACATGCAACAGGACCGCTCCACCGGCTGGCGCCTCGGCACCCACCGCATCGTCCAATTCCGCTACCAGGTCATCGGCATTGCCATGGGCGCCATCCTCGCCGTCGTCCTCGCGAAGCTCTTCATGAGCGCGTATCCGATTCTGCGCGAAGACCAGTTCGCGAATCCGAATCTCGAGGGCGCGCAACAATGGCAATCCGCCATGACCTACAAAATCGTCGGCGCGCTCGAGGGCATCACCCAGTCGCAGCCGCACATCATGAAAGCCCTCTGGCTCGGCGTCGCCATCGGCCTCGTCATCGAAATCCTCCGCAAACTCATCAAACGCTCGCCACGCTACCGCGCCTGGATCGCGCGCAGCCGCAAGGGCTTCGCCTTCGATTTCTGCCTCGATTCCTTCTTCCTCAGCAGCCCCTACGCCTCGTCCTTCGGCGGCTTCGTCGAACTGCCCACCGTTCTCTGGTGGTGCGCCGGCGGCACCGCCGGTTCGGCCTTCAGCACGTGGCAGGAAAAACGCCAACGCGCCCAAACCGCCGCCGCCGAGGGCTCCGCGCTCCCCGCCGACATGAGCACCACCTCCCTCGTCGGCGGCGGGCTCATCGCGGGCGACTCCCTCGCCGCATTATCCATCGGCATCGCCGGCCTCCTCCGCACCGTGCTGTAATCCGACGCACCCCGCATGAAACTCGTCGCCGTCTCCGTCGTGAAAAACGAAGCCGATATCATCGAGGCGTTCGTCCGTCATACGCACGCGTGGGTCGATCATCATCTCGTCTTCGATCACGATAGCACCGACGGCACCCGCGAAATCCTCGCCGCCCTCGTCCACGAAGGTCTTCCGCTCACGCTCTTCCACGGCGACTCCGTCGCCAACCTTCAACAATCGCGCAGCAATCATCTCGCGCGCCTCGCCTTCGCACAGCACCACGCCGATTGGACGCTACCCCTCGACGCCGACGAAATCCTCGTCGCACCTTCGCGCGCCGCCTTCGAAC
>JAFAAS010000068.1 GCA_023426435.1 Verrucomicrobiota bacterium | reverse complement strand
TCTCGGCGGCCATACGGTGCCCTCCTCACCTCGACGGGCTTCATTCAGCCCGCCTTCGGTTCGTCGTTCACCGTCTGGTTCGCCGATCTCTCCTCGCTCCTCCGCCTCCAACTGCACGAGTCCGGCTAAGTCCTCGCCAAACGCGTTTCTCTTCCCCAACGTGGGCGGCGCCCTTGATCGTGCGATGCGCGCTCGGGATCCCCTTTTCCCATTTCTCGACATGGTTAGTCCCAACTCCCCTGAAACGCAGGGTGGCGCCGCGATGAATGGCGCGCCCCGCTCGCTCAACGACGTGGTTATCCGGCTCGCGGGTAACTCGCAGGACGGCATCCAGACGATTGGCGGATTTCTCGCCCGGCTGGCCGGTCGCAGCGATCAGGACGTGATGACCTACATGACGATCCCCTCGACGATCTCGGGCGGGCCGTCGATTTTCCAAGTGCGCATGGGCACCGGGGACATCCTCTCGGCGGGCGATCGCGCGGACATGTTGGTGGCGTTTTACCAGCACAGCTACGAAGCGCACATCGGCTCGCTGCGACCGGGCGGCGTGCTCCTCTACGATTCGGATCATGTGAAGCCGAACACGGAGGATCATGCGTTCTCTTACGTGGCCGTTCCGATCACGACGGCGACGGTCGAGTCGGTGGGGGGAACCGGGAAGGACAAAGGGAAAAACATCTTCGTGCTCGGATTGCTCGCGCGCGTTTTCGATCTCGATGTCGGCAAGTTGACGACGCTCATCAAGGAGCGGTTCGGCGGGAAAGCGGAAGATGTGGTGCGGAATGCGATGCTGGCGTTCGATGCCGGCTATGCGTGGCCGCAGAACAACCTGCGCGATATCTTTTATCGCTTTGAGGCGGCGGAGCGCACGGTGGCTTCCGGGCGGCCGCAGGTCACGATGGATGGCAACATGGCGCTCGCTTACGGATTGCTGGTGGGCGGGGTGCGCCATGGCGCGGGTTATCCGATTACGCCGTGGTCTTCGATCATGGAGATGCTCCGCACGGAGCTGCCGAAATACGGCGGAGTCTTCGTGCAGTGTGAGGACGAGATCGCCGCGGTTTCGACGGCGCTGGGCTTTTCTTATACCGGCCGGCTGGCGGTGACGGGAAGTTCGGGGCCGGGGCTTTCGTTGAAGATGGAAGCGCTCGGCTGGGCGGTGATGGCGGAGATGCCGCTCATCGTGATCAACGTGCAACGCGGCGGGCCTTCGACTGGCATGCCGACGAATGTCGAACAAAGCGATTTGATGCAGGCGATTTGGGGCAGCCATGGCGATGCGCCGCGCGTGGTGCTCGCGCCGAAGAATGTCGAAGACTGTTTCTATATCGGATTGGAAGCGACGCGGATTGCGCGCGAATACTCCACGCCGGTGCTGGTCTTGACGGATCAGGCGTTGTCGTCGCGGATCGAAGCGTTCGACGAGCCGGACCTGGCGAATCTGATGGTCGATCCGAAGCCGGACCTTTCGCCGCGCGGGGCGGATTTCAAACCGTATCCGCTCGACCGCATCACGCGACATGCGCCGCCGGGAGCGAAGATCGAGTCGAACAAATATCCGACCGTGACGGGTCTGGAGCACGACGAGTTTGGGCATCCGACAGGCAGCCCGGCGCTGCACATGAAGATGACGGCGAAGCGTCGCGAGAAGTTGAAGACGCTCGGCGCGTCGTTGCCGGATCCGGAGTTCAGCGGTGACTCCGCGGGCGAAGTGTTGCTCGTCACGTGGGGCTCGAGTTGGGGCCCCGGCCGCGAGGCGCTGGTGAGAATCCGCGGGGCGGGCGTGAAAGGCGGGCACCTGCATTTGCGGCACCTGCATCCGTTTCCATCGCGGTTGGAGGAGACCTTCGCGCGATTCCACAAGATCGTGGTCGTGGAGCTGAACGACGAAGGCCTCTACGGTTATGGGCAACTCGCGATGATGCTGCGGGCGCGTTATGCGAATCCGGCGATCGTGAGCGTGACGAAGACCGACGGGCTTACGTTTAAAGTGAGCGAGATCGTTGCGGGTGTGGCGCGCCACCTGGAAAGCCAGGCGCTGGATGCGTCGCTCGGTGCGTTGTCGCACAGCTCGCTCGCGCGCGTTCGCTGAATCCAATCCTGAAACCCTTATCTTTCCTTCCGATGTCCACTGCCGCTACTCCCCTGGCCCCGACTCCGGCTGCTCCGATCGCGAACGCGCAGCTCACGAAAAAACTTCTCACGGCCGATCATCCCACCTGGTGTCCCGGCTGCGGCGATTTCGCCGTGCTCGCGGTGTTTTATCGCGTGCTGGAGAAGCTGAATTATCCGCACGAAAAGATCGTGACGTTTGCGGGCATTGGCTGCTCGTCGCGGTTTCCGTATTTCGTCAACACGCACGGCGGGCACTTTCTTCATGGCCGCTCGCTGCCGTTTGCGGCGGGGATCAGCTTGAGCGATGACGAGCTGCACGTGTTTGCGTTTGGCGGCGACGGCGATGGTTTTTCGATCGGCGGAAATCATCTGGTGCACACCGCGCGGAAGAACGTGAACCTCACGTATGTGATCATGGACAACTTTGTCTATGGTCTGACGAAGAAGCAGACGTCGCCGACCTCGCCGCTTGGGTTCAAATCGAAGACGGATCCGACCGGCGCGATCGACCAACCGATCAATCCGATGCGCACGCTGCTCAACAGCGGCGCGACCTTTGTGGCGCGCAGCCATTCGACGCAGGTGAATCACATGACCGAGATGATGCTGCGCGCGGCGAAGCATCCTGGATTTTCCGTGGTCGAGATTCTGTCGGAGTGCGTGGAGTTTTATCCTGGAGCGTTCGATGCGGGGAATCCGCGCAAAGGCGGCGCCTTCAAGCTCATTGAAGAGAAGAAGCACGACGGCACGCCCGAGGATGCGTTGCGGCACGACACGAGCGATGAAGTGGCGGCGTTCAAACTGGCCAACGAAGCGTGGCCCGGATCTTTCGGCGTGTTTTACGAGAAGCAGCGTCCAACGAAGAACCAGCTCGAGGCGGGATTGATCGCGAAGGCGAAGGAGCGCACGAAAGGCGCTTCGGATCTGGTGCTGTTGCAGGCTTCGTTTGCTAAGTTGCGGTGACGACGGTGGAGCGCGGGGATAGCGCGGCGGCGGGAGGGAGCGACGCGGCTGCTGCGCAATCGAGCCGGACGGGGACGTCGGGCTCCACCTGACAAGGTGGCGCGTTGCGAAAGACGGAGCGGCGCGAAATGTCTCTCGTTGCGCGCGGCGGCGGGCGAGTTGCGAGGGAGAGCGAGACGGGTATATTGGCGCGAAGTTTGCGAAAGGGGTGAATCATGGACTTTGCCAAGCTCACTCAAATGTCACGCCAGGCGATCACCGATGCACAGAACATCGCGCGCCGGCAGAATCACAACGAAGTGGATACCTGGCATCTGCTCGCGGCGTTGTTGGGGCAGGAGAACGGGATTGTGCCGGGATTGATCGAGAAGCTCGCGCTCGGACCGGGCGCGATGCAACTCGCGGTGGAGCGGGAATTGGAGCGGTTGCCGAAAGTCACGGGCAGCGTCGATACGTCGAAGGTCTATGTGACGCAGGCGGTGAACGAGGCGCTGACGCGCGCGGAGCAGGAAGCGGAGCAGCTGAAGGACGAGTATGTTTCGGTGGAGCATCTCTTCCTTGGTTTGCTCGAGGTGGCGAAACCGGAAGGGCTGAAGAATCTCTTCAAGAGTTTTAATCTCGACCGTAAGACGGTGTTGAAGGCGTTGCGCGACGTGCGCGGATCGCAACGCGTGACGACGGACAATCCCGAGGCGACGTATCAGGCGTTGGAGAAATACGGCGTCGATTTGGTCGCGCAGGCGCGGAAAGGGAAAATGGATCCGGTGATTGGACGCGACGAAGAGATTCGCCGGACGATCCGTATCCTTTCGCGCAAGACAAAGAACAATCCGGTGTTGATCGGCGAGCCGGGTGTCGGAAAGACGGCGATCGTGGAAGGCCTCGCGCAGCGAATCCTGCGCGGCGACGTGCCGGAAGGGTTGAAGGACAAGACGATCTTCGCGCTCGACATGGGCGCGCTGGTGGCGGGAGCGAAATATCGCGGCGAATTCGAGGAGCGGTTGAAGGCGGTGCTGACCGAGATCAAGCAAAGCGACGGGCGCATCGTGCTCTTCATCGACGAGCTGCACCTGATCGTGGGCGCGGGAAAAACAGATGGCGCGATGGATGCGGGCAATCTGTTGAAGCCGATGCTCGCGCGCGGAGAACTGCACTGCATCGGCGCGACGACGCTCGACGAGTATCGAAAGCACATCGAGAAGGATGCGGCGCTCGAGCGGCGTTTTCAGCCGGTGGTGGTTGACCAGCCGACGGTGGAAGACGCGATCTCGATACTGCGCGGTTTGCGCGAGCGGTTCGAGTTGCACCACGGCGTGAAGATTCAGGACAACGCGCTGGTGAGCGCGGTGGTGCTTTCGAATCGCTACATCAGCGATCGTTTTCTGCCGGACAAGGCGATCGACCTCGTGGACGAGGCCTGCGCGATGATTCGCACGGAGATGGATTCGATGCCGCAGGAGCTCGACGAGCTGACGCGGCGTGTGTTGCGGCTCGAGATCGAGGAGACGGCGCTCGCGAAGGAGAAGGACGAAGCGAGCGCGCGGCGATTGGAGGTGTTGCGCAAGGAACTCGCCGAAGCGCGCGAGAAAGCGAATGCGATCAAGCTCCATTGGGAGCGCGAGAAGGCGTCGATCGAGAAGATGCGCAAGCTGCGTGAAGCGATCGAAGCGGCGCGACTCGAGATGGAGAAGGCGGAGCGCGCGTATGATTTGAACAAAGTCGCGGAGCTGCGACATGGGAAGATTCCGCAGATGGAAGCGGAGCTGAAGCGGCTCGAGAAGGCGGGCAGCGCGACGACCTTGTTCAAGGAGGAAGTTTCCGAGGAAGAGATTGCGGAAGTGGTCTCGAAGTGGAGCGGCGTGCCGGTGACGCGGCTCGTGGAAGGCGAGAAGGAGAAGTTGTTGCGGCTCGAGGAAGTGTTGCACGAACGCGTGATCGGCCAGGACGAAGCGGTGACGCTGGTGACGGAGGCGATCTTGCGCGCGCGCAGCGGCATCAAGGATCCCCGCCGGCCGGTCGGGAGTTTTCTGTTTCTCGGGCCGACGGGGGTGGGCAAGACCGAGCTGGCGAAAAGCCTCGCGGAGACGCTGTTCGATTCGGAAGCGGCGATGGTGCGCATCGACATGTCGGAATACATGGAAAAGCACAGCGTCGCGCGGATGATTGGCGCGCCTCCGGGCTACGTCGGTTACGACGAAGGCGGGCAGCTGACGGAGGCGGTGCGGCGGAAGCCGTATGCGGTCGTGCTTTTCGACGAAATCGAGAAGGCGCATCCGGACGTATTCAATGTCCTGTTACAAGTGCTTGACGACGGACGCATCACGGACTCGCAGGGTCGCACCGTGGATTTCAAGAACGCGGTGATCATCATGACCTCGAACATCGGCTCGCGCTTTCTCCTGGAAGGCGTGACGGGCGAGACGATCCCGGAAGGTGTGCGCGAGAGCGTGATGGCGGAATTGCGGCGGAGTTTCAGGCCGGAGTTCCTCAACCGCATTGACGAGACGATCCTGTTCAAGCCGCTGTCGCTCGAGGAAATCACGAGCATCGTGGACCTGTTGCTTGCGGACTTGAACAAGCGCCTCGCGGAGCGACGGGTGACGGTGAAGCTGGACGATGCCGCCAAAGAATGGGTGGCGGAGAAAGGCTACGATCCGGTGTTTGGAGCGAGGCCGTTGAAACGTTTTCTGCAGCGCAACATCGAGACGAAGCTCGCGCGGGCGTTGATCCGCGGGGAGATCGACGAAGACAGCGAGGTGACGTTTGCGGTAGAGCAAGACGAACTCGCGATGACGGGCGCGCGCATCGCTTCTTCGTGAAAACGGGCGTGGCCGCCCCGGTGCAGCCGTTCGGGCTTACGGCGTCTCGGGGGTTTCGGACAGCACGCGGCCCACGGCGGCGAGCACGTCGTCGCTGCTGAACGGTTTGGAGAGGACGGCGGAGGCTCCGAGCTTCCCGGCGATGGCGAGGTATTGCTGCGCCGGGAGCAAACCGCCGCCGGACATCGCGATGATCTTGAGGTGGGGCATGGCGCGCCGAGCTTCGATGATGGTTTCCATGCCCTCTTTGTTCGGCATCACGATGTCGGTGATCATGACGTCGAACTCGATGCGTTTGAGCAGACTGAGCGCTTCCTGACCGTCGCGCGCGGCGGTGATGATGTGTCCCGCATCGCGGAGGATCATCACCAGCACTTGGAGCAGATCCGGGGTGTCGTCGACGATGAGGATTCTGGCCATTGCATGATGGAAAAAAGTGGGACGGGGAGAGGGCGCGAAGGGCTGGGCTGGATTCGCGTGTCTTTCGCCGGCGATTATTTGAGCACGTCGTGAACGGCTTGGAGCAGTTCGTCGGCGCTGTAAGGTTTGTTGAGCGTCGCGTCGGCGACGACGCGCTGTGCGGTGGACGTTTCGCGCGAGCTGGGGTCGAGACCGCTGGCGGCGATCGCTTTGATGTTGGGGGCGAGCGTTCGGGCGGCGTGAATGGCGGCGTTGCCGTCCATGATGGGCATGGACATGTCGACGAGCATCGCGCGAAGCGTGTCGCGATGTTGCGCGCAGAGGGCGACGGCTTGAGCGCCGTCGGCGGCGGTGAGCACGCGATACCCGAACGTCTGGAGCGTTTGCGCGGCGATGTTGCGAATGGCGGATTCGTCGTCGACGACGAGGATGAGCTCGCCAGATCCCATGGGGCGCGCCGGCTTGGGGGCAGCGGTGACGTGCGCGGCGGCGCTCGCTTCGGCGGGGAGGTGAACCTTGAACTCGGTGCCGATGCCCGGAGTGCTTCGGACGGTGACGACCCCCCCGTGATTTTTCACGATGCTTTGGACGGTGGAGAGTCCGAGTCCCGTGCCTTTTTCGGAGGACTTCGTGGTGTAGAACGGATCGAAAATGCGCGCGCAGACCTCGGGCGTCATGCCCATCCCGGTGTCGGTCACGCTGAGAACGACGAACGGTCCCGGCTTCATTTCGGGGGAAGTCATGCGGGCGTAGCTTTCGTCGACCTCCATATTCGTGGCGGAGAGCGTGAGTTTGCCGCCGAGGGGCATGGCGTCGCGGGCGTTGACGCAGAGGTTGAGCAGCACCTGGTGCAGCTGGGTGGGATCGGCGAGGAGCGGCCAGAGCTCGCGCGTGGGTTCCGTTTGGATGGAGATCGATTTGGGGAACGTCTGACGCGCGAGATCCTCGATTTCGCGCAGCACGTGTTTCACCTGCACGTGACCGCGTTTGCCGTCGGCGCCGCGCGCGAACGTGAGGACCTGCTTGACCATGGCGGCTCCGCGATCGGCGCCGGCGCGGATGAGGCTGAGCAGATGTCGTTGTTGCGGATCGGTGCATCCGGACTGCAGCAATTCGGTGGCCATCAACACGGGGGCGAGGGCGTTGTTGAGGTCGTGGGCGACGCCGCCGGCGAGCATGCCGATGCTCTCCATTCGCTGGGCGCGGAGCAGTTCCGATTCGAGCTTCTTGCGTTCGGTGATGTCGGTGTCGATGGCGAGGATCGAGCGCGGCTGATTGTCGTCGCCGCGGACGAGGCTCCACGTGCTGGAAATATATTTGGAGGCGCCGTGTTTGGTCGTGACCTCGAACTCGCCGCGCCACTCGCCGTTGGCGAACAACTCGGTGAGTGCGGCGGCGAAATGGCCGACCGAACTACTTAGTTTCAAATCCTGGATCGGTCGTCCGAGTGCCTCCGAAGTGGACCAGCCGTAGAGTCGTTCGGCGCTGGCGTTCCAGTAGGTGATCCGATGTTCGAGATCGAGGGCGACGATGGCGTCGCTGGCTTTGTTGAGCAGCTCGGCTTGTTCGCGCACGTGAGCTTCGGCCTGCTTGCGCTCGACGATTTCGGCCTGGAGCGCGGCGGTGCGTTCCTGCACGCGGGCTTCGAGCGTTTCGTTGAGATGGCGCATCTCGTCGCGCGCGTTTGCCAGTTCGCGATTGCGCTCCACGGCGGTTTCGTAGGTGGAGAGCAGGAGGTTGAGGATCTGCAGGCGGTCCGAGGTGATGAAGAATTTACGGCCGGCGAAAAACACTTCGACGCCCATGCGGGTGAATTCGATTTCGCGGAGGTGGCGGTTCGCGAGGATGTAGCCGATGCGGGAGACGAGGTAGCGTTCCTCGTAGGGCTTGAAGAGGAAGTTGTCCGCGCCGCATTCGAGTCCCTTCACGACGTCGACCGGGTCGCTGAGGGAAGTGAGCAGGATGACGGGCAGATTGCGGAAACGCTCGTCCTGCTTGAGCTGCCGGCAGAGCTCATAGCCGTCCATCTCGGGCATCACGATATCGCTGACGACGAGCGACGGGCATTGGGTGGCGATGCGCGCGAGCGCTTCGCGGCCGTTGCGGGCGACGGCGAAGCGATAGTTGTGCTTCTCGAGGATGTAGCGGAGGCGTTCGGCTTGGGTGGCGCTGTCCTCGACGATGAGGATTTCGTCGGGGCTGGGGCGGGGAGGGAGAGAGTGCATGGGTTAAAGCGGATGAGCGGAACCGGCGGACGATGTGGGGAGGCTGAAGAAAAACGTGGCGCCCTGATCGGGGGCGGATTCGGCCCAGGTGCGGCCGCCGTGTCGCGAGACGATGCGGCGGACATTGGCCAGTCCGATCCCGGTGCCTTCGAATTGATCGGCGCCGTGAAGTCGTTGGAACACGCCGAAGAGTTTCGAGGCGTAGCGCATGTCGAAGCCGACGCCGTTGTCGCGGACGAAGATGACGACCTCGTTTTCGCGCGATTCGCTGCCGACGACGATTTCCGCGATCTCGCGGGTGCGGGTGTATTTGACGGCGTTGCCGAGGAGATTGGCGAAGACCTGGCGGAGGAGGGCGGCATCCGCGCAGACCGACGGCAGCGGGTGGATTTTCCATTCGATGCGGCGGCCCTTGGTTTCCTGTTCGAGATCGCGCGCGGTTTCGGCGGCGAGCGAATTGAGATCGAGCGGCGCCTGTCGCAGTTCGGTGCGGCTGGTGCGGGAAAATTCGAGCAAGTCGTCGATCAGCGTCGCCATGCGCACGCAGGCGTCGGCGATCTGCTTGAGGTAGTGCGCGCCGGTGCCGTCCACCTTGTCGCCGATGCGCTTCTGCAGCAGTGTCGCGAACCCGTTGGCGTGCCGCAGGGGCGCGCGCAAGTCGTGGGAAACCGAATACGAAAACGCCTCCAGTTCCTCGTTCATGCGCTCGAGCTCCGCGGTGCGCTGGCGGACGCGCTGGTCGAGCTCGGCATTCAGCCGGCGCACTTCGGCTTCGGCGCGCGCGCGCTCGGCGACCTCCTGCTGCAACGCCGCGGTGCGCTCCTGCACCCTTTGCTCGAGCGTTTCGTTCAGTTCGCGCAACTGATCGCGCGCGGACGCGAGTTCGTGGTTGCGCGCCACGGCGGTCTCATAGGTGGAGAGGAGCAGATTGAGGATCTGGAGGCGGTCGGACGTGATGTAGAAGCTGCGGCCCGCGAAGAAAATCTCGACGCCCATGCGGGTGTTTTCGATTTCGCGCAGATGATGGTGGGCCAGCACGAAAGTGATTCGCGAGAGCAGGTAGTCTTCGTCGTAGGGTTTGAAGACGAAGTTGTCGGCGCCACATTCGAGGCCTTTCACCACATCGACCGGATCGGTGAGCGAGGTGAGAAGAATGACGGGAAGGTTGCGGGTGGCGGGGTCCTGCTTGATTCGACAGCAGAGCTCATAGCCGTCCATTTCGGGCATGACGATGTCGCTGATGACGATCGTGGGGCGGCGTCGGGCGATGGCTTCGAGTCCCTCGCGACCGTTGCGCGCGATGCGGAACCGGTAGTTCTTCCGGCTGAGCAGGTGTTTCAGGCGTTCGACCTGAGTGAGGCTGTCTTCGACGACGAGGATTTCGGGAGATTCGGGCGGGTTGAGGTCGGAATGTCGCATCACAATCGAATTGTCTTAGAGGGCGGCGCGGGGCCGGCCGGATTCGGGCGAGTGGCCCATGGTCAGGTTTGTAACCACGGTGGCGATACGCTCGGGCGGTAGAACGTAGTGGGCGGCGCCGAGACGAATGGCTTCGCCGGGCATGCCGTGGACGACGGACGACTCGGCGTCCTGCGCGATGGTGATCGCTCCGAGTGTTTTGAGCTCCTTGAGCTCCTGCGCGCCGTCGCGGCCCATTCCGGTGAGCAACACGGCAATGGATCGTGGGCCGCAGACCGAAGCCACCGATCGAAACAGGAAGGAGACGGAAGGCCGGAGTCCGTTTTCGGGTTCGCTGCGGCTGAGGACGATCTGCTTTTGTTGACCGATTCCCATGTGGTAACAATCGGGTGCGAGATACGCGTTGCCCGGCTGCATGAGTTGGCCATGCGCGCCGATGTGAAGAGGAAAGCGGGTGGATTGCTGCAGCCACTCGACCAGGCCCGGGAGAAAGCCTACGGAGATATGCTGCACGATCATGACCGGCGCGGGCAGATCGGCGGGGAGGCCGGCAAGGATGGCTTGGAGAACGGGTGGTCCGCCGGTGGAGGTGCCGATGGCGATCACGTCGATCGCCGACGGTTTGCTGCTGGGGCGGGGGGAAGCGGGAGAGCCGCGGAGGACGCGTTCGCGCGGCCAGCGTTTCACGACGCGGATCTCGGACATCAATGCGATGGTTTCGACGAGCTTCGCGGCGGTTTCCGCGTGTTGCGGATGACCCGGCCCGGCGGGTTTCGCGACCAAGGCGAGTGCGCCGGCGTCGAGTGCGAGAAACTTGTCCGACGCTTCGTCGGGGCTCGGCACGCCGGTGCAAATCACGATCGGCAACGGGTGCGTTTGCATGATCTCCCGCGTGGTCTCGTAGCCGTCCATGCCGGGCATGTGGATATCCATCACGATCACGTCGGGCCGCCGCTTTTTGAGAAACGCGAGCGCGTCGGCGCCGCTGCCGACCTCGCCGAGGATGGCGAACCGTGTATCAGCATTCAGGATATGCCGTAACAGCAGGCGGGACGACGGCGAGTCGTCGACGAGGAGCACGTTGATGACGGGCTGGGTCGACATCAGGTGAGGCGGCGAACGACCTCGAGCAGGTTGCCCTGGTCGAAACTGCTTTTCACGATGTAGGCGCTGGCGCCGACATCGATGCCGCGCTCGCGGTCGGCGGAGGTCGCGAGAGCGGTGACCAATACGACGGGTTTGTCCCCGTGTTTCTTGTCGGCGCGGATGCGGGCGCAGAGATCGAATCCGTTCAGTCGGGGCATTTCGACATCGGACACCACGAGATCGAAATCGTCGGTATGGAGGAGCGTCCAAGCATCCATGCCGTCGACGGCGGTGGTGACGCGATAGCCGGCGGATTCCAAAATCCCCTTCAACAGCATGCGCGATGTGATCGAGTCTTCCGCGAGCAGGACCGAGCGAGAGCGAGCGGCGGCGGGCGCGGAAGGAGAGGCGGGTGATGTGGAAGAGCGGGCGCTGCGGTGGCGCGCGGATTTGATGAGGTCGGCGACGTTGAGGATGGGAGCGATTTTTCCGGACGCGAGGACGGTGGCGCCGGCGATGTTTCTCACGCGGGAGAGAGGACGGGAGAAGCTCTTCGCGAGGACCTCTTCGTCGTGCAGGATTGCATCGACCGCGAACGCGATCTGCTCGTGACCGGTCCCCAGCACGATGACAGAAATGAAGTCGCCGGGAGGTGTCTTGGGAGGGCGGGCTTCGAGTTCCAGCACGGTGGCGAGTTGGGCGAGGGCGACGGTGCGGCCTTCGAGCGAAAGGGTTTCGCGATTTTTGACGGTCTTGACGTCTGACCGCTTGATGCGAGCCACGCGTGAGACGTAGGCGGTTGGCACGACAAACGTCTGATCGGCGGATTGCACGAGGATGCCGCGGAACGTCGCCAGCGTGAGCGGCAAGGTGATGGTGAACGTCGTTCCCTTCCCGGGCGTGCTGTCGACGTTGACCTCGCCGCCGAGTTTCTCGCAGTGCTCGCGCACGATCGCGAGACCCAGGCCGCGTCCGGAGATCTCGGTGATCATCGGGCTGGTGGAGACCTCGGACTGGAAGATGAGATCGAGTGCTTTGCGATCGTCCAGGCTGCGCGCTGCGTCCGGGGCAATGATGCCGCGAGAAATCGCGGACTCTTTCACGCGGGCGCGATCGATGCCGGCGCCGTCGTCGGAGACGACGATTTCGACCTTGTTGCCGCCGATCAACCGGGCGGCGAGAAGGAGCGTGGCGCGTGAGGATTTGTTGGGCTGGTTCGGGCCGCGCTGCGCCTCGATGCCGTGGTCGATCGAGTTTCGCAGAAGATGGATGAGCGGATCCTTCATCTGTTCGAGGATGCGCTTGTCGATTTCGACCTCGCCGCCGCGGGTGATGAATTCGACGGATTTTCCCTGATCCCGGCTAAGGTCTCGAACGAGCTTCGGGAATAAATCCGTCAGCGTGGAGAAAGGGAGCATGACCAGCTGTTTGGAATCGAGCAGCAAGTCGTCGACGCGACGGGCGACATCGTGTCGATCCTGCGCGGCGGTTTTGCTCATGTTGCGCAGACGCTGCTCGAGTGCGCGGAGGTAGCCGGCGTTCCACTCGAGGAATTCGGAAATCGAAACGTGGGCGCGATCCTGCGGATCCTGGGAGCGCCACGCGCGAAGCTGGGGCTGAATTCGATTCCAGCGCAGACTCCACTCGGAGAGTGACTGCTCGAGGTGTTGGAGATCGGCGGCGCGCTGAGCCGCGGACTGTTTGACGACCAGCATTTCCTCGGCCTCGAGCAGAAGTTGGTCGAGCTTGGCGGTGGAGATGCGGACGGTTTCGGCGAGGGCGGGCGAGGTGGGTGCGGCCGGCGGTTCGGTCGATGCGACGGGCGCCAAGGCGGATGGTGCGATTGCGGGCGGTTCGGAGGGTCGGATGACGGGAGACTCGGAAATCCGAGCGGCGGGCGCGGGGGTGGACGTGTTTGAACTTGTGAGGTGCGTCAGCTGAGCGAGCAGTTGCGAGAGCTGAGGATGGCGGGTGGCGGGGGAGGTCTCATCGGCAGAAGTCAGCTGACGGATCGCGTCCATCGCGCGGTGAAACACGTCGAACGTGTCGGCGCCGACCTGAAGGGTGCCTCGCTTCCAGGCGGCGAAGACGGTTTCGAGGGCCTGGCAGATCGCTTCGATCTTCGGGAAGTTGGTCGCGCGCGCGGCTCCTTTCAGACTGTGAGCGTGACGGAAAATCTGCTCGATCGCGGCGGTGTTGGCTTCGGGCGACGGCGCTTTTTCCAGCTCGAACAAACTGGTCGAGATGGCTTGGACATGTTCGTCCGCTTCCACCCGGAAGGTGGCGCGCAGCCGTTCGAGGAATTCCGCTTCGTGTTCGCTCACGGGCGCCGTGGGCTACACCTTGTAACGTTCGATCTGGAGCCGCAGTTTTTCGCCCAGCTGCTTGAGATCGCGGGCGGCGGATTCCAGCTGTTTCGCGCTGTCGACGTTTTGCGTGCTGGCTTGCTTGATACTCTCCATCGCGGAGGCGACTTGGTCGACGCCGACCAGCTGTTGCTGGCTGGAGGCCGCGATTTGCGCGGCGGCTTGCGCGGCCTCGGCCACGCTCGATGCGAGTGTTTGGATCGATTGTCCGGCTTGGGCGGATTGGCCGACGCCTGCTTCAACGGCCTTGCTGCCCTGTTCGGTCGCGAGCACGGCGGCGCTGGTGGCTTTCTGGATCTCGTTCAGGATCGTGCGCACCTGGCCGGTGGCCTGTTTGGATTGCTCGGCGAGACTCTTCACTTCGTGCGCGACCACGGTGAAGCCCTTGCCGTGTTCGCCGGCCTTGGCGGCTTCGATGGCGGCGTTGACGGCGAGAAGATTGGATTGCGCGGCGAGGTCTTCGACGGTGGCCACGATCTGGCCGATCGCCTGGCTCTGCTCGCTCAAGCGCACCATGCTCTCGGCGATCGATGTCATTTGTTCGCGGATACGCGTCATGCCCTCGACGGTGTCCTGCGTGGCCTTGCGGCCGGTTTGGGAAATTTGGGCGACGCGCTGTGCCGTATCGGAAACCGCGCGGGCTTTCTGGCTGGAGATTTCGGCGGTTTGGCGGACCTCATCGACCGTCGTGGTCGTTTCGCCGACGGCGGTGGCGGTTTCGCTGGCGCTGGCGGCGAGTTGCGACGTGGACGTGGAAATTTCGTTCGCCGACGCGCCGAGGATGCTGACCCCGTGGTTCAAGTCGCTGGTGAGGCGCTGCAGGTTGTCGACCATCGAAGCGAACGCCTGGCCGAGCACATCCTTTTCGGATTGCGGCTCGACCTTCCCGCGCAGGTCGCCGGACGCGATGCGACTGGCGACGCCGGCCATGTCGTTCAACCAGCGCGTCATTTGGGCGAACACCTGCGTGAGCCGGCCGACCTCGTCGGTGCGGTTGCTGATGGCGATGGTGCCGGAAAGATCGCCGATCGCGATGCGCTCGGCGTTGGCGGAGAGGGCGCGGAGCGGGCCGGCGATATTCCGCGTGATAACCATCCCAGCGAATCCGAGGATGATGAAGGCGCCCAGCGTGCCCAGGGTGATGACGAGACGGGCGTTGCGAGCGGTGGTCTCGGCGGCGGTGGAGCGTTCGGCCAGCAAGGTGGTTTCCTCGGATTCCATTTCCGCGGCGATCTGGCGAATTTCGTCCATCTGCTCCTTGCCGACGCCGGAGAGAATCCACTGCCGACCGGCGTCGAAGCCATTGGCGCGACGCCCGTCGATGCCCTCTTTCAAGCGAACCAGCCGATCGCGAATCAAGGGTTCGAGGCGGTCCAGGCGGCGCTGTTGGTTGGGATTGTCGCGCACGAGCGTGCGCAGCGCGCGGAGGTTTTGTTCGGAGGCGCTGACGCCGAGATTATAGGGTTCGAGGTAGGCGTCTTCGCCTGTGATGATATAGCCGCGCTGTCCGGTTTCGGCGTCGACCAAGTCGTGCGTCACCGCCACGAGCGCCTTCAGCACGGCATGCGTGTGCGAAAGGCGAGAGGAAGTGTCCATCAAGCGCGCCGTGCTCTGATAGCACACGGTGCCGATGGCGATGAGGATCAGCAGGGCGAGGGCGTAACCTGCGCCGATCTTGGTGCCTACCGTCGTTTTTATCATGGGTGGGTGTGTGTTGGTTTGCTGCGGCTGGAGAGGGGGAACTATTGCTCGACCTCTTCGTGAACGAGGATGCGGCGATCCGCGGCGATGGCATTGCCGTTGAGGACGACAAGGCGATCCGGGGTGATACCTTTCAGGTATTCGACGCGGATGCCGTTCATCGTCGGAAGAGCAGGTTGAAGATGTGAGAGCGGGATCTGTCGGACGCCGGCGATTGCGTCGGCCACGATGCCGAACTTCTGGCCCTGTGCATCCACGAGGAGGATACGGTGGAGATCGGTGATGCCCTGTTCCGGCAGATCGAAGAACCGCTTCAGATCGAGGACGGGGAAGATTCGCCGCCGCACGTTGACGAGTCCGAGGACGAAAGCGGGCGTGCAAGGCAGGGGCATGAGATCTTCGAGCGGGTAAACCTCGGCGATGCACGCGGTCTCCAAGGCGTAGCGTTCGTCCGCGAGGCTGAACTCGACGACTTCGATGGTCGCTTCGGCGGTCTCGCGTTCGGGCTCGCGCGCGAAGGCGCGAGCGCGCGCACGCAGAATGGCGAGAGTGTCCTGGGGTTGGGCGGGGTTCGGCATTCGGAGTCGAAGCGGATCAGCGGAAAGAAGGAGGCTCGTGCATGACGGCGAGGGTTTGCGCGAGCTGGCCGGCGGTGAGGCCGTCGGACGCCGGGACGAGTTGGTCAGGCGGCTGCTGACGGGCGAGATCCAGCGCGTGGGCGAAGTGGCGGGCGGCGCGGTTCGAGTCGCCGTTGAGGCGGTAAAGGTTCCCGAGGGCGAAATGCGCGAGGATGAAATCGGGTTCGAGATAGAGGACTCGCTTCAACGCCTCGATGGCGGCATCGGGTGCGTCGGCTTCGGCGAGAATGCCGGCGCGCAGGTAGTGGGCGGAGGCGTCGCATTTGTTCAACGCGACGAGTTCGTCGCAATGCGCGAGCGCTTCGGGAAAACGGCGCTGATTGGCGGACGTCCGCGCGGCGAGGGCGAGACTCGCGGCGTGGTCGTGGGTGGCCGCGGTGTGTTGCGGGTGGGTGGAGTGGGCCGGCGAAGGCTCGGGAAGGTTGATCGCAGGTTGAGCGGGCGTCGAATCGGTGGGCCACGAGAACGCTCGAATGAGCGGAGCGGTGTCGACGGACGTTTCCGAGGGAGGATTCACGGCAGAAGCCGGCGCCGGCGCGCTTCGACGAGACGTTTTCCGGAATGCCATCGCGCCGGGAAATTGGACGGGTGCGAGCGTCGGCAGAGCGGCGAGCGCGGTTTCGCTGGGCGCCGTCATGAGCCAGCCGCCTTCCGGGAGGCAGTTCGCGAGCCGGGCGATCAATCGCGTGGCTTGTTCCGGGGTGAAGTAGATGAGCGCATTCCGGCAGAAGATGATATCGCATCCGCGGAAAGGGCTGTCGGGCGAGAGTTCGTCGGCGAGGTTGGTTTGGGAGAACGTGACCAACCGGCGAATCTCCGGGCGGATCTGCCACTGATCGCCGGCACAACGCGAGAAGTAGCGTTCGCGGAACGCCGGCGGTGTCTCGCGAAACGACCAGACGCCGAACACGCCCTTTTCGGCTTTTTGGAGGAAGCGCGTGTTCGCATCGGTCCCGAGAATGGAAACATCCCAGTCGCTCAGATCTGGGAGCGCGCGATAGACGGCGATTGCGAGCGAATACGCTTCCTCGCCGGTGCAGCACGCGGCGCTCCAGAGACGGAGGCGCTTGCGGGCGGGCGTCCGGGCGCGAATGAGGTCGGGAAGAATTCGTTCTTCGAGGGCGTCGAAGAGACTGCGGTGGCGGTAGAAATACGTTTCTCCGACGGTGAGGTGCCGGGCGAGGAGGGCGGACCGGGCGGGACTGGAGGCGGAGCGCAGCCAGAGCGCGAGCTCGTCGACGCCGTGGAGCTTCAGCTCGCGGGCGGCGGAGACCAGTCCGCGTTGAAGATCGGCCGAGCGGGCGGGCGGGAAGTTCAAGCCCAGCTCGTTGCTTACGAGGTCGCGCAGATTATCCAGGATAAAACTGGGAACCGCGTGCGTCATCGTGCGGTGCCCGCCTGCAATGCGGCCTCGAGCGCCGCGGATTCGGCGGTGGAGAGGAAGGTATCCAGATCGTGGATAACGATGAGGTCGCCGTTGAGCGTGGCCACGCCCTCGATGTAGGCGGCGTGGTCGGCGAAGCGTTCGGTGGCGACGATCTGGTCGGTTTCCGTCACGCCGATGACGGCGTCCACCACGAGAGCGACGGGCCGGCGTTGGGTTTGTGCGATCAGGAGGTGGTCGGAAAGTGCCAGGGCCCGAGGCGGGAGAGAAAAGCGGGCGCGGATATCGACGACGGGAATGATCCGGCCTTCGACGTTGATGACGCCGCGCACGATGGCGGGAACCTGCGGCAGCGGCACGATTTCGACCGCGGGCAGGACGCGCTCGACTGCGGTGAGCCGCAGGGCGAACCGACGATCGTCGAGCTGAAACACCACGAGGGAGTGAGAGGCGTTCGCGGGAGAGGCACCTTGATCTGGCGGGGCGGAAGAGAACGTTGGAACCGTCATCGCGCTGCTCGAAGGAGGTGAATATCCGCCTGCCGGACCGCGCTGGCGCACACCCGATGATGAGTGAGGAACGTCCTCGTCCTTTCCTCCGTAAAAACCCCCAGGCTCGGCATGAGCATCCGCTGCATGCCTGGAAGCTAGCTCTCCTCTCTGTGCTGCAAATTTCCGCGATACCTGATATTCGGCGCGGGATAGGCCTTAAGGTGTTTACCTTATCCCGTCAGGGTCATTTGGAAGGGGTCAGGCTTGGATGATTCCGTTTCGAATGGCGAAGCGGACCAGTTCGGCGACGGAATGCAAGTCCAGCTTGCGCATGATATTAGACCGGTGGGCGTCGACGGTCTTTACGCTCACGCCCAGAATGCGGGCGATATCCTTGTTTGTTTTCGCTTCAGCGAGCAGCTGCACGATCTCGCGCTCGCGAGCGGTCAGGCGCGTGCTCGATTGGCGGGTCTCGGGTGGCGAAAGAAAACCGTTCAAGACTTGTCCAGCGATTTTTCCGGAGAGGAATGGTTCGCGCTGAAGCAAGGCATCGATGGCTTCTTCCAACAAGCGGGCTGCGTCGGTCTTCAGGATGAAACCCTTGGCGCCGGCGGCGAAGGCGGCCTGAACTTGTTGCTCGGAGTCTTGAAGGGTGAGCATGAGGACTTCGGTGTCGGGGCAGCGCTTGCGAATCTGGGCTGCGGCTTCGATGCCGTTGAGTTCGGCCATGCCGATATCGAGCACAGCGACGTCGGGTCGAAGTTGTTCGGTGAGGCTCACGGCTTCGCGTCCGGTGCTGGCTTCGGCGCAAACGATCCATCCGGGCCGCTTTTCGAGGCGGGCCTTGATGCCGTCCCGGGCCAACTCGTGGTCATCGGCGATGAGGATTCTGACGGGCTTCATTGGAACGTTCTCACGACGGGGACGGTGACGCGGATGGTGGTGCCGTTTGGGCCTGATTCGAGATCGAACGAGCCGCCGATTTGTCGGGTTCGTTCGCGCATGCCGGCGATGCCCACGCCAATTTTGACCGGGTTTCCTGCGGCGTCCAGCGGCAGGCCGCAGCCGGCGTCGCTGACCTCGAGCCGGGCGGAGGTTTCGTCGCGGCGAAGCAGGATCGTTCCGGTTTTCGCTCGCGCGTGGCGATGGATGTTGCCGAGCGCTTCTTGAACAAGGCGGAACAGGATCATTTCAACTTCCGACGACAGGCGTTGGAAGTGAGGCTGCAAGTCGAGCGTCATGCGAATGCCGGTGCGTTCGACGAAGCCCGCGACGTAGTGTTGGAGGGCGCCGACGAGGCCGTCCTCGTCGAAGCGCGCGGGATGCAGCACGTAAGCGAGCGTGCGGATGTCGTGCGTCGAGCTTTCGAGGACGGCGAGACAATCTTCCAGTTGGCGGGCGTCGTGCGGAGAACGAGTCGAGGCGGATTCCCGGACGGATTCCAGGCTCATCATGACGGCGATCAGGTTTTGAGCGGTGGAGTCGTGGAGTTCCTTCGCGATGCGGCCGCGTTCCAGATCTTCGGCGATGAAGAGCTTGTGGGAGAGATCGCGCAGCGCGTGTTCGGCGGCTTTGCGATCGCCGATATCGCGCGTGATCGCGGAGGAGCCCACGATGCGGCCGGTTTCGTCGATGAGTGGAGAAAGCGTGATGGAGAGGTCGAGCAGGCGTCCGTCGCGATGGCGGCGAACCGTTTCCACTTGTTGGATACGTTCGGCGGCGGCGATGCGAGCGAGGTTGGCTTTGACCTCGGCGTGGCGGTCGTCCGGCGCGAGCAGGAAAACGGAGCGGCCGATCATTTCGCTGGCGCGGTAGCCGAAGATTCGCTCGGCGCCGGGGTTCCAGCTGGTGACGGTGCCGTCGAGCGTGGTGGCGATGACGGCGTCGTCGGTGGACTCGACGATGGAGGCGAGCAGCTTGTTGTTGAACTGCGCGCGGCGTTCGTCCGTGACGTCGTGGCCGATACTCGCGGAGCCGATCACCTCGCCGGCGGCGGAGCGCAGGATCGTGCTGCTCCAGCGGACGAGGCGGCGATCGCCGTGGCGGGTGAGGATTTCCACCTCGGAGGTGGTGGATTTGTCCTCGAGCAACCGGGCAAACACGTCCTTCACGGCGGGGACGTTTTCCGGCGGTATCAGGAAAGTGAAGACATCGCGCCCGATGATCTCCTTTCGGCGCCAGCCCGTCACGGCGATGAAGTGGTCGTTGCAGTAGATGACGCGCCCGTCGCGGTCGATCATGCTGGCGAGCAGCTCGACGCGGCCGAGCAGCTCGCTGAAACGGCGGTCGCTTTCCTTGAGCTGGTTGGTCACGCGCTGCATGCGTGTGACGACGCTGATGAGCAGCGATGCGACGGTGACGAACAACGCGAGGTGAACCAGTCGCGCGGCGGGCGACACCGTGTGGAAAACGAAGTAGGCGACGACTCCTCCGACGATCATGGCCAGGACACCGCTGCGTTTGCCTCCCAGAACGGCGCTGAAGACCACGGCCAGGTAATAGAACGCGAAAACCGGATCGGTCTGGAGGAGGGTGGACTGGATCAGCGCCGCGGCGGTGGCGAGCGCGACGAACGCCAGGGCCCAAAGGTCGGGCCGACGGACGGGTGAAGAGGTATGCGTAAGCGAGGGCAACCGGGTTGAAGCTGTTTCGGAGTGGTCGAATAGCGACAGGTAGCTCCGCTACCTGGAGACGCCGAACGATGATTTCGCGTGGCGCTCCTGCAAGGGAGAGATGTGGGCGCGCCCGGAATTTTAGAGCGCGCGCGCGACTGCGTGGGGCCCGAAGACGTCGGCTATTCCGCGTCGTAGTCGGCGGAGTCTTCCGCTGCTTTCAGTTCCGCGGACGGTGCGCGGACGCCGAAACGCGTGGTGAGATCGCGCACATTTTCGAGGAGGGAGAGAAGTTCGGGATTTCGCGCGGCGAAGATGAGGTGTCCGATTTGCTCGGCGTCGAGATTGGCGGCGAGGACTTCCTTTTCGAGCCGTTGGACGGCCTGTTTGGCGCTCGAACGGTAGCTGGAGATGAGTTTCTTGGCGGTCGACTGAGCTTCCGTGCGGGAGAAAGGGATGCCGCTGACGGCTTCGAGCCAGAGCAGGGCCATGCTTTTTAGTTCCGGAGAGGACGCACCGTAGCCCATTTCCTGCATGAGGGCGGCGATGGTTTTGAATTTCACGGGCCGTCCGGCCTCGATGTTGACGACCGTGTTGCGGTGCATGGCCGCACGCTCTGCCAGCTGTTCCAACGTGAGGCCTTTGCTCTCGCGGAGCTTTCGGAAGAGCTGGGTGTAGTCCATCGCCTCGAACGAGTAGCGACGGCGAGTGGGGGGTGTCAACCGGGCGGCGAAGCGTCGGAGTGAGTGAAGAATAATTGCTGTTGGTTGACAGCGCGTGGCAGAACACAAAAAATGTTTGCGATGAAGATCGGGTGGAGGGAAATGAAGCCGTGAGAGCGCGGGTCTTGGTGATCGACCGTTATGCGGGATTTCGGGAAGCGATGGAGTATTGCTTTTCGAAAGTGGGAATCACGGCTCTCTCGGCGGATTCGGTCGGGGGCGCGCTGCCTTTGATGCGGGAGCGGGCAGTCGATGTGGTGTTGCTGGATGCGACGGATTCGTTCGAGGCGGGCTTGGACGAATGTCGGGCAATGAAGGCGCGGGCGGAGTTTGAAAACGTGAGTGTGGTGCTGCTGGCGACCCGGGTGACGGGGCGAGAGTTGGATGAAGCGCGCGGTGCAGGGGCGATGACGGTGTTGCCGAGACTTTTCGACTGGGTGGAGTTGATGCAGTGGGTGGAACGAGCGGTGGCGAACAAGGAGTCGGGCGGGAAAGGCGCGCCGTGAGAACGTGGCGATGTTTTCCCGGTTGCATGAGGACGGCCGGGGCCTCAAGCCTCGGGGCTGCGTGAAAATTCTCGCCGTCGAAGACGATCCTGTTTCCCGCGCGATTCTGCATCAGGCGCTACGTCGGCTCGGGCATGAAGTGCTCGAAGCGGGAGATGGCGAATCCGGCTGGGCGCTCCTGCAAAAAGAACCGGTGCGGGTGGTGGTGAGCGATTGGATGATGCCTGTTTTGGACGGGCTAGGATTGTGCCGGAAAGTGCGCGGGCGGGTTGGCGGGGAGTATGTGTATTTCATCCTGCTCACGAGCAGCGGAGCGACGGAGGAGAATCAACGCGCGGCGGCGGACGCGGGGGTGGACGACTTTTTGACCAAGCCCCTCAACGTGACGGAGCTGTGGACGCGCCTGCGCGTGGCAGAGCGGATTTTGCGTTACACGACGCAGGTGCGGCAGCTCGAGGAGCTGATGCCGATCTGCACTTACTGTAAGAAGATCCGCGACGACCAGAACTACTGGCAGCAGATTGAAGGTTACATCAATGAGCGCACGGGCAGCGAATTCAGTCATTCGATTTGTCCGGATTGTTACACCCGGGTGGTGGTGCCGGAGCTGGAGAAGCTGCGTCGGTCGCCCTAGATGCGGAGCGTGCAGCCGTGAGTGAGGAAATTCAGCGGCTCGAGGAGAAGATCGCGTATCTCGAGCATCACGTCACCCAGCAGGATAAGGCGATGTTGGAGCTGGCCGAGACGCTTGAGCGGGTCAGGCGCGAGTTGGCGGTGCTGGCGATGCGGGTTGCGCAGACGTCGGACGGGCGGGGAGGCGGGGCGGTGGCGCCTGAGGACGAGCGTCCTCCGCATTATTGACGTGGTTGAAAGTAAAAGCGCCGCACGTGGGCGTGCGGCGCGCGAGTGAGACGAGAGACGCGAGGTCGCGTTATTCGGCGATGCTTTGAGCAGCGGCCTCGGCTTTGGTCCAGGCGCGGCCCACGCGTTCCTTGGTGGATTCCCACGTTTCGGCGGTGGCGTTGCTCACGGCGCTCGCGGCTTCGCGAAGTTCGTCGCGGGCTTCGGCGAGACGGGTCGAGGCTTCGCCCTGGGCATTTTCGATGCGGTCATCGAGGCGTTCGGCGAAGTCGTTGGCCCTTTCGGCAAACTCGTTCCGGCGATCGTAGGAATACGTTTGGAGATCCTGCCAGCGATCGTTCATCGCGGCGCTGGCGGTCGCGGTCGGCGAGGCCGAGCCGGCTGGGACGGTGGGATCGGTGGCCGCGGTGGTGGCTGCGGTGTCGTTGTCGCGGGCGCACGCGGTGAAGAGGAGGGCAACGCCAAGGGCGGCGACGCCCGCCGCGGTTTTCAGGGGAGTATGGTTGGTTTTCATAAGCAAATTGTGAGTGGTCGAGGAAGAGTCGGAGGCAATGCACCGCGGCAGAGCTGTTGCCGTGGTGAAGCAGCCAGCGCTTGCGCGCCCGCGGTCACGGTGCCGGAGGCGAACCGCGGAAAAGGCCCGCAACGATCGCGATCAGGAGCAGCACCAAGAAGATGTAGAACAAGATGCGCGCGACATCGGTCGCCGCGCCCGCGACGCCAGTGAATCCGAACAGGCCGGCGATGAGAGCAATGATGAGGAACGTGATGATCCAGCGAAGCATGACGATGATCGGGTTTGGGTTCGAACATCCGCGTCGCTGGAAGGCGCGGTTCGCTCCGCATCGTTGCTTGGCGAGTGCCATGGTTCCGCGGCGAACGTGCAAACTTCGTCGGGATGCGGATTTAAAATTTGGGGCGGCGGAGGCGAGAACGCCAAAAGGGCGGTCGCAACGTGCAATTTGCGGCTGAATCTCCCAGTGAAGTCGTGCGCGCTGCAACGCACGACCGGGGCTCGCGCGAGGTTGTCAGATCGCGTTGAGCGGGGTGGCGGCGGAAGCGGCAAAGGCGCGTGCGCGAGCGGAGATGTTTTTCCAGTTGCGTTCGCGAAGCGCGGTTTCGTCGAGGAGCGAGGCGCCGGCGAAAACGGCGGCTGCGCCGGCGCGAAGGAATTCGGGCAGTGTTTCGGGCGTGACGCCGCCGATGGGGATCAACGTGGCGGTGGGAGCTTTGGCGCGCAGAGAGGTAAGGTAGGCCGGGCCGAAGAGTTCGCCGGGGTAAACCTTGCTGGCGTCGGTCCCGGCGGAATGGGCGGCGGCGATATCGTCGGGCGAGTAGGCGCCGCTGATGACTGCGACATTGTAGCGGCGGCAGAGTGTGATGACGTCGGGCCGGAGGGCGGGGGTCACGATGAAGCGCGCGCCCGCGAGGATGCCGGCCCGGGCGGTTTCGACGTCGAGCACGGTGCCGAGGCCGAAAATGAATTCAGGAAGCTCGGCATGCGCTTTTTCGAGGATGCGAACGGCCGCGGGCGTTGTCATCGCGACCTCGAGCGCCTGCACGCCGCCCTCGGCGAGGGCTTTGGCGCAGGAGGAGAGGTCGTCGCCGATATCGGCCCGGACGAGACCGACGATCTTTTCGGCACGAATTTGGGCGAGGACGGCTTCCTTGTTCACGAGCGAGCAGTGTGGGCGGGGATCGCGACGGAAATCAATTTTCTTGCTCCGGTGGGCGGCGCCGTATGTTTTGCGCGTTCCTCTGCTGCCCAGGTGGTGGAATTGGTAGACACGCAGGTCTCAGAAGCCTGTGTCGCAAGACATCCGGGTTCGAGTCCCGGCTTGGGCACCAAAGTTAGTTTGCCGCGCAAGATGCGGGAGGTCGGCCGACGCGGCGCCAATTACCGAACCGTCCTGTGATTTGCGGGCCGACGGATCGCGTTGAGAGGTCTAGAGGAGGAAGGTTCGCGGCGGCGTGGAACGTCGCCTCTTTTCACCCCGACCCCTCATGCACGTTTTTCGCTTCGTCTCTTTTCTTTCGATTTCGGCGTTCGTCGCGTTTGGGCCGGCGCTGCAGGCGCACGAGGTGAGTTTGTTTTCGTTGCGCGATGTGCGTTTGCTCGAAGGGCCGTTGCGCCATGCGCAAGATCTCAATCGCGACTATCTGCTGGCGCACGATGTGAACCGATTGCTGGCGCCGTTTCGGATCGAAGCGGGATTGGAACCGAAGGCGCCGAAGTATCCGAATTGGGAAAGCAGCGGGCTCGATGGTCATACGGCCGGGCACTACCTGACGGCGGTGGCGCAGATGTGGGCGGCGACGGGGGATCAGGAGATGAAACGCCGGATGGACGAAATGGTGCGAGAATTCGCGGAGTGTCAGGCGGCGAGCCAGGACGGGTATGTCGGGGGAATTCCGCGCGGGCGGGTGTTGTGGGAGGCGGTGGCGAAAGGGGAGTTGAACTTTCAGAACTTCTCGCTGAACGGCGCCTGGGTGCCGTGGTATAACGAGCACAAGCTCTTCGCGGGATTACGCGACGCCTGGCTGCTCGGAGGGAATGCGCAGGCGCGGGACGTGCTCGTGCGGCTGGCGGATTGGTGCGATGCGCTGGTGCGCAATCTCACGACCGAGCAGATGCAAGGCATGCTGCGCACCGAGCACGGCGGCATGAACGAAGTGCTGGCGGATGTGTATTCGATAACTGGGGACAGGAAGTATCTGGAGCTGGCGCAGCGATTCTCGCATCGGGCGATTCTCGAACCCTTGTTGCGGCACCGGGACGAACTGACGGGTCTGCATGCGAACACGCAGATCCCGAAGGTGATTGGTTTCGCTCGGATCACGGAACTGGGCGGGGATGCGTCGTGGCGGGACGCGGCGCGATTCTTTTGGAACACGGTGGTGGAGAAGCGGAGCCTGGCGTTCGGCGGGAACAGCGAGCGAGAGCACTTCAACTCGATCGACGATTTCGGACCGGTGGTGGCGTCGCGCGAAGGACCGGAGACGTGCAACACTTACAACATGCTGCGGTTGTCGGAGACGTTGTTCCGCCATGAACCGGCGGCGCGGTATGCGGATTATTACGAGCGGGCGTTGTTCAATCACATCCTGGCGTCGCAGCATCCGGAGCACGGCGGGTATGTTTATTTCACGCCGATTCGCCCGCGGCATTACCGCGTTTATTCGCAGCCGGAAGTGTGCTTCTGGTGCTGCGTGGGCTCGGGGATGGAGAGTCATGGGAAGTATGGCGCGTTTATTTATGCGCGCGGCGAGGACGCGCTTTTCGTGAACTTGTTCGTGGCTTCGGAAGTGAACTGGCCGGAGCGCGAGGTGCGGGTGCGGCAGGAAACCCGGTTTCCGGACGAATCGGCGACGCGGCTGACGATCGCGACGAAAACGCCGCAACGCTGGGCGTTGCGCGTGCGGCATCCGGCGTGGGTGGAGCAAGGCGCGCTGGTGGTGCGGGTGAATGGCGAGCCGCAGGCGGTGGCGTCGAGTCCGGCGAGCTATGCGAGCATCGAACGCGAATGGGGCGACGGCGATGTAGTGGAAATCGAATTACCGATGCGGACGACGGTGGAGCGGCTGCCGGATGGCAGCGATTATGTGGCGGTGTTGCACGGACCGATCGTGCTGGCGGCGAAAACGGGCGCGGAGGACGTGCCGGGGTTGATCGCCGACGCGGCGCGGATGGGGCATGTTTCGACTGGCGCGTATTTGCCGCTGGATGAAGCGCCGATGCTGGTCGGCGAGTTCGAGAAGATCGCGGATGGCATCGAACCGGTGGCTGGAAAGCCGCTGACGTTTTCGGCGGCCGGATTGATCCGGCCGGAGGAGTTTCGCGAGCTCGAGCTGGTGCCCTTCTTCCGGGTGCACGATGCGCGCTACATGCTTTATTGGCGGACAGTTTCGCCGGCGCGTTACGAGACGGTGCGTGCGGCGCTGACGGCGGCGGAGCAGGAGCGAATGGCGCTGGAGCGTCGGACGATCGATCGCGTGACGCCGGGCGAACAACAACCTGAAGTGGAGCATGGCTTCGCGGACGAAGGATCACGCAGCGGCGTGTTGCATGGGCGGCGCTGGCGCGATGCGAGCGGGTGGTTCGGGTATTCGATGAAAACGGGCGGCGCGGAAAAGTTGGAACTGCGCGTGACGTATTACGGCGACGAACGCGGGCGGAAATTCGACGTGGTGGTGGAGGATCGCGTGATTGGCTCGGTGGAGTTGACGGGTGGGAAACGCGACGAGTTCGTGGACGTTTCGTATCCGGTGCCGCAGGACGTGCTGCGGGCGGCGAACGATGGAGACGTGACGGTGAAGTTTGTGGCGCGGGATGGATCGCGGACGGCGTCGGTGTTCGATGTTCGATTGGTGCGAACGGAGTGATCGAACGTTCTTGTGCGCTCAAAGACGTTGGTGGCCGTGGGTTCTTCGCTTCGCTCAGAATGACAGTCGTCGGCAGGGTTGGGGTCGCGGCAGTTCCGGGGGATAGGCGGGTGTTAAAAATTGTGCGAAAGTCCGTGGTGGGGCGGTCGATATGAGGACATCCCCTCATGGATGCTTCGTCGATTGTTTCACCGCCGGCTGTCCTTTCGCCCGAGGACATCGTGCGCGATTTGAAGCATTTGCCGTCGGCGCCGAAGGTTCTGCCGCGGTTGAAGCAATTGCTCGGCGATCCGAATTCGTCGATGAGCGAGATCGTGATGCTGATCCGTTTGGATGCGGGGATTGCGGCGCGGGTGCTGCAGGTGGGGAACAGTGCGTATTACAGCAAAGGCGTGCGGTGTTTCACGGTCGACGAGGCGGTGAATCGCGTGGGCTACGAACAGGTTTACCAACTCGTGTCGTATGCGGTGGCGTCGCAGGTGTTGGTGCGGCCGTTGAAGGTTTATGGCATCGAGGCGGACGACGGTTGGATGCTGTCGGTGTCGTGTGCGTTGGCGGCGGAGATGTTGGCGGCGCGGAGCGGGCAGGATCGCGACGTGGCTTACACGGTCGGTTTGTTGCACGCGTTGGGGATGGTGGCGATCGACGATTGGGCGCTGCGTCACCGGCCGGAGCTGAAATTGGGCGGAGAAGGATTTCCGCGCGAAGCGATCGCGAGCGAGCGGGCGGAGCTGGGATTCACGCAGGCGGAAACGGGTGCGGCGCTGCTGAGCGCGTGGGAGTTTCCGCATTCGATGTGCGAGCCGGTGCGCTGGCAGTATGCGCCGAGATCATGTGCGGCGCACACGCGGATGGCGTGTCTGTTGCATTGCGCGAAATGGATTCGCAGCGTGGTGTGCGCGTCGGGCGCGGAGGCGCCGCGGTTGCCGGCGGAGGCGGCGTTGCAGATGGTGCCGCTGCGGACGTCGGATCTTCCTGGGATCGTGAAGGACGTGGAAGCGCGTTTGCGCGAGGTGAGTTCGCTGCTCGAAGTGGCGGCGCCTGTGGAGCGGACGGGGTCGAGATTTCCGGTGGAGTTTTCGTCGCGCAGCGGGAGCGTTGCGCGGTGAGGGCACCGTGCCGCGAATTCGGCGGGGGCGCGGTGTGTGGCTGTGTATCCAATGCAACCCGACGAGGACGTCGGGTTCCACCTGCGAAGTGCTGCTACGAGATGCGCGCGTAGATTTTTTGGAGGAGCGCGGTCGATGGGGCGGCGGCGGAAACGGCGGGTTTCGGGCCGGCGAGGCTGAAGCGGAGTAGGAGTTGTTCGTTTTCCTTGTCGAGCTGCAGGATTTGGAGGATGCGCGCGCGGGTGAGTTCGAGGAGCTCGCGCTCGGCGGGCGTTTTCGTCTGGCCGGCGGGGATGGCGCGCAGCGAGGCGAGCGATTGATCGAGGCGGGCGAGAAGATCGCGTTTGCGATCGACGAACTCCGGGGCGAGGGGGCGCTGGTGCTGGCGGAGGAAACGATTTTCCTCGAGCGCGCACTGGTGCAGCTCGTCACAGAGCAGCTGGTGTTGTTGCAAGGCCTCGATTGGCGTCATGGGAAGCGGCGGTCGGAGCAGCAGGAAGGGGCAGTTGCCCGGTGGTCGAATCAAAAAGCAGTGTGACCTGGCGATCGGTGCCGCGACGCCAGTCGACATGCGCGAGCCGCGAGGCGGCCATGCGGGCGATGTCGGCGATGTCGGGCGAGGCGTCCTTGCCGGCTTCGACGATCGAGCGATACGTGTCGCAGGCGCGATCGACATCGCCGAGCCGTTCGTAGCAGAGCGCGACCTGGTAGGTGACGGGAATGCGCCACGCGGGATCGGATGAGAGCTCGGCGAGACTGCTGTAGATGGCGAGGGCGTTGGTGATGTCGCCCGCTTGAAAGAAATCGTTGGCGAGCTGATTGCCGGTGCGGCGTTGCCAGTAGCTCCAGCGTTTCGGATCGGCGGACGTGCGCGATTGTTCGGCGCGAAGCAGATCGAGCGTGGCGGCGAGGGCTTCCTGGGTGCGGTTGAGTTTGCGCAGCGTGGTGGCGAGCAGGAAGCGAGCTTCGGGGACGTTTTCGTCGTCGGGCCATTGCTCGAGGTAGGCGCGAAGCGTGATGACAGCGCCGTCGAAGTCGGAGGAAAGCTGAAGGGCGTAGCCGGCTTTGAAGTGAGCGCGGGCGCGATCGGCGGGCGCGAGATCGAGCATGCGGAGGCGCGAGAAGAACTTGTTGGCCTCGGCGAATTCGCCGGATTGGAAATGGGTTTCGGCGACTTCGAATTGCGCGGTCTTGGCGAGAAGTTGGTAGTGTTCGAAGCCGGAATCGGACGGCAGCTTCAACGTGGAGTTGATGACATTGTAGAAACGAGCGATCGCGAGACGCGGCGCGCCCATGTCGCGCAGCGTGCGGCCGAGGTCGAGCAGCGCGTCGGGCACGCGGACGTCGGACGGGTAGTCCTTCAAGTAGCGTTCGTAGATGGCGGCGGCTTTGGTGAGCTGGCCCTGCTTGCGATGCATGCGGGCGAGGCCGAGGAGGGCGGACTTGGTTTGTTCGAGGGGGGCGTCGCCGTGCAGAACCTGGCGGAAGGCGATTTCGGCGGCGGCGAAGTCGTCGCGTTCGGTGAGATTGCCGCCGAGATTGACGAGACCTTGCGCTTCGCGGGCGGAGATTCCGGATGGGAGAGCCGGAGATTGAACCGGAGCGGGCGCGTCAGGTTGGGTTTCGGGCGCTGCCGGTGCGTCGTCGGCCCGCGCGTGGAACGCGGTGCAGGAAAGCAGCGCAACGAAAACGGCCGCGGGCGGAAGTGCGCGGGGGAGTTTTCGTTGTCGCGCGTCGGACGGCGGCAAGCGGAGGATCATCGTGGTGTTTGTGTGTAGGTGGCGGAGCTGGGCGGGAGTGGCGTGCCGTCGGGCGTTCGCGGAGTGGGAACGATCACGGTGGCGTCAGTGCCCGGTGCCGGAATTTGAAAGTAGGGAAGGAAATCCTCGGGGCGCGTCTGCGGGCGGAGGTCGTCGCGCAGGATGGGCGGAGGCCTGCGAGCGGGCTCGGGGATATCGTCGATCGGCGCGGGAGAAGGATCGTCGAGTTCGACGTCCACGTTGTCGATGGGCGAAGTCCCGACGGTCGCAGCGGTGGCCGGAGCGATGAGCGACGTCGTCGCAAGCGCGTCGGGCTCGAGCGCGGTTTGCGCGGAGTCGGGAGTGCTTGCGCCGGGTGTCGGCTGAGGCGGCGCGGCGGCGGGTGGCCGGGTGACGAGGTCGGGTGGCGGCGCGGGTTCTTCGAAGCGCAGCGGCGGTGAGCCGAGGGCGACGAGGTAGGATTTCGCCGAGGAGGCAGGTGCAGACAGTGCAGGCCGGGCCCATCCCTGGGCGGCGGTTAGCAGCGGAAGGAGCAACAGTGCCAGGCAAGGCAATGCCTGGCCCGCGCCGACCGGCGCGGACGTTGGTTCGCGTTGATTCATTATTAATACGACAGTCCATGGTGTGGATTGTCCTGTATTCGCCCGGAGGATATATCGGCCCGGCGCGGCGAATCTGAAACGGATTCGCGGGGAGGGAGATACCCTAGGGCAGGGGGCGCACGCGCGATGGGTTGGGCAACCGGACGAAACGCTCACGCGTTCCGCTACGAACCGACGGCTTATTTGCGAGCGCTGTCGAAGAGGCTGCGCAGGCGCCGGCCGACTTCGTCGAGCCGGTAAGGCTTTTGCACGAAGTCGCGCTGGTTGAGCTGTTGAAACTCGGCGCGGATCTCGGGGGTGATGTGACCGCTGACGACGAGCACGGGCAGGTCGGGGCGGCAGGCGCGGATGACTTTCAAAACCTGCACGCCGTTGGTGCCAGGCATGTTCAAATCGAGCAGGACGGCGTCGAGCGCGCGCCGGGTGTCGCTGATCACTTCGATCGCTTCGAGGCCGGTTGCGGCGGTGGTGACGCGGTAGCCCTTGCGGGTGAATGCGGCGGAGAGGAGGGTGCGGAGCGAGGTTTCGTCGTCGACGACGAGGAGCGATTCGGAGCCGGAGGGAAAATCGGCGCTGCCCGCGGCGGGGGTGGTGACAGCCTGGTCGGCGGCGAGCGGCAGATAGACGTGGAACGTGCTGCCGACGCCCATCGTGCTGTCGACATCGAGAAAACCATGATGGCTCGTGGCGATGCCGTAAACGACAGCGAGGCCGAGGCCGGTGCCCTGATTGGCGGGCTTGGTGGTGAAGAACGGTTCGAAGATGCGGGCGCGGACCTCGGGCGTCATGCCGACGCCCGTATCCGTAACATCGAGACAAGCGTAACGGCGGGAGGGATCGGCTTCGCGATGGCGACTCTGAAGATCCGCGCCGGAGCAGATGCTCGTGGCAACGGTGATGGAGCCGCCCTGCGGCATGGCGTCGCGGGCGTTGACGCAGAGGTTGAGGACGATCTGCTGGATTTGGGTTTGATCGGCGAGGAGCGGAGGGAGCTTGTCGGCGAGATTGAGTTGGAAGCTGACTGTGCGCGGAAACGTTTCGGCCATGAGTGCGACGAGGTCGCGCGCGAGCTGGTTGAGATCGACGGCGGCGTAGCGGATCTCGGCTTTGCGGCTGAACGTGAGGATTTGTCGGACGAGTCCGCTGGCGCGCTGGGCGGCGCGATGGATTTCCTGCAGACTCTTTTGGAGGACGGCGGCGTCGGCTCCGCCTTGAAGGCAGAATTCGGAGTAGCCGTGAATGATTGCGAGCAGGTTGTTGAAATCGTGGGCGATGCCGCCGGCGAGCGTGCCGAGGCTTTCCATCTTGTGGGCCTGGCGGAGATCGCTCTCGAGCGATTTGCGGCTGGTGATGTCTTCGCGGAGGCAGAGGAGATTGGTGATTTCTCCGGAAGGATTGCGCATGCACGAGACCTTGACCGATTCCCAGATGACGGAGCCGTCGGAACGTTTGGTGGAGAACTCGCCGCGCCATTCGCCGCCGGCGCGAACGGTGTCCCAGAATTGCCGATACGATTCCTCGGTCGGGTGTCCGTCGCGGAGGACTTCGATGTTGTGATCGAGGATGTCCTCGAGCGTGTGGCCGCTGACCTCGGTGAACTTCGGGTTCACGTATTGCGGACGGCCATCGAGATCGGTGATGACGATGGAGACGGGGGATTGTTCAACGGCGCGCGAGAGGCGGTAGAATTGTTCTTCGGCGAGGCGCTGGCGGGTGATGTCGCGACCGACGCAGCGGATGGCAACGATCGTTCCCGACGGATCGCGTTGGGCGACGTTTTCCCAGGAGAACCAGCGGATTCCCTGGGGAGTCATCCAACGTTGCTCGCAAACGGAACGGTGGGGAGGACGTTGGAGATCCGCGATCGCGCTGGACAGGGAGCTGGCGTCGTCCGGGTGAAGAAATTCGGTGATCGGCGTGCCCGCGAGCGACGGGGCGGGGCGGCCGAATTTGCGGGCGAAGGACAGGTTCGCGGCGAGCAGGCGGCCGTCCAAGTCGTGGCAATACGCGGGGTCGGCACTGGTTTCCCAGGGCCCGAGCCCGTTTTCCGGCGTAGAAGCAGTGGCGACGCCGCTGAGAGCGTCGCTGAACACGGCTGACATGTTGATGTGTATCGGTGCGGGCGGAAGGAACTTGAGGTGTCGAATGAGGTGTTTTCCGCGAGGCGAAAGGGTGGTTCGTCGCTCGCTCGAAAAACGGAAGGAGCAAGGCGCGGTCAGGTTGACCGCGCTACGAGGGGCGGGGATGGAGCCCGGCTAGAGCAGGCCCTGCAGCATCGATGGGAGGCGGCTGAGGGTGTTGGCGATGGCGGCGCGGGCGAGCATCGTTTCGGGGCCCTCGTCGGAGTAGAGGATTTTCCAGCCGTCGAGCAGCAGCCAGGCGTCGTGCTCGATGTGTGCAACGGGTTCGAAGCCGCCCGTGATGCCGGAGTGGCGAACGAGATAGTCGGCGACTTGGACCGCGGCGGCGAAGAGTTGGTGCTGCGGCGGGCAGGAGGCGGGGTCGTTGTGGTAGAGGACCGCCGCGGTGATTTCGTCGGAGAGTTGATGCCGGCTCAGATAGTGGGCGCCGATCTGGCCGTGATCCCAGCCGATGAGATCGCGTTCGAATTTGCACACCTCGGCGGGCGTGCGGGCGGGCATGGTGATGAGTTTGCTCAGTTCGTCGGGGAACGCCGTGGCCATGATGACCTTGCCGACGTTGTGGAGGAGGCCGACGAGGTAATCGGTGTCGTCGTCGATTTGAAGCGGAGTGGCGGCGAGGATGTCGCGGGTGACGATGGCGGTGGCGATGCTGTGACTCCAGAGGTCCTTCCAGGGGAGGACGGTGCGGGAGTTGCGCTGGAGTCTTTCGAGTTCCTCGATGACGGGCGTGGCGACGGAGAGTTCGCGGATCTGGCGCAGGCCGAGGAAGAAGACGGCTTCCTCGATGTTGTTGATGCGCGTGGAGAGTCCGAAGTAAACGGAGTTCACCATGCGCAGGAGGCGCGCGGCGAGCGAAGGGTCGCGCCGGATGATTTCGGCGATCTGGGAATTGAGGCTCTGTTCGGAATGAACGAGATCGCTGAGCGCGCGATTGATGCTCTGGAGCGAGCCGAGTTTCGGACACGCATCGATGCGGCGCCGGATCACTTCGGCCGGATAGGGGCCGGCGGCGGGAGAGGGCGGAACGGTTTCGGTGTGGGTGTCGAGGAGCATTCGGGAGCGAATGGGCGGGAATCCTTTCCCGCGTGAAGAGGCGTCGGCCCTCTACATCGGAACGGGAGTGGAACGCTTGAGGTGAAAACGGCGGCGAGCGATGTGTGTCATGCGGGGGCGAATACGCGCGGGAATTCGTTAATATTTTCGGTGGGCGGGACGATATGGGGGGCGATGATCGCCACGCCGATTCCGCGCGAAACGCTGCTGCACGTTGTCAAACAACTGCCGGCGGCGCCGCGTATCATGTCGCAGCTCGGGCACCTCTTGCTCGATCCGAATTCGGAGATGAGCGAAGTGACGGAATTGTTGCGCCGGGATACGGCGCTGACGGCGCGGATCATCCGAATCAGCAACAGCGCCTTCTATAATGCGGGGCAACCGTATGGGACGCTGGACGAGGCACTGGCGCGAGTGGGCTACATGGAGGTATATCGCCTGACGGGGCTCGCGGCGGTGTCGCAGATGTCGGATCAGGCGCTCGCGATGTATGGTGTATCCGGAGCGCAGCTACGGGAGAATTCGCTGCTGACGGCGCTGGTGGCGGAAGTGCTGGCCTCGATGGCGGGGATCGATTCGCGCGTGGCGTATACGGCGGGGTTGTTGCGATCGGTGGGGAAGATCGCGCTGGATCGCGTGACGCGGAACAGTTCCTACCAAGGGAATTATCGCACGGAGCATGGCCGGCTGGGCGACTGGGAGAACCAGTTTATCGGCATGACGAATTGCGAGGCGGCGGCGGTGATTTTGAAGGAGTGGCGGTTTCCGCTGACAACGATCGGAGGGATTCGCGACCACTATTTATCGACGCCCGGAGCGTCGCCGTTGGCGCAGTTATTGAATCTAGCGGCGGGCGCAGCGGAACGGGGCGGGCATGAGTTTGTGGGGGAGACCGGATACTGGACGGGCGCGATTGCGGCGTGTCGGGATTTGAACCTGGACGAAGAGCAGGTGGCGGAAGGATTGCGGCAGGCGTTGGAGCTGTTTGGGCCGTTGCGGGAAGCGATTAGCTGAGGGCGGGCGTGGGCGTGAACATCCAGTAGAGACCGGATCCCGCGGCGCAAAGATGCGTGGGCCAAGGCACGCGGGGCTGAAATTCCCGTTGAGGATAGATTCTCCCGCGGATTTGGCGGTAGGAAGTTTTTGCCGGTTGGCAATCTGTGCGGACGCAGAAACGACCTCGGATTAATTGTCCCGGGAATTAATCATACATAGCTTACGATAGGTAGGCACCTTGCGAGATTCATATTTGGGGTGGTCCGGTTTGTGCATAGAGCGGCTCGATGCCTCCGGTCGCTGTTGCGGCGCTGCCGCCTCTTCGAATCTCCGATTCAGTTCTGAACGCGTGCGCTAGCACGGACGAAGAATGTCGGCGCGCGGTTGATCGAACACGTGTGGGATTGCGGGCCTTCGGCACTGCGGAGGGGCGTCGGGTTTTTTGGAGTGAGCTTCGCACGCTGGCGGGGCTGGTTGGGGGACTCTCTCGGCACTCGCTCACCGCCCCAATCGTCGCGGATGTTTTCGCCTTGGTAGCGGAAATCGGGGAGGCCCGAATTCACGAGCATGAGGACTTGGCGGTTGAAGTGGTGTTCGAGGAAGAAGCTCAGAAAACATGGCAGGGTCTGCTGGTCCGGATGCTCTTAGTTCCATCCTGGCGTGAACCTGTGCCTCCGGGTTTGGAGGAAGTGCCCGATGCGTGGTGGGGCAATTATGTCTCTTGGTTACTTTATGGGCCCCAAATCGCGCAAACGCAGGCGGAGGCAGAGTCGGCCAGCCCGCGATTTCTACGCTGTCTCGAAAGCTTGGTGAAGTGGTGTGAGCGCAACCGAGCGGCCCACTCGGTGACGGCGGCGGTTCGTGCTTTTCGTTCGGCCGGTATTTTCCCCGCGTTGCTCGCGACCACTGCGGGCCTCCGTCCGCATGCTGAGATGCACGCGCGGCTGCTTGCTGCGTTTGCCTCAATCCGGCTTCGGTCGAAGGTTCCCCATCCGAAGGGGACGCGTCTGAATGTTGGTGTGGTGGCTTCGAACGCGAACAGAGTTCCCGGCTACCTCCGGCGTTTGGATCCGCATCGATTCCGGGTTTCGATCTTTACGCTCGAGCCGGCCCGCGACGCGAGCCAGGCGGCGAATCCGGCGCTCTCCGCGATTTTTTCCGTATTGCAAGCGTCGGATCTTCGCCCGCGCCATCTGGAGGGTGTGCTCGCCGAGAAGATCGCGATTTTGGACGGAGCGGAGTTGGACGTCGCCGTGTTCGTGGAGCCGACTTGGGGCGCGGACGATGCGGTGGCGGAGATTGCCCTTTCTCGGGTTGCTCCGCTACAAGTCGTTGCCTCCGGTCCTGTCGTTGCGACGAGTGGCATCCCGGCCCTGGATTTGCTGGTGGCGGGTGAGCTGAGCGGGGTGCGAGAGATCGCGGGTGAATTCACCGAACGGCTTGGGGTGGTGCCAGGTCCGGGCTGCGTATTCGAAGATCTCGCCGAAGAGGCGCTTCCGCCTCGCAACCGTGAATCGCTAGGGCTGCCCGCCGACGTGCCGGTCTTCGTGAGCGCGTGCAACCTCGTGCAGATAACACCGGCGGTGCGGGGCGCTTGGCTGCGGGCGCTGGAGCTCGTTCCGGAAGCGCGATTGGTGATTCATCTTCTGGATGCGCAAACGGTAGAGCCTCCTACGTTGCAAAGCCTCAGCGAAGCGTTTGACCGCGCGTTGGAGCGGTTGGGATTGCCGGCTGATCGTGTTTTTCTGCTTACGGATCCGGTAAGCACGCATGCCGAATTGCGGGCGTCGTTGGCGATTGGCGATGTGTATCTCGATTGTTTTCCGTTTGGTGATGTGGAGCTGCTGCGGAATCCGCTCTCGAATGGCACTCCCGTAGCGGCCTTGATCGGGTCCACGCCGCGTTCTCGAGTGAGTGGCGGTCTCCTGCGTTCGCTCGGTTTGGACGATCTCGTCGCGACGGATCCGATAAGGTGGGATGCGTTGCTGCTGAGTATTTCCGCAGCGACGACGCGGCGCGATATATCGGGCCGGATCAGCACGGCGATGGCAGGTCTGCCGCTGTGTTTCGACGTGATGGCAATGGCCGAGGCGTTCGGAGACGTGATCGAACATGCGTTTGCCCGGTTGCATTCCGAAGGAGCGAAGAATTTTAGGGCGGGGAAAGCTCCGATCACCGGAGCGAAATCGACGGCAACGGTCGACGAGCTTATGGCGCAGGCGACCACCGGATTTGCAACCGGTGACATGCTCACGGCCGTCAAGCGCAGCCGCGACGTTTTGCGGGCTGTCCCGAATCACATGGCAGCCCGGCAGGTGATGGGGCGAGCCTTGTGCAGGCAGGGGCAACACAAGCGCGCGGTGGAGCACTTGCTGCCCGCAGCGCAGCAGCGGGGAACGGACGCGGAGTTGTGGTTCGACCTCGCGGTCGCGCTGGATGGCGCGAAGCAAAAACCGCAGGCGCTGCAGGCGCTGGAACTCAGCTTGCGAATCGATCCTTCCCGCAAGGAAGGCTGGCGGATGTTCGCGGAAAGCGCGATCGAGCTGGGTGCGCGGGACATCGCGGCGGAAGCACTCCAAGCATTGCGCGGATTGGATCCTTCGGATCCGGCCACCGTGGAGCTTGCGGCTCGTTTGAACAACTAACTTCGATGTCGCTGAGTGTCGTCATTCCCACGTTGAATTGTCGCGAGATGGTGGAAGCGCATCTCCAGACGATGCGCCCGTGGCTGAGTTTGGTGGACGAGATCGTGGTGGTGGACAGCTATTCCGACGACGGCACACCGGAGCTCATCGAGAAGAATCTCAGACACCCGAAGCTGCGGGTCATGAGACATCCTCGCGGGCTGTATCAATCATGGAATTTCGGGATACAGCAGACGATGGGAGACTGGATCTACATCTCCACCGTCGGTGATGGGATCTCGAAGAAGCTGCTACAGCATCTCCGCTCGGTCGGAGAGGAGCTCGAATGCGACGTTGTGGCTAGCAAACCGCAGTTCGTGACCGTCGACGGGCGGCCGATGGACCAAGTTGTCTGGCCGATCGATCACATCCTCCGGTCAATGCCATCGCGGAAAGCTTTGCGGCTGTCTGGAGTGGAGGCGTTTCTTTATGCGTTGTTCAGCCTGCCGTGCGCTGTCTTGGGCAGCTCCGCGAGCAATCTTTACCGCGGCGCACATCTCCGGGCGCGACCGTTTCCGACTACGTTCGGCACAATCGGAGACACGGCCTGGACGCTAGAGTATGGGTTGACGACCCGTTATGGCTTCACCCCGGAATCGGGTTCATTCTTTCGTTTTCACCCTAAGGCGTATTCTCCGTCCGAATACGAGGTGCACGATCGACAGTCGAAGCTCCTTGGGCTCGCCGAAGAGACGTTGAGCCAGCCTGACCATCCGCCTGAGGTCGCCGCGATGATCGAGCGAACTCGTGTGCGAGAAATCCTGCGGTCACTGATCGCGAGAGCGTCCGGACAATTCGCGAAAAGCGCCTGACCGACATGCGTATCCTTTGGCATACCGGCGCACCGATCCAGCAAGTCCGAACTCCGATGCTCGGGTGCGAACTTGTGATTGGTGGCCCGCGCATTGTGTCACGCAGCATTGGAGGCAGGATCGTTCAGTTGCGCGTTCCCGGTGACGAGCACGACCTTGCTTCGGTCCTCAGTCGGCTGCCAGCGGAACAATATCCCGATGTCTACGCAGCGCACGTGGGGGCCGAGAGCAATTTGAGCGATCTGAGGCTCGATGGGGTTCGATGCCGCACGGTCCTCGTCGTGGAGGACTCTGGAATGGCGACCGCGCAAGTAGACGCAGCCGTGGCCCTCGCGTCCTCGGCCGGCTTTGAGCGGGTGATAGTGACGGGGGATAGCCGGCGTGTTGCGGCGTTTTCGACAACGGCAACGGGCAAGGTGTTTTGGAACCCTGGTTTTTTAGCGCGTTGCGCAGGTCCAACTGGAACAGACGTGGAGGCGCGCCCGATTGGCGTGTGCGTTAAGGGAAGCATCGAGAGCATCCCGTCCCGGACGCTCGAGATCGCGAAGGCGCTGGCGTCAGGCGGACTGCCTGTGGAGATTCGAGACGAAGTTTCTGTGGAGGAGGAGATACCCGGCACGCGATCGCCCTTCTCGCTTGCAGGAGACGAGCCGGACGGGATCGGGGCGAAAACGCTGGAGGTGGCTTCATCGAGGATACCGATCGTCCCGCATCCACCGCGACACGGGCTCGAAGATGGAAAGAACTGCATTAGTTTTCGATCCTCCGATGAGTTGATCAAAAAGCTGCGAGCTCTTGAGCAGCGCCCGGTGCAGTTAGAGGCAATGCAGGCGGCCGCGCGGCACTGGAGCTTAGCCTGGCTCAGTCCCGAGCTCCGCTTGAAGTGGTGGAAGCATGTCGTGAGTTCAAACGCGGAGGTGGACAGGGTTCCGGTTTCGACAAGCGTGCAAGCGGTGAATCCCGCGGAGGAGTGTGCTCTACGGGTTCGCAGTCTTTGTGAACGCGGCGCTTATCAAGAGGCGTTGGCGCTGGGGAAAGCGATGATCGCAGCGCATCCGAAAAGTGCGAGCGGCTACCTCGCCTTGAGTAGCATGGCTTCGATTGCTGGGAACCGTGAGCTGGGTGAAAAAATGTTGGCCCGCGCTGAGCAGGTCGATCGCGATAGCGCGCAGGTCTATTGGAGCAGAATGTTGTTTGAAGCGGGTCGGTCACCCGGAGCATGCGACCCGAACTTGCAGCAGGGATGGGCCGCTTACGAACAGGGCGATCTGAGCAAGGCTTATGGCGTTGCGGTCCAGCAAATGAGCGGAGGCCAAGCGACGGCATCGGCCTTACATCTCAAGGGCCTGGCTCTCTTCGAGCTCGCGCTGCAGCAGAAAGATTCTCACGTCGCGCATTATCATTTTTCGCAGGCTATTCAGGCTTTGCGCGCCGCCCTTTCCCTTTCCGGCCATCCTGCGATCGAGTGGGATCTCGGCCATGTCTGTCGGCGGGCTGGGTTGATTCCCGAGGCCATCGCATCGTTGAAGCGAGTGCTTCCCCGAATGCAGGAGGCTGAAACCGCCTTCTTTGCGTTGGGAGAAGCTTACTGTGTCGCAGGGAACTACGCAGAGGCCGTGGCCGTGTTTACGGAAGGCCTGCGACACTATCCCGAAAGCGACCGCCTCTTGTTGTGGATGGGGCATTGTCGCAAGCGCCTCGGCTACGTGGCGGAAGGCTGCGCATTGCAGCGACGTGGATTGATCGGCGAGGGCGCCGTGGGCGGGGACCCGCTGCGATCGCGGCGGCGAGTGGTGTTTCTGGCCCAGCATCCTCCCATGTGGACGAATACGGAGTCGGTTTACCGTGCATTTGCTTCCGATCCCGAGTGGGAAACAATGATCGTGGCGCTACCTTATATGATTCCGACGTTCCGGGGGCGTCATGATCATAGCCAGGACGTGTTCCGCTTTTTGGAGGAGAGGGGACTGCCCTTCAAAAGATGGGACGAGATCGAACTCGAACGAGATTTCGCGGAAGTGACGTTTGTCGAAAACCCCTACGATTATACGCGCCCGCAGGGATGGAAGATTCCCGATCTAGTCCGCGCGTGTGCCCGTCTCGCCTATGTGCCCTATGGGGTGGAGATCGGTGGCGGAACCACGAACGCAGAATATCAATACAATCAACCATTGCAGCAGTTCGCATGGGCGATCTTTGCGCGAAGCGAACGACAGAAGGCGTTGTTTGCGCAGAACTGTCTCACCGGCGCGGCTCATGTGTTTGTAACCGGGCACCCCCGGATGGATGCGATCCGCGATCTCGAGTCGGCTCGCGATCCGATCATCGAATCTTTCGTGGACGGACGCCGGGCGGTCGTGTGGAACCCGCATCTGGACGTTCGTCTGAATGGGCAGCCGTTTGGTGCTGGATATTCCACGTTTCTGCGGTGGCGTGACTTTATCCTCGATGAATTCGAACAGCGTCAGGACCTCGCGCTGATTCTGCGACCGCATCCCCAGCTTTTTTCTCAGCTCGCCGAGCATGGAGTTTGGAGCGAACAACAAATCGACGCGTATCTGGAGCGGTGCGAGAAACTCGGTAACGTCACGATCGATCGCAGACCGTCGTATCTGCCGGCGTTCGCCGCGGCGTCGGCGATGATCTCGGATGCATCGTCGTTCCTCCTGGAGTTTCCCGCCACGGGAAAGCCGTTGCTCTATCTGCATAACCCGTTTGGGCCTGGGCTAAACTCGGATGGAGTTTTCGTTACGTCCTACTGTCACGTCGCGCAGGAGGAAGAAGGCGTTCGCCGTTTCCTCGACATGGTGGCAGCCGGGGAGGATCTGGGCGGTGAAGATCGTCGTGCGGCTTATGCTGAGTTCATGCACCATCCCCCTGCAGGCGTCGGCAGAGCGGTAAAGAGGCTGATCGAATCACGACTTCAGGCGGAATGCGTCCGTGCTGAAGCGGTTGAACTGATTGCTTAGGCTCCATGCGATACACGGGAATAGCGTTCGACATCAGCTACGAGGCGACGCTCGAGTTCTTCGAGTCACGTGGCAGAGGTGCTTCACCCGAGGCGCCGCAGACGGCCACGATGTATCAGGACAAGACGCTGGCCGAACGCCGCGATGCATGGGAACGGGAACGGGTTGTTCCTTTGCTGAAGTTGGAGGGGCATGAGCGGGTGCTGGACATCGGATGTGGTTTCGGCCGATGGGCGGAGATACTGACGGGCAAAGTCGCCGAGTATCTCGGTGTGGATTTCAGCGGAGAGCTGCTGAAGCTTGCGCAATCCAGGAATCTGGAGCGTTGCCGTTTCCAGCGCCTTCCTGCGCAGGACGTCGCCGCCGCGACTTTGGAAATCGGAGGGCCTTTCGACTTGTTCATCTGCTCTGGGATCCTGATCTATCTCAATGATGCCGACGTCGCCCGCGTAGCGCGAAATGTTGCGGAGATGGCTGGGCCGTCGGCTCGGGTCTATGTGAGGGAGCCGATGGCGCTGGCGGAGCGGCTCACACTTGACCGCTATCCTTCTCAGGAACTCCAACAGGACTACAGCGCGATTTATCGGACCTGTGAACAATGCCGGGAACTATTTGGCGCTCCGCTGCGTGAAGTTGGGTTCAAGTTGGTGCGGGAGGAGCCGCTATATCCCCCGGGGTTATGTAACCGCACGGAGACGGCGCAGCACATCCAGCTTTGGAGTAGACAATCATGAAACAGCGGACGGCATTTTGCTTTGATCTCGATGGCACCGTCACTCGCCAGGAAGTGCTTCCTGTGATCGCGGCGGAGCTCGGGTTGGCGGAGGAGATCGGTTTCCTTACGCAGATGACCATTCGAGGGCAGATCCCTTTCGAGATGTCGTTTCGGCTGCGCTGCCGTCTGCTGGCGGACATCGAAGTGGAAACCGTTGCGAAAATCGTCGAGGCGGTGCCGCTCGAAGCGCCCATCGCCGAGTTTATCCGGGAGCATCGGGATCATTGTTACGTCGTCACCGGCAATCTGGATGTTTGGATCAGTCGTCTGGTGAGTGGTCTTGGATGCGGGGTGTTCTCATCCCGGGCCGAAACACGGAAAGACGGTAAACTCGGGGCGCTGACGCATGTGTTGAGAAAGAGCGGTCCGGTGAGGGAGCTCCGCTCGCAGTATGACCGGGTCGTGACGATTGGCGAAGGTTTCAACGATCTTCCGATGTTCGAAGAGGCGGATGTGGGCATCGCCTACGGCGGGGTGCATCCGCCGGCGCGAGAAGTAATCGAAAACTCCGACTATGTGGTAGGTGAAGGAGAGACGCTATGCAGACTATTGAACATGCTGTAATCGCTGCGGCCGGATTGGGTTCGCGACTCGGACACGGCAAGCCGAAGTGTCTCGTCGAAGTTGGGGGGCGTCGGATCCTCGAGTATCAGCTCGAGCTCCTGGAGCATGTGCGCGATGTCCGGCTGGTAGTCGGTTATATGGAGCACGAGGTGATGGAAGCCGCGTTGAAGATCCGAAGGGACATCACGTTGGTGAGGAATCCGAGCTATCGGACCACGACCACCCAACAAAGCTACTGGCTGGGATCGCGATATATCGAGGGTCCATGTGTTTACCTCGATGGAGACATCATTTTCGAACGAGAGAGCTTCAACAGGTTTTTGGCCCTAGCCGCCGACAACGCCCCTCTTATCGCGGTGACAGAAGCCAAGACGGAGCAAGCGGTCTTCGCGGCGACTGTTCCTGCTGCGGGTTCTTTCATGAACGTGACAGGATTTAGCCGCACCGAGCGATCATGTTGGGAATGGGCGAATCTCGCGTGTTTGCGAGCGGGTATGCTCGAGCAAAATGGAGGAAACGTCTTCGAGCGGCTTGCCCGGTTCCTTCCGCTGCACGCGATGGCGATCGAGTGCAGCGAGGTCGACACAGAAGATGACCTGAGTCTGGCGGAGGCGTTCGTCACGCAGATGCGGGCTGAAACGAACAGCAGCAAAATCGCGCGACTGGTGGCTTGAATATGAGTGTTGCCGGGATCGAAACGATCGCTGAAAGCGGTTCTGCCGGAATTGTTGTGGCGCTGTCTGGGCAGGTGCAGCGTCGTATCCGGATCTGTTACTTCAACACCTGGGCAGGCGCCTTGGAGGAAGCGTCCGCCTATGTGAATCGCGCGCCGCAAATCGATCTCGCGCCCATGGTGAGCGAGCCGAAGAACGGGAAACTGTTGAAATGGGCGCGTCTGGATTGCGATTGGTATGCCGAAAACGCGCGCTGCTTCGCAGCGATGGAGTATAACGGTCTCGCGTTTTCGTCTGCCTACGTCTGCGGAATAATGGGATTGCTGGATTTTGCCAGACTGCCCCGCGAACCAGGCGAAGAGCGATGGTTGATTACGATGGGCCATCAGCCGCAGAGCCTGGGGTCGAATGCAGGAAATGTTTTCGCGCTGCTCTCAAAAGTAGGCGTGCGGCATTGTTACTATGCTTTTGACGAGGCGAGTCGCCACATGCCGTGCTTCCGCGACATCGCCCCGCATCTGGATTTGCTGATCCATGATGAACTCCCGCTGGATGAGAAGAACGCGACGCGACTGAAACGCGGGTGCCGAACCCTCCATCGGAGCTGGGTGGCGAATGTGGTGCCCTTCTCGCAACCGTTCAACGAAGCCCCAGAGGAGAAGATTTTTTTCCTAGGATCTCAGTTGGGGCTCACTCCGCACCGGCTGCGACAGATCGAGTTTCTGAAGAAGACGTTCAAGGACCGCTTTGTCGCCTACCATGATCACTCGATCGCTGTGGCGGACCGTTGCAATTTGAACCGGTTCAAGGCGGCGTTGTGTCCGGAAGGGCGGAAGTTTGTGACGCCGGCGATGGCGAAGACGCACACCGATCGGCCGTTTTGGTCGGGGTGTCTTGGGCTCGCGGTGATCAGCGAGGATTCGAAAATCGGCGGTCGCTTGCAGGAGCTGCACGAGCAGGAATTGATTCTGCGGTATCCATTCGATGATACGAAGGCGCTGGTTGCGCAATGCGAGCGGGCGCTGGCGATGACGAATGACGAGCGGCGTCGCGTGTATGAGCATTTCAACCGGCACGAGACGGTGGGGACGGTCGTGGCGGAGGCGATTGCGGGGATGTGAGGAGAAGCGGATGTAACCGCGAAGGACGCGAAGCGCCGCGAAGAGAGGCAGCGAGAGGGATGCCGTGAGCGCGCTGCCTACCGGGCGGCGAGGGCGGCGAGTTGGTCGAGTTCGTCGAGGAAGGCGTGCCAGACGGCAGGGGCGGATTCGATGGGTGGCACAAGGTGCGGAGCGAGTTTTAGCGAAAATGTGCCGAACACGTTCGCGAACGTTTGATCGCTGAAGAGCTGGCGGAGTGCGAAGGCGGCGGCTTCGGGCGTGCGGCTCTCGAGCATGCGGCGGATTTCGGTGGATTGAGTGCGTCCGAGGGTGGCGGCGAGTCGCACGCGATTGCGCGCGGCGAGGAGGACGGCGGGCGGAGGCGGCACGGCGGGGCGGAGGTTGGCGAGCCGCGAGATTTTGAGGTTGGAGAGTCCGGCTCGAGTGGTGCGTTGAGGCGTCGAATCTTTTTCGCTCAACACCTGGATGGGCGAGCATCCGAGGAAGCGAGCGAGGGCAAGCGCGGTGGCAATGTAGTCGTCGGCGACGGCGACCGGCGGAGGCGAGATCGCCTGCGTGGCGAGCCAATCGATCGTGGGATGGCGCGTTGAGAGATAGTAGCGATCGACCTTGGTGAAGGTGCGCGGCCAGGCAGAATCCCCCATAGGCGAGAGGACCAGGCGAGCGGGCGCGGAGTTGGATGATGGAAAGGTTTTCGGGACACCGGCACCGTCGATCGCGAGGGTGAAATCGGCGGCGAGGTGATGGCGGGCGAGGCTGGGCAACGACGACGCGGGCGCGAAGAGCACGGCCTCCGCGGAGCGGGCGTGGAGATCGGTCAGGATTTCGGTGGAGGGATCCGCGATGATGAGGGCGGGAAGTCCTTCGAGGAGGCCGGACCATTCGGCGGGGAGGCGGTGGGTGGCGTAGTCGCCGAGATTTTCGAAAAGGCGTTTTTGCCAGATGAAGCCGTCTTTCTGGCGGGCGGCGCGGCTGTGGTGGTGACTTTCGAGCGTGGCGTCCAGTTCGCGGAGCGCGCGGCGGTAGGCGTCGGAGTGTTGCGTGAGAACGATGTCGCTGACGAAGACGGAAGGAAGATGGCGCGGGTCGCGGCGGAGGAATTGTTCGACGGCCGAACGGGCGGGAGCTTCGTCGACGATGGTGGTTTCGATGGCGTGGCGGGGCAGAATTGGGCGGGCGCGTTGGACGCTGTCGCGATCGGTGAGCCAGAGAAGGTGGCGAAAATGGTGGAGGCGCGATCGGTCGAGCACCGTGGCGTCTCCGACGAGGACGCAGGTGGTCGCACCGGGAATGGGTTTTTCGAGCAGAAGCCTGGACATGAAATAGGCGCGTTGCACGCGAGTGGATTGCGATGCGGCGTTACTGACAGTTATCGGCTCGAAGGACGCGGGATTGAGTCAGGGGGTTGCGACAGGAGAGAGGATGACTTGCGGGATCGTAATGTGGGCGGGGGCTTGGATGGGAGCGCGCTTGGTCGCGGGGAGGGGAGCACGAGCAGGAGCAGGAATCACGAGCACGGCGGGACGGCGGCGGGCGGTTTTGGGAAATGCGAAGGCCCCGGGGTTTGAAGCCGGGGCCTTGTTGCACTGATTGCAGTCACTGAGCTGACTGCTTGGGCCGGGTATCCACTTTCGCATGACGCGAGAAGCGGACTGTTTTCCAACTACCCGACAACCTCGTGCCGGGGCCTCCGCAGGGATTGCGTCTGGTTCGCGAGTGCCTGGCCGCCGCGCGATACGGCGGCCAGGAGGGCGATCAGGGCAATCCCTGAGCGGAGATTACGTTACTGGAGCAGACGGAGCGCCGACTGAGCGCTCTGGTTCGCCTGCGAGAGCATCGCGGTGCCGGCTTGCACGAGAGTATTCCAGCGGGCGAGCTGGGTGGACTCCTGTGCGACGTCGACGTCCACAATGCGGCTGGAGGCGGCCTCCAGGTTGGCCTTGTTGACCGTGAGCAACTCGGCGGCGAAGCCGAGGCGGCTCTGTTCGGCACCGTTCTCGGCACGCATCGTCGCGACATTCTGGATCGCGGTGGTGATGTCCGAGAGATCGAAGCCGGCCGAGCCGAGGCTTGTGACACCGGCGTCGATAATGGCGCCGATGCCTGCCGTGGCGTCCGCGAGATCGCGACCCTGGATCGTAACGGCCGAGGCGCTGGAAGCGTTCTCGGTGACGTTGACGGTCAGGTTGTTCGATCCGAACAGGTCGACACCGTTGAACTCCTCGTTGGTGATCGCCTCGAGCTGATCCTGCAACGCAGTGAACTCCGAGTCGTAGTTGGCGAGGTCGTCGCTGTTCTTCGTCGGGTCGGCGTAGAGCGTTTTGAGTTCGCTCATGCGGTCCAGGATCTTGCCGGTGACCTTGAGGGCGCCGTCCTGAGTCTGCAGGTAGGACGTCGCGTTGCCGATGTTCGTCGCAACGGCGCCCTGACGGACGGCCGCGGCGGACAGTTTCATCGACACCGCGAGACCGCCGGCATCGTCGGACGGGTTCACGATCTTCGAGCCGCTGGAGAGCCGGTTAAGGCTCCGTTGCAACGAGGTGTTGCTGGCGGCGAGGTTGTTTGCCGCAACGGTCGCGGCGTAGTTGGTATTAATCACGACTGGCATGGTCTATCCTTGATCTTAAGCTGCGACTATCCGTCGTCGCCACGGGCCCTGATAATCGGCGTAGGCCGCGCCGTTCGAGGCAAGTGCCTCAAAGGGTTTTGCGCTGCTGCCGCGCAAGAAAGGATGGGGGTTCAAGGACTAGCTTCGGGCCCCACAGATTCAGACAACCGCGTGAGAATCTCTGCGTCGCGCGAACGGGTCACTACTCCGCCCGCGCGGTGGGCAAGGAAGCTATTCCAGGATTACTGGAGCAGCTTGAGTGCGGTCTGCGCACTCTGGTTGGCTTGCGTGAGCATCGCCGTGCCGGCTTGCACGAGCGTGTTCCAGCGTGCGAGTTGGGTGGATTCGTGTGCGACATCCACGTCGACAATCCGGCTCGAGGCGGCCTCGAGGTTGGCTTTGTTGACGGTAAGCAGTTCGGCGGCGAAGCCGAGGCGGCTTTGTTCAGCGCCGTTTTCAGCGCGCATCGTCGCGACGTTCTGAATCGCGTCGGTGATGTCTTCGAGATCGAAGCCGGCGGAGCCGAGGCTTGTCACGGCACCGTCGATGAGGGCGCCAATGCCGTCCGTGACGTCGCCGAGATCGCGGCCCTGGATGGTGACCGCGGAAGCGGTGGCACCGTTTTCGGTGACGGAGACGACGAGGTTGTTGGACCCGAAGAGATCGACGCCGTTGAATTCCTCGTTGGTGAGGGCTTCGAGCTGATCCTGAAGTGCGGTGAATTCCGCGTCGTAGTTGGCCAGGTCGTCCGGGTTCTTGGTCGGATCCATGTAGAGAGTCTTCAGCTCTCCGATACGATCGAGAACCTTGCCGGCGACCTTGAGGACGCCGTCCTGCGTTTGCAGATACGACGACGCGTTGCCGATGTTGGTCGCGACCGCGCCCTGGCGGACGGCGGCGGCGGACAACTTCATGGAGACGGCGAGGCCGCCAGCGTCGTCGGCGGGGTTCACGATTTTCGAGCCGCTGGAGAGCCGGTTGAGGCTCCGCTGCAACGAGGTGTTGGAGGCGGCGAGGTTGTTCGCGGCAACGGTAGCCGCGAAGTTGGTGTTGATGACAACAGGCATGGTATCTTCCTTGATTCCTGACAGCGACGTCCGTGTCGCATTCGGATCGAGTGGGTTCGGCTCTCGATCTCGCCGGTCACAACCCTTGTTGCGACGGGGCCTGATATCGGGTCGGGTCAAGTTCCATTTAGCGGAATTATTGAAAATTTCCGCGGGCTTAAGTTTTGGCAGAAGCGGTCGATACCTCCTGTTGCTTCATTCCATTCACCCACCATGGCCGGCATCTCCGTCTCAGGTTTAATCGACAACTCTTTCGACTGGCAGTCGGTGGTGGATCAGCTGGTCACGATCGAGAAGATGCCGATCGCGCGCCTGCAGAACGAGCAGGCGGTGAACAACGACAAGCTCGCGAGCTTGGGCGTGCTGAACAGCTTGCTCTCCGATTTGTCGGGCGCGGCGGTGGACCTTCGCTCGACGACGCTTTTCCGGAGCCGCACGGCGAGTTCCAGCACGAGCGGTTCGACCTGGTCGCTCACGCCCTCGAGCGGCGCGACGCAGGGCAGCTACTCGATTGCGGTTTCGCAGCTCGCGACGGCGTCGAAGCGGGTGGGCGCGAGTGGAGTGTCGAGTCCGTTGAATGCGACCAGCGATGTGTCGGGCACGACGATTGCGACGCTCGCGACGTCCACGTCGATCACCGAAGGCAATTTCACGGTGAACGGAAAAACGATTTCCGTCGCGCTTACGGATTCGCTGCAGGACGTCTTCGATCGGATTTCGGCGGAGACGGGTGGGGCGGTGACGGCCTCCTACGATGCGGGAACGGACAAGGTGACGCTCACCAGCGCGGGCGAGATCGAGCTGGGGGCGGTGAACGACTCCAGTAATTTTCTTTCGGCGCTTCAGCTTTCGAACAACGGCACGGGCACGGTCACGAGCTCCGGCAAACTCGGTTCGGCTTCGCTCTCGGCGACACTCGCGTCGTCGCGGCTCGCTGGCTCGCTCGAGGCGGACGCGGACGGCAATGGCAGTTTTTCGATCAACGGCGTGACGATCGATTACAACGTCAACACCGACACCCTTCGCGGTGTTCTCACCAAGATCAACAAGTCGACGGCGGGTGTGACCGCGACTTACGATTCGGCGAACGATCGCTTCGTGCTGACGAATAATTCGACGGGCGACACGGGCGTGGGCGCGAACGAAGTTTCGGGCGGGTTGCTCGATGCGATGGGGTTGACGAGCGGTTCGTCGTTGCAGCGCGGGAAAGATGCGAAGTTCACCGTCAACGGCGGCGAGACGATCACGAGCAAGAGCAATACGTTCACGGCGACGGAGCACGGCATCACCGGACTCACGATCAAAGCGGATTCCGCGACGACGCAGACGATCACCGTCGAAGCCGATACGGCGAAGATGAAAGGCGCGCTGGAAGACTTCATCGAGAAGTTCAACCTCGTGCAGAGCTTCATCGATCAAGAGACGGCGATCTCGACGACGGCGGATGGCAAGGTGTCGAAATCGACGCTCGGCGGAAATCAGGAAGTGGAGCGCTGGGGCACGAAGCTGCGCACGCTGGCGTTTGGCGCGATTTCCGGATTGAGCACGACGATGTTGCGCATCGCGGATCTCGGCATCGATTTCGATTCGATCAGCTCGCAGCTGAAGATCAAGGACCCGGCAAAGCTCGAGACGATGCTGAGCGAAAACAGCGACGACATCGCGAATTTCTTTGGCAACACCTCGACCGGTTTCGCGCAGCAGTTTTCGAGTTATCTGACGGATTTGTTGAAGACGAAATCGGGTCCGCTCGCGGCGCAGAATGCGACGCTGATCAAGCAGAACAGCGACCTTCAGACGCAGATCGACTCGTTGAATCGCCGGGCCGAAAATCAGCGAACGCTCCTGATGAGCGCGTTCCTGGCGATGCAGGATGCGCAGTCGACAGCGGCGAATCAGCAGAAGAGCATCGAGGACATGTTCTTCAAGAAGAGTAACAACTAGCGATGAGATCATCGCGATTCGTTCACGCCCGCAGTTGCATCGTCGGAGCGGCGTTGGTCGTGCTGGCGGGCTGCATGCATCCGCCGGCGCACGACAGTGCGCGCACCGGGCCTTTTCGTTCGCCAGGCAACGTGGCGGGAGAACCGCAGTTGCCGGAAATGCTGCGTCGGGTGGTGTTGTTGCCGATCGCGGGCGGATCGGTGGCGGACGAGGAGAGCGCGTCGGCGCTGACGCCGGTGTTTGCCGCGGAACTGCAGAAGCAGAATCGCTTCGAGGTGGTCACGTTGACGCGCGAAGATCTGTTGCGGCGTTTCCGGCGTTCGGAAGTGCTGTCGACCTCGGCGCTGCCGCACGATTTCCTGGCGAAACTCCGACGCGACCTCGCGGTCGATGGAGTGATGTTTGTCGATCTGACCGCGTATAAGCCGTATCGCCCGCTGACGATTGGCGTGCGCGCGAAGCTGGCGACGGCGGACGAGGACGTGCGGTTGTTGTGGTCCTTCGATAATGTTTTTGCGGGATCCGATCCTGCGATCGAGAACAGTGCGCGGCGGCATTTCATCGATTCGGATCGTGGCGGCGTGCCGGCGGATTTGACGCGCGGCGTGGCGCATTCGCCCTCGAAGTTTGGCCAGTATGTGGCGGCGCAAATGTTCGCAACGCTGCCGCCGGTTTATACGCCGCCGCCGCCTGCAAGCGCGGAGGCGAAGCGACGTTAAGCTGAGCTAAAGTCTTTCCAGCTCTGACCGATAACTTGTTTCAGCAACAACGGCGTTCCCTGTAATTGACCTCAGAGGCTGACCGTTTCGTTCCACGAAACCAATGATCAATTCCACGACATCAACCGACCGGACGGTGCACACGGAAAACGTGGCGGCCGCCGGCCAGGCCACGCCTCGTCCGCCCGCTCCGCGGCGGGACCAGCTGTCGACCGACAGCGCCGAATTCCTGCGCGCCGAACTTCAACGCCAGCCTGAGATTCGCCCCGACGTGGTGGACCGGGCTCGCGCGCTGGCGGCGGATCCGAATTATCCGTCGCGCGACGTCATGAGCAAAGTGGGCGAGATGATCCTGCGCTCGCCCGATCTCAGCGAATCCGAAGCGTAAGCTCCCATGGTCGCCACCGGCTACGTGAAGGCCTATCGGACGAACGCGGTGCTCACCGCGAGTCCCGGACAGTTGGTTCTGATGCTTTATGATGGTGCGCTGAAAGCGATGGCGATCGCGGTCGAGGCGTTTGAGCGGCCGGAGACGGACACGCGGCGCATCGAAGTGATCAATCACCAGCTGCAGAAGGCGCAGAACATCATCGTCGAGCTGCAGAGTGGATTGAATATGGAAGCGGGTGGTGAGTTCGCTCAAACGCTCTACCGGCTTTACGATTATCACACTCGCCGCCTCTTCGAAGCGAATCTGCGCAAGGATGTAGCGATCGTTCACGAAGTGGAGGAGCTCGTCCGCTCGCTCCGCGACGCGTGGGCGGAAATGTTGAGCAAGCAAGAGTCGGCGCCCGCGGAAGGACTCCGCGGCGTGGCCTGAGACTGCGATGAAGCAGAGCCCGCGGGAACGTTTTCACCGCCTGCTCGGCGCGTTGGACGAATTGGTTTCGCAGGAAGCGAACAATGTCGTTGAAGGCGATTTCGAAGCGGTTGCCGCGGTGCAACGGCGCGCGGCGCCGGTCGTCGACGAAATCGCCGCGCTGGCTCCGGAAGTGGACAACGAGATCGCGCGGGCGCGCGTGGCGGCGCTGCTGGCGCGGAGGCAGCACAACATCGATTTGATCGAAACGCAGCTGGCGACGGCGCGGAGCGAATTGCTGGCGGTGCAGGAGAGCATGTCGCGTTTGGGGCGCATCGCCCCGGCGTATGGCCGGGCGGAGCGTGAGCCGCGCGGAGGGATGTCGCGGTTGAACGCGACGGGTTGAGACGCGGACGCGGCGGTGCGGAGTGAAGCTCCGCATGAAAAAAAGGCGGCGGTCCGAGACCGCCGCGGGCACAAAGGCGCCAAGTTGGAATGAGCGAATCAGCCGACGGCGGCGATGCGTTCTTCTTCGAGGGCGGAAGCCGGCTCGGTCGCGGTGGCGGGTGGGCCGGCGAGCCAGGCGGTGGCGACGCGACTCGCCTCGAGTTTCCAATTGAGCGTCGGCGTATCGTAAATCGAAAGCAGGGTGCCGGCGTTGGAGCCCTCCCAGTTGAGGGTGGCCTTCAGGCAGAAGGAACCGTTGGCGAGGGCGAAATATTGGAGGAGCACGGTGCCGGCGGGGAGGCCGCAGTCCTGATCTCGCAGCGTGAGGGTTAGACGGCCGAGGCCGGTCTTGAAGTTTACGATTCGGCTGCTCTCCCAGATGGCGTCTTCGCCGGCATTGGCTTCGAGGCGGAGGGCGCGTTCGACGTCCGTGAGAAAGGAGAGCAGGCGCATGGAGATGAAGTTGGAAGGAGCGGCCAGGGAGGCCGCGAAGGCTCTCATCGACCGGGCGGGCGGAAAGTTGAGAAAATTGTTTAACTTTTTTGGCGGCGGGCCGATGAACCCCGGCGATGCTTTCTTCGGCCGCTCTTTTTCCTAGCCTGGAGCCGGCAGCCGCCGAAGCTCCGGCGATGCGTGAAGTCGTGGTATTGCTGGTGGAAGATGAGGATCCGCTCGCCCTCCTGCTGACGACGTTGTTGTCGCGGATGAAAGTGCGGGTCTTGCGGGCGGCGGACGGGGCGGAGGCGTTGAAGTTGTTCAACGAGCATCGGGCGGCGATTTCGCTGGCGTTCGTGGATTGCCAGCTGCCGGACACGGGAGGCGCGGAGCTCTGTCGGGAGTTGCGCGGCGCGGTTCCCGGGCTGCCGCTGCTTTTGACGAGCGGGCGCGATCAGCGGGCGCTGGAAGCGCAGCTTGCGGTTGGCGGGCCGTGTCAATTTTTGCCTAAACCGTATATGCCGGCTGATGTAATGCGCAGAGTGAGCGCACTCTTGTCGCCGGGCGGGTGAGCGGGCGGAACATTTGTTTGAACTGCGTCGCGCGGCCTGTCTTATTTCGCGGTCCAGCCTTTCGCGATTGCGGGAGGGAATTCGCTGAAATGCACCGCCCGATTTGAAATGTCTTTCGAGAAGATACTGATCGTCGAGGACGAGCTCGTTGTCCGCAATCTGCTCCAAAGCATTTTTCAGCGGCACAAACTGCCGGTTACCTGCGCGAACAATCTGGCGGAAGCGAAGGCGATCCTGGACCGGGAGCAGTTCGATTTGATGATGCTCGATATCCGGCTGCCGGATGGAGACGGGCAGAAGTTTCTCGAGCACGTGTCGGCGCTGCCGGAGCGACCGCTCGTTGTAATGGTAACTGGATACGGCACGATCGAGTCCGCGGTCGCGTGCATGCGCGCGGGGGCGTTCGATTATGTGTTGAAGCCGTTTTCGCCGAGCCAGATCGATGTGATCCTGAAGAAGGCGCAGTCGTATCGGCAGCTGTTGAAGGTGAGCCGGCTGTTGAGCGACGATCCCGAGGATGAGGATGGCACGCTGGTGGGGCGCAGTCCGGCGATGATGCGGTTGCGGCAGTTGATCGAGCGGGTGGCGCCGACGGATGCGACGGTGCTGGTGACGGGCGAGAGTGGCACGGGCAAGGAGATGGTGGCGCGCGAGTTTTATCGGCGGAGCCCGCGGCGCGGGCATCCGTTCATCAAAATGAACTGCGCGGCGATCTCGGAGAACCTGATCGAAAGCGAGTTCTTTGGGCACGAGCGCGGTGCGTTCACGGGGGCGACGGAGCGGCGGGAAGGGCGTTTCGAGCTGGCGAATCAAGGCACGCTGCTGCTCGACGAAGTGAGCGAGATTCCGCTGAATTTGCAGGCGAAGCTGTTGCGCGTGTTGCAGGAGCGGGAGTTCGAGCGCGTCGGAGGGAGCCGGACGATCAAGGTCAACGTGCGCATCATCGCGACCTCGAATCGCGATCTGCTGAAGCACGTGGAGAAAGGCGATTTTCGGCAGGATCTTTATTACCGGCTGAATGTGTTTCCGGTGCACGTGCCGCCGCTGCGGGATCGTCCCGAGGACGTGTTGTTTCTGGCCGAGCACTTCCTGCGGCGCTTTGTGCGCAAGCACGGCGTGAAAGTGGCGGGTTTTTCGGAATCGGCGCGCGCGGCGCTGCAGGCGTATCGCTGGCCGGGGAATGTGCGCGAGTTGCAGAACACGATCGAGCGGGCGGTGATTTTGTCGGAAGCGGGCCGGCCGGTGAGCACGGGAGCGCTGGGGTTGCCGGGCGATCTGACGCTGGTGAGCGAGCCGCCGTTTCCGGTGGGGGAAGCGGGAGCGGCGCAAACGCCGAGCGCGACGGTGGCGACCTCGGAGTTGCCGCTGGTCGAACCGGTGGTGCCGGTGACGAATGAGAGTGGCCACGTTTTGCGGTTGGACGAGTTGGAGAAGCAGGCGATTCGAGCGGCGTTGCGGCAAACGGCTGGGAATCGCACGCAGGCGGCGGCGGAGCTCGGCATCAGCATTCGCACGCTGCGCAACAAGTTGCAGGAGTATCGCGAGGCGGGTGATCCGATCGACGCGGATCTGGCATCGATCGACGGATAGGCGAGCGTAGCGCCAGGCGCGCCGGCGAGCCGCGGCGTCTTCAAGTCGAAGCGCGGTGAGGGCGCCGCGCCTCCATGGGGCGAGGATCCGGGAGGGAGCGTTTCGAAGGCACGCGCAACAATCCTGTTAAACCTGGCGGGGTTTCGGCCGATAGCAGCGTGGAGCAACGCTTTCGCCCCTTCCATCATGCCAGCCGCTGAGCAAATCACCGCCGTTCAGATCAAGGAGAACATCGCGCGCGCTGTAGCCGATGTGTTCAAAACCATGCTCGGCCGGGAGCCGACGTTGACGCCGGTAAACGGCGCGGACCTTGACCAAGTCTGGCCGGTGCAATCCCCGCTGGCCGACAATCCCCGCCCGCATGTGGTGGGCACGGTGGGCTTCATCGGCGAGGCGAACGGGCTCATTTATCTGTATTTAGATCTTGGATTCGCGAGGCATTGCACGTGTCACCTGCTCGGCATGACGGAGGACGAGTTGAGCGAAGCGGGGGACGAAGTGATCAACGACGCGATCGGCGAGCTCACGAACATGACGGTCGGCAGTTTCAAGAACGGCCTCTGCGATGCCGGCTACACCTGCAAGCTCACGATCCCGTCAATCCTGCACGGCAGCAATTTCACCATCGAGCCGATCAGCTCGGTGACGCGGCACATCTATCACTTCGATTGCTCCGGTCACAAGATCATCGCGGACATCCTGATGAAGCAGGACGAGTAAAACCCTCCCATCTTTTCACACACCATGCGCTACAAGATTCTCACGGTGGACGACTCGAAGACCGTCCGCATCATCGTCAAAAAAGCCTTCAAGTCCTACGACTGCGAAATCCTCGAGGCGGCGAACGGTGTCGAAGGACTCGCGCTCGCGGCGAAGGAAAGCCCGGACCTCATCCTCCTCGATGTCACGATGCCCGTGATGGATGGCGTGGAGATGTTGACGAAGCTCAAGGCCGACCCGGCGTTGAAGGGCATTCCGGTGATGATGCTCACGGCTGAAGGCGGTCGCGACAATGTGCTCAAGATCGCGAAGATCGGCGTGCGCGATTATCTCGTGAAGCCCTTCAAGGAAGACGTGCTGATCGAGAAGGCGGGACGCGTGATCGATTTGAAGCCGTTGTCGGAGACGCCGGCGAAGGCGAAGTCGATTTTCGATCCGGCGGACATTCTCATCGTCGAGGACAAGCCCGCGATCATTCAGCAGATTCAGGAAGGCCTGAAGCACACGCCGTGGAAGATTCATGGGGTGAGCACGCAGGGTGAGGCGATCGACTTCTGCTCGCGCACGCCGCCGGACATGATGCTCGTGAGCTTGTCGCTGCCGGAGGAATCGGCGTTCACGTTGTTCCGTTTGATTCGGACAAACGTGAAGACGAAATACACGCCGGTGTTTGCGCTGGTGGTGAAGACCGAAACGGCGCAGCAGCAGCAGGCGCAGACCGTGGGTTTCAGCGCGATCATTACGAAGCCGATCGATCTCGGAGAACTCGAGACGAAGATGGCGAAAGCGATGAACCTCGACACGTCGCAGCGCTATTACTCGACGGAAGGCGACTGCCTCATCATGCGGTTGCCGGAGAATTGCTCGCCGTCGGTGATTGCGGAGGCGGCCACGTATTTGAAGCCGAAGTTCGCCGAGGCGGTCGATGCCGGTCACAACAAAGTCGTGATCGACATCCATCAGATCCGCTCGCTGCACATGGGCGTGATCAAGCTGCTGTTTCAGGCGATGCAGACCTGCCGCGAGCTCGCGATGCAGTTCGCGCTCGTGGCGAATCCGCAGATCGTCGCGGAGTGTAAGGGCTTTGAGGATACGCGCTCGTGGACCTTCTACGATTCGCTGGAGGAGGCGAAGGCGAACCTCGGCAAGAGCCAGCCGGCGCTGGCGAGCGTTTCGTGAGAATTCCCTTTGGGGGTTAATGAAGAAGCAGCGGGCGAGCGGTTTTTGTGTGGCCGCTCGCCCCTTCTATTTTTCGGGAGAGAGTGGTCCGCGGTAGCTGGTGAAATGCGGCGACTTGGAGCGTTTTCAGAAAAACTATAGCCCTTCAGGTGAACCACAGAGGCACAGAGGCACGGAGAGATCCCGTGGCCTTCCTCTGTGTGCTCGGTGCCTTCGTGGTTCAAATCGGGATTTCCGATTCGGCCAACGGCTATAACTTTATTTAATATGATATAATGGATTCTTCGCTTCGCTCAGAATGAAATGAGCAAAAAAAAGCCGCGCGGGGAACGCGCGGCGAGACGGAGGAAACGGAAACCCGGGCGGATTAGTGCTGCGGGTTTTGTTGCTGGAGCTCGGTGAGGCGGCGATCGATTTCGGCCATTTTGGCGACGAGTTGTTCTTCGACCTTCTTGCGATCGTTGCTCGAGACGATGCTGAGGCTGGCGGCGTCCTTGACGACGTTGGCCGGCAGGGTGAGGAGGCGGGTGAGGATGCCTTGGTCTTTGAAGGAGCTCAGGTAAAGCGCGGTGATCTCGTGCGAGAGTTTGAGCGAATCCTGGGCGACGGCCTGGGTGGCTTGGAGATTGTTGTTGAGCTGCTGATTTCGCGCGAGTTCGGCGGTGAGGACGTTGCCGACCTGATCGGAGATGCGCTGCGAGTATTGCGCGATGGTTTCGCGGGTGAGGTTTTGGTCCTTCGACATCTCGGCGAGGATCGGCTGGATGCGCTCGGCCATGCGGGAGGAGACCTTGTCGACCTGCTCGTTCTGCATCTGCTCGGCTTCCTCGGGGGTTTTGGGGAGGGCGTTGAACGGTTGGACCTTGCGCGCGATGGCTTCGGCGAGCGCGTCCATGCGCTCCAGGTTGAGCTGCTGCAGTTCCTCGTCGGTGCGGAACATGTCGGCTTCGCGGCGGGCGATGGCGTCGCGGAGGAGTTTGTTGGTGGCTTCGATCTGTTGCCGGTTCTCTTCGGCGGCTTGGCGGAGTGCGTCGTTTTGTTCGCGCAGCGGCGTGAGTTCGGTCTGTTGGCGAACGGTCATGTCGGTGACCGTTTTATGATGAAGCCAGAAAGCCGCGCCGGTGATGATAATCGCGGTGAGAAGGATCGCGGGGAACTGGTCTCGGAGTTTAGGCCACATGAGGAGGATGGGTTCGTTCGGATGCTAGTAGTTGAAAGTCAGAATGCAATGGCACGTTCGGTCCGCTAATTCCGTTTGTTTTTGGGGACGGTCGCGCCACCTTGCCGGCCCATGAGTTTGAATGCGGCCGAGCAGATGGTTTTCGATTATGTGCAATCCCACCCTGAGGAGAGACATTTCTGGGTAACGAAGGTTCAATCGACTTTGCGTCAGAGCGATGACGTCGCGCTGGCGGCGGCGCGACTGGCGACGGACTTATGGTATTATTTCGAGGAGCGGAGCGCGGTGGCGTCGCCCTTTCGGGAGCTGGCGGCGCGGCAAGGCGTGCAACGGACGAGCATGCGGAATTTGGCGGAGTATATGTTGCGCTTGTGGACGGAGCCGCGTCCGAAGAAGCCGCGCGCGCCGGAAGAATTTATTCCGTGATCCGCGAGAGGCGGGGAAAGTTGGCGTGCAGATTGCAGAGTTCGCGCCGAAGAAATGAAACAATCGAGTCTCGTCGGGACTCTATCATGGACAAGCGGCACGCTTCGTGCACAGTTGCTCACAAGTTATCCACACACGATGGAAAATTCCCGCGGGGCGCTAGCCCCAAATCCGCGGTTCAGGGTGACGGCCAGAGTGAAGACCTTCGTGCTCGACACGAACGTTCTCCTTCACGACCCGCAGTCGATCTACAAATTCGAGGACAACAACCTCGCGATTCCCGTCGAAGTCCTGGAGGAGCTGGACTCGATCAAAGCGGAGCAATCGACCGAGCGCGGGCGCAATGCGCGGCGCGTGCATCGGATCCTGCAGGAGTTGCTGCCGGATTCGCGGTCGATGCACGAAGGCGTCGAGCTGCCGAATGGCGGCACGCTTTCGATCATCATCAATCCTTACCTCGTGGATCCGAATCGCACGTCGCCCGCGATGCAGCGGCTGCGCGCGATCCTGCCGGACCTGGCGAAGAAGGACAACCGGATCATCGCGGCGGCGTTGTTTGTGCAGGAGCAGTTTCCGCCGCCGACGATCCTGGTGACGAAGGACGTCAACGTGCAGCTGAAGGCGCGCGCGGTCGGGTTGGAGTCGGAAGATTATCTGAACGACAAAGTTCCGGAGCCGGTGGACGAGGCGAGTTATCGGGAGATTCCGGTATCGATTTACGAACTACAGCGGTTTTGTTCGGAAGGGGAGTTCGAGTTGGCGGACGAGCTGGCGCGTCCGATGTATTTGAACGAATATGTGCTGTTGCGCTCGGATGAAGGGAAGACGATGCCGGCGCGGTATTACGGGGACGGGCTGGTGCGGCGATTGAAGCTGCCGGATTTCGTGAAGGCGCCCGGCGGGGTGCCGATTCGCGCGCGCAATCTCGAGCAGCAGTTTTTTTTGGATGCGTTGCTCGATGACAGTGTGAGCATTGTGACCTGTTTCGGGAAAGCGGGCACGGGCAAGACGTTGTTGTCGATCGCGGGGGCGCTGCATCAAACGCAGGACGAGCATTCGCGTTATGACGGCGTGTCGATCTCGCGTCCGGTGATCGCGCTGGGGAAGGACATTGGATTTCTGCCCGGCACGCTGGAGGAGAAGATGAAGCCGTGGCTGCAGCCGTATTACGATGCGCTGGAGGTGTTGATGCCGTCGAAGCCGCCGAAGGAGCCGCAATTTGCGTCGAAGAAAGTGGCCAAGAAGAAGCGCAAGAAAGGCGACGAGCATTATGTGGCGGCGTTGACCGCGCCGCAGCCGAGTCATGCGTCGCAGAATGGCGGGCATGGCAACAGCGCGCTGGCGAAGCCTTACGAGAGGTTGTTGCGGAGCGGGATGGTGGAGATCGAGGCGCTGGCGTTTATCCGTGGGCGATCGATCGCGCGGCGGTTCTTCATTCTCGATGAAGCGCAGCAGCTGACGCCGCATGAGGCGAAGACGGTGATCACGCGAATTTCGGAAGGATCGAAGATCGTGCTGATCGGCGATCCGGCGCAGATCGATAATCCGTATGTGGATTCGCGGAGCAACGGACTGGTTTACTGCCACAACCGGATGAAGGGGCAGTCGCTCGCGGCCCACGTGAAATTGATGAAGGGCGAGCGTTCGAGGCTGGCGGAGCTGGCGGCGGATTTGTTGTAGGCGAGGCGCGACGGTTCGCCGGGACGGTTGCTGCGACCTGGAACCGCGAGGTTCAGGCGAGGCGGCGGGCGGCGGCTTGGGCGCGGAGGCAGAGCTCGGCGGCTTTGAACGCGTGCGCCTGGGTCATCGCTTTTTCGGTGCGGTTTAGGCAGTCGAGAATGAGTTCGCCGAAGAAGCGGAAGCCGACCTTGCCGGCGACGTCGAGGTGGTGTTCGCCGCGGTCGTCGACGAGATAGAGGTGATCGCCGGATTTCTCGCGGGCGACGTCGACGTATTTGCGGAGTTCGATGTAGCCCTTGGTGCCGAGGATGATCGTGCGACCATCGCCCCAGGTGCTGAGGCCGTCGGGGGTGAACCAGTCGACGCGGACGTAGTTGGACGTGCCGTTGTTGCCGGTGAGGGAGGCTTCGCCGAAGTCTTCGAATTCGGGGTGATCGGGATTCGCGTAGTTGGCGATGGCGGCCTGAGTGACGGTCGCGTCGGTGGCGCCGGTGAAGTGGAGGAATTGTTCGAATTGATGGCTGCCGATGTCGCAGAGGATGCCGCCGAATTTTTCGCGTTCGAAGAACCAGGCGGGGCGCGATGGTTTGTTGAGGCGATGCGGGCCGAGGCCGATGACTTGAACGACGCGGCCGATGGCGCCGCCGTGAACGAGATCGCCGGCGTGCATGGCGGCTTCGACGTGGAGCCGCTCGCTGAAGTAAACCATGTATTTGCGCTGCGTGGCGGCGGCGATGCGGCGGGCTTCGTCGAGTTGTTCGAAGGTGGTGAACGGCGTTTTGTCGGTGAAGTAATCTTTGCCGGCGGACATGACGCGGCAACCGAGGGCGCCGCGCTGGTTGGGAATCGCGGCGGCGGTGACGAGTTGCACGTCGGCGTCGTCGAGAATTTCATCGAGTGAGTGGGCGACGCGGGTTTGGGGAAATTTCTGGAGGAAGGCGTCGCGTTTCGCTGCGTCGGGTTCGAAGACCCAACGCAGTTCGGCGCCGGCTTCGAGGAGGCCGTTGCACTGGCCGTAGATGTGACCGTGATCGAGGTGAGCGGCGGCGAAGATGAACTCGCCGGGTTTGACGACGGGACGCGGCTGGCCCTGTGGGGCGTAGTTCATGCCGTCGGATTTTTGAGACATGGGAGAGTGGAGGGGCTGGCGATGAGGTGGGGGAAGCCGGGACGATTCGGTTCAACCACGAAGGGAGACGAACTTACGCGAAGGGAGAGCGGGCGTGGAAAATCGGAACTCGAAGAGCGGTGAAACGTGATGGAAGTCGCTCACGGCATCGGGCTTCGCTTAGGCGTGGGCGGAGTCGCGGGTGGCTTTGGCGAGGGCCTTGATGTCGGCGTCGATTTTCGAGCGGACCTTTTTTTCCATGCGGTCGATGAAGAGGATGCCGTTGAGGTGATCGACCTCGTGTTGGATGCAGCGGGCGAGGAGGCCGTTGCAGCGGAGGATGTGAGGGATGCCGCGTTCGTCGTGAAACGTGACTGTGATCTCGTCGGGGCGGACGACATCGCCGCGGATTTTCGGAAACGAGAGACAGCCCTCCTCGACGATGTAGTCGTCGGTGTCGCGTTCGATTTTGATGACGGGGTTGACGAGTGTCATCGGCATGAAGAGTTCGAGCGGCGGTTTGGCGCCATCGAGTTCCCAATCGAAGTCGATTTCGGCGGCGCGCAGATCGACGACGCAGAGCTGGAGGGCGCGGCCGATTTGTTGGGCGGCGAGGCCGATGCCGCCGGCGGCGTGCATGGTCTCGATCATGGCGGCGGAGAGCTCGGCGAGAGGCGCGTCGAAGCTGGTGATTTTGTCGCCCTTACGTCTCAAAACGGGATCGTTGTAATGAACAATTGGCAGGGACATCGGTCGGTAGGCGCAGGAGCGTGGGTTTGCCATTTCGCTCTGCAAACCAATACTACCTAACATGAGCGACTCAACCGGTTACGCGAAAAGCTCGCTGATCGCTCCGCTGATGGTGATCGCAGGAATCGCGATTGCGGTGGCCGCGTGGACGGTGCCGGTAAACCTGAAGTCGGTGAGTCCGGCGCTGTTGCGCGAAGCGGGAGAGAACACGCCCTCGCTCGCGGGGTTTGGGCGGCAGTTGGTGGATGCGGAAAAGATTGGGCCGGCGAGGCTGGTGTTGGATGCGGCGGAGACCTTGAACGATCCGCAGGCGGAGGTGTTGGAGCGGCAGTTGAACGAGTTGTCGGCGCATCAACCGGAGATGGTGGCGTGGGGCGGATGGGATCCGTTTCTCGAGCCGTTGTTCAATTTGTCGGAGAGCAAAGGCCGGACGGAAAGCACACCGGTGCTGACGTTTCTTTTGCCGGAGCGGGCGCGATCGACGATGCGCGGATATCTGGCGAATTCGCGTTCGTTGGGCGTGCGGTCGTTGCTGCAGACGCGGGAGCTGACGTCGACGGGAAGGTTTGTGCCGGCGACGCAGGCGGGCGGGCAGCCGTTGGAGGCGATCATTTTGCTCACGGCGCTGCTGTATCAAAGCGAGCATCTCTCGCCGGCGTTGCAGCGGGAAGTGCGGAGCCTGGCGGATTTGGCGAACGCGCAGAAGACCCTTGGCGGGTTGGAGCCGTTTTTTTTGGATTTGTTGTCGCTGGGCCGGCGCTTGGATTGGGCGCAGTTGAGCGAGCTCGTGCGGCGGACGGAGGACATGGAGACGGTCGGGCAATACGCGCATCTCGCGCGCGTGGCACCGGAGCGGTTTCCGCAGATGTATGTGGCGGCGCTCTTTTCGGGATCGGCGGATCGTGTCGCCAGTTATCTGATACAATACGGCGAGACGGGATTGCGGGATCTGCACCTGGCGCTTTCGCATGGGCAGGGGGCGGTGCAGCAGCTGATGCTGCGGCAGGTGCCGGTGAATCATTCCGTCGATGCGGGCCTCGGGACGGCGGCGTCGATCGTGATGCTGCACCCGCATGCGATGCTGGTGGTGAAGTATCTGGCGTATTTCCTCGGCGCATTTCTGGTGTTTCGCGGGCTCGATCTTTGGATCGTGGCGCCGACTGCGGGGATGGTGTTCGGATTGCCGCGCATGCGCAGCGGGATGCTGGCGCTTTTGTTTGCGGGGCTTATTGTGGTTGCGACCGAACCGTTCTTGTTGAAGGCGGCGCCGCCCTCTGAGTTTCGCGAGCGACTCGTGTTGCCGGCGCTCGTCATCGATTCCAGCTCACCCGTCGAATCTCCCAATCAAACGATTACCACCATGGACTCCTCCACGATTCTCTCGATTGGCTTTTTTGCCGCGCTGCAGGTGGCGATGTATTTCACCTGCTTGATGAAGATCCGCGACATCGCGCGCTCGCCGGTGTCGCCGCTGGTGAAACTCCGGCTGATGGAGAACGAGGAGAACCTCTTTGACGGCGGCCTGTATGTCGGCATCGGCGGAACGGCGGCGGCGCTGGTGTTGCAGGTGCTCGGCGTGATCGAGCCGAACCTGCTGGCGGCGTATTCTTCGAATCTTTTCGGCATCACCTGCGTGGCCTTCGTGAAGATCCGTCACGTGCGGCCCTACAAGCGGCAGTTGATTTTGGACAGCCAGGCGGTGACGCCGACGGTGATGCCGACGATGCCGGCGGCGACGCAGACGGTGCCGGTGACGGGTCGGCTGTAGTTTCCGGATGACGTCATGAACAGGACGCTTCTTCTCATTCTCTGCGATTTTCTCCTGCTGAATCTCCTCGCGCTCACGCGTTGGGAGAAGGCGGAGCCGGCGCCCGTCAAGCAGCCGCCCGTGCCGGAGATGTCGGCGAATGCGGTGACGAAAGATCAGGATCTGGTGGAGACGATGAAGCTGTCGCTCGAAGACGAGCGCGCGACCCGAGAGGAGCTGGCGCAGCAGTTGGCGTCGGTGCAGTCGAATCTGACGACGCGGGAGCAGAATCTCGCGAAGCTGGAAGCCGACCGTCAGAAGCTGGAAGCAGAGCGGCAGACTCTGGCGAGCTCGCTGCAACAGACGCAGCAAACGGCGGAAGAGTTGAACGCGAAAGTGCAGGCGGCGTCGCGGGAATCGGCGATGACGCGGGAGGAGCTGGCGCGTTTGCAACGCGAGCTCGAGGAACGGCGCGCGGAGGCGGAGCGGCAGCAGCAGGCGTTGGCGGCGGCGGAGAAAGCCCAGGTGGAAGCGCGGGAGCGGATCGAGAGTTTGAATGTGGCGGTGAAAGTGGCGGAGCAGGAAAAGCAGATGTTGCGCAGCACGGCGGAGACGCTGCGGGAGCAAGTGGTGGCGGAACGTGAAGAGCGGTTGAAAGTGCAGGAAGCGACGACGCAACTGGCGCAAGGCGTGGGGCAGCTGGCGGAGTCGTCGGGCGCGTTGACGAAGGAGATTCGCGAGAATCGGCCGATCAATGCGAACGTGTTGTTCAACGATTTTCTCGCGAATCGTGTGACGACGAATTTCACCGCGGTGCGCGACGGGTTTTTCGGGCCGGCGACGCGGTCGGCGTCGAGTTCGACGATCCTCGTGACCGACGGCTCGCAGACCTATGCGTTGATGCATGTGGCGGACACGCCGTTTCGCTTCGTGGAGAATGCGAGCTACGATTGGAATCAGATCCTGGTGGATTTTTCGAAAGGCGGCGGACGCGCGGATGCGCAGGAGCTGCATTTCCTGTCGATCGATCCGCGCATCGTGGTGGTGCCGGTGAGCGACGAAGAGGCGAGGACGATGGGCGTGAAAGTGTATCCAACCGCCTTGGACCCGTTTCGGTTTCCGGAAGCGGTGCTGGTGAACGGCGGCGGGGCGGGTTATGGCGAAGTCGGATTCAAGCTGGATGCGTCGCAGCCCGGTTTCGTGCGCGTGGACAACCGACTGTTTCGGCGGATCTTTGGTGACTTCGCTCCCTCGCGGGGAGATCTCGTGTTGAGCAAGACGGGCGAACTGTTGGGGATCATGGTCAACAGCGACTACTGTGCGGTGATCAATAATTTCCTGCCGGCGCGCACGATTCGAACGGGTGAAGACGTGGGCGAGCAGAAGACGAGCAACGTGCTGAACGAGCTGGCGGCGCGGGTGAGATCGTTGCCATTGCGGATGCAGTGAGCGGCGAGCGCCCGGCGCGCGTTCGTGGGGAATAAAAAAACGGCGGACCCGGAGGTCTGCCGTTGGGCGGGGAGCGGGACGGACCCGCAAAGGCGGAGTTATTCGGTGTCGCGCAGCGAGATCTCGCGGACCCAGATGTTGCGGAAAGCGACGGGGTCGTTGTGGTCCTGGAGGTGGAGGGGCAACTTGGCGGCGTGCGCCTTGTAGGACGGTTTGCCGCGCCAGGCGGTGGCGCCTTGGATTTCGACGTTGTGTTGGACGAGCACGCCGTTGTGGAAAACGGTCAGGCGGGCGGGGCTGCGGAGCGTGCCGTCGGCGTTGAAGCGCGGGGCGATAAAGATGGCATCGTAGGTTTGCCATTCGCCGGGGCCGCGGGAGGCGTTCACGAGCGGGATGTGTTGTTTATAGACGGAGGCGGCCTGGCCGTTCGGGTAGGTCTTGTTGTTGTGGGAATCGAGGACTTGGAGCTCGTATTGGCCCATGAAGAAGATGCCGCTGTTGCCGCGGCCCTGGCCTTCGCCGACGACCTTGGCGGGAGAGCGCCATTCGATGTGAAGTTGAACGTCGCCGAAGCTGGCTTTGGTGCGGATGTCGCCGGTCTTGGGGACGACGACGAAGGCGTCACCCTCGAGTTTCCACGGCGCGGGTTGGCCGAGGGTTTCTTTTTTGAGGGATTCCCAGGCGTCGAGGTTCTTGCCGTCGAAGAGAACGATGGCGTCGGAAGGAATTCCGTTGGCGGGGGCGGAGACGACGGGCGGCACGGGCGACCAGACCTCGGTGAGTTCGGGGGCGGGGAGGCCGTCGTTGGGGGCGGCGGCGAACGCGCGCGCGATGAAAAGACAGGTGAGGGGCAGGATTTTTTTCATAGCAAAACGGAGTTGAAGAAATGCAGCGGACCGCGGGCGGCGAGCGCAATGGCGGGAAAAGGAAGTGACTCGTTGAGGCGGAGGAAAGCGGGAGGCGGAGGTGTCATACATTATATGACACTTTGGAGA
>JAFAAS010000174.1 GCA_023426435.1 Verrucomicrobiota bacterium | reverse complement strand
CGAGAGCGCGGGGCGGGGGCGTTGGTGCGCGGGAGGCGGGGGTGAGGTAGGATTGGGGGGCGCGGGGTCGCGCGGGGGAGGGTAGGTGGGGTGGAGAGGGGTGAGTTTACCGCTTGGCCGGGGCGGGGCGGGAGTTTTAGCGTGCGGGACCTTGTCTGCGCGCGCGCCTGTCATTGCCTATTTGTTCACGACCTTTCCGAAAGCGACGGAGACCTTTCTCCAGCGGGAGATTATCGCGATGCGGGCGCATGGCGTGGAGTTGAAGCTGTATTCGTTGTGGGGAGGCGGCGGGAGTTTTCGTGGTGTGCCGGTGAGGCGGTTCAACAAGTGGCGGCTGCTGACGCTGTTTTGGATGATTCCGTATGAGTCGTGGCGGCGGCCGGAGGTGTTGCGGCAGGTCTTGCACGGGCTGTTTTCGCGGAAGGCGCCGTCGTGGCTGAATTTTTGGGAGAACATGCTGGGGGCGGGTTTCGCGTGTTTGTTTGCGCGGGAGTTTCGGCGGGAGCGGCCGGCGCTGGTGCATGCGGCGTGGGGTGGAGGCCCGGCGACGGCGGCGTGGTTGTTGTGGCGGCTGGACGGGCATCGCTTCAGCGCGGCGGCGCATGCGTATGATATTTTCGAATACGGCGGGGATTGGTGGTTGAACGAGAAATTGGAGCATGCGGCGTTCGTGCATACGTCGACGGAGATGGGGCGGGCGGCGTTGGTGGCGCGCGGGTTGCCGGCGCAGAAAGTTGTGTGCATTCGGCGCGGGCTGGAGCAGCTGCCGGCGTTGAAGCCGTTGCGGTCGGATCGGACGCGGCTGCGGATCGTGTGCATCGCGCGGCTCGTGGAAAAAAAAGGTCTGCGGCACCAGATGCGGATTTATGCGGCGCTGAAGAAGGCGGGGGTGGCGTTCGAGGCGCGAATCGTGGGTGACGGGCCGCTGCGGGAGGAACTGGAGACGCTAGCGGGGAAACTGGGTGTGGCGGCGTCGGTGGCGTTTACCGGGCATCTGGCGCAGCACGATGTGTGGGCGCAACTGACATGGGCGGATGTGTTGGTGCATTCCGGGGTGGTGGCGGCGAGCGGGGATCGCGACGGGCTGCCGAATGTGATTCCGGAGGCGATGGCGATCGGGGCGGTGGTGGTGACGTCGCCGGCGGCGGCGACGACGGAGGCGGTGACGGATGGCGTGTCGGGACTGGTGGCGGACGTGGAGAAAGTCGAAGAGTGGGTGAACGCGCTGCGACGCGTGGCGAATGATGATGTGCTCGTGGAGCGATTGCGAGGAGGGGCGAGGCGTTGGGTGGAGGAGAATTTCGATGCGCATCGCAATGCGGAGCAGGTGCTGGCGCAGTTTCGGCGGGCGATGAGCGCATGAGTGCGAACCACGGAGGGACGCGGATGAACACGGATCCGGCGCGCATGAGGTTCGACGGGGAAGGGAATGAGGTGAGCCACGAATGGACACGAAGGAACACGAATTGCTGAAGGCGGTATGATTTTTTTCGATACGACGAAAACGGGGGCGGTGAGGCATCGCTCGGGGCTGGCGCGAATGAGCGAGCGGCTGCGGCGCGAGCTGGGGGCGGACGCGCAGGCGGGGAGTTGGATGGAGGCGCGGGAGCGGTTGGGAAAAGACGATTGGTTTGTGACGGGTGAGTTGTTTTCGGAAATGGAGCGGCCGGGAATGAGGAAATTCGTGCGGTCGCGGCGGTGTCGGACGGCGGCGATTTTTGCGGATGCGATTCCGATGAAACATCCGCACATCACGTGGCCGCAGAGTGTGGCGAGGCATCCGCACTACATGAAGATGCTGGCGGAGTTTGAGCGGGTGTGGGCGATTTCGGCGGCGAGCCGGGAGGAGTTGTTGGGATATTGGAAGTGGATGGGGCTGGAGCGGACGCCGGCGGTGGAGGTGCTGCCGTTGGGGGCGGATTTCGATGGGGCGGGGCGCTCGACCAAGACCGAGGGAAGGACGACGGAGAAAAAAGGCCTGCTTTGTGTGGGGATTTTGGAGCCGCGGAAGAACCAGATGTTTTTATTGGACGTGTGCGAGGAGCTGTGGGGCGGCGGGTTGGAGTTCGAGTTGCACATCGTGGGGCGGGTGAATCCGCATTTTGGGAAACCGATCGTGCGGCGGATCGGAGAGGTGTCGCGGCGGTATCCAGGATTAAAATACCACGAAGCGGCGAGCGACGAGCTGCTGGCGCGGCTTTATGGAAGCGTGCGCGCGACGGTGTTTCCGACGATCACGGAAGGGTGCGGGCTGCCGTTGTTGGAGTCGCTGTGGCGCGGCGTGCCGTGTGTGTGCAGCGATTTGCCGGTGTTGCGGGAAAATGCGGACGGTGGCGGATGCTTGGCGGTGCCGGTGAACGATCGCGACGCGTGGGCGACAGCGTTGCGAGGCGTGATCGAGAGCGAGACGCTGCGGGCGGAATTGGTGCGCTCGGCGGTGACGCGGGGGTTGCCGACGTGGAAGGGCGCGGCGGAGGTGTTGCGGCGAGGGTTGGGGTGAGGGGCGGCGGTGCGTTGCGGCGGAAGCGCGAGGACGGGTGGGAGTCGAACGAACCCGACGGGGACGTCGGGTTTCACCTACAGGCGCTTGACGGCGTAGGCCATGGCTTCGGCGATTTTTTCGAGTTGCTCGTCGGTGTGCATGGCGGAGATCGCAGTGCGGATGAGGTCCTTGCCGGCGGGGACGGCGGGGGCGATGGACATCACGGTGAAGACGCCTTTGTCCATGAGCGCGCGCCAGAACGGATAAACGCGTTCCTTCGAGCCGAGGACGATCGGAACGGCGGGGGTTTCGCTGCCCCAGAGATCGAGGCCGAGATTTTTCAACATCGCGCGGTATTTCCGGGTGTTGGACCAGAGGCGCTCGTGATGTTCGGGCTCCGTTTGCATGACCTCGAGCGCGGCTTCGGCGCAGGCGGCTTGGGCGGGGCTGATCGCGGCGCTGAAGATCGTCTGGCGCGAGTGCGAGCGGAGGTATTCGATGACGTCGCGGGAGGCGGCGATGAAACCGCCGGTGCTGGCGAGGGATTTGGAGAGGGAGCCGCAGACGACGTCGACGCGGTCGTTGAGCTTGAAGTGATCGATGGTGCCGCGGCCCTGGCGGCCGAGGACGCCGAAGCCGTGGGCGTCGTCGAGGACGGAGAAGCAGGACGCTTCGTCGGCGATGTCGATGAGCTCGGGGAGGCGCGCGATGTGGCCTTCCATCGAGTAAACGCCCTCGACGACGAGCATCTTGGGGGCGTCGGATTGGGTGGCGGCGATGACGGCGCGGAGATCGTCGGGGCTGTTGTGTGAAAAACGTTCGACGGTGGCGAGGGAGAGGCGGATGCCGTCCCAGAGGCACGAGTGGATGTTTTTGTCGGCGTAGATGACGTCGCCCTTTTGCGCGAAGGAGGCGACGCTGGAGAGGCAGGAAAGGTAGCCGGCGGAGTGGATGTGGCAGGCTTCGCGGCCGAGGAACGCGGCGAGTTTTTCTTCGAGGCGGAGGTGGTAGGCGCGGGAGCCGTTGGACGGGCGGGCGCCGGTGGTGCTGGTGCCCCATTTCTGCATCGCGGCGCGGCCGGCCTCGATGACCTTCGGATGGAAGGAAAGGCCGAGGTAATCGTTGCTGGACAGCATGATCATCTCGCGGCCGTCGAGTTTTACGGTCGTGCCCTGCTGCCATTCCATGGCGTGATAGTAGGGCGCGTAGCGCAGGCGCATCTTTGTCGCGTAGTCGTCACGGCAACGCGCGAGGATGCCTTTCTTCTCTTTAAGGAAAAATGATAGCGCCATGGAACGAGCGGGGGAGGCTAGGTGGCGGCGGGGGGTTGGCAAACTCGAAACCCCGGGGGAGACGGAGCGCGAGCGAGCTCGCGGCTTACGGGATCAAGGCGAGGCGAACCAGTGGAGGAGGGCTTGGGCGGCGTCGGAGTAGGTGACGGGATCCTGACGGGGAATGCGTTGCGTGAGGAAGAGGGCGAAAAGGGCGAGGTTCCAAACGACGGCGAGGAGGGCGGCGGCGGTGGCGGCGATGCGGAGAGGTTTGCGCGGTGCGGCGGTGGTCAGGAGCGCGGCGAAGCCGATCATGGCGAAGAGCGTGGGGACTTCGAAGCCGCGGTAGCCGAAGGAGGAGCCGAGCCACCACGTGGGCCACGCGGCGTGGAGGGTGACGATGAGAGCCAGGGAGAGGAGCCACGTGATGCCCTCGAGGCGACGCCAGCCCCAGAAGGCGAAGGCGGCGATCGAGGGAAGGAGAAGAGGATGCCAATAGAACCAACCGTGACGCGGAGAGAAGAGGACTTCGAAGAGATAGAAGTGGGAGAAATCGAAACGTTCGCCGCCGTAAGTGTAGGCGATCCAGGAGCCGAACAGAATGCGCCAGGCGATGAGTTGAAGGGCGGCGGGGAGGGCGGCGCCAGCGACGAGGGCGGCGATGGCGCGAGCGGAGCGGAGATGAGGAAGGATGACCGCGGCTGGCATCGCGAGGTAGATGAGGGCGACGTTGCGCGTGACGAAGAGCATCGCGGAGGCGAAGCCCAGGAGCGCCCAGAATCGGGGCGCCGGCGTATTTGACTCGCGGATACGCAGAGCGGACCAGAAGGCGAGCATGGCCAGGGCGAAGACCTGGCTGTGGCTCATGGAAAGCCGCGCGGTTTGGTAGTAGATGAGCGGGCTGGCGAGCCAGACGACGAGCGTGGCGGGCGCGGCGGTGGCGGGGAGGAAACGGGCGACGATGCGGCAGGCGAGCCAGAGGCCGGCGGCGGCGTAGAGGAGTTGTCCGAGCCAGACGGCGGAGAGATAGATGGGTTCGAAGCCGGTGGAGTCGGCGGGAGCGAAAGCGTGGGCGAGGAGGAAGAAAGGCAGGCTGCCGAGGGCCCAGCCGGGCGGGTATTTGTTGACGACGAAACCGGTGTCGGTGCGCGGAGCGGAAAGGGCGTCGTCGCGCACGCCGGTGTGCAAGGTGGAGGCTTGTTCGAGTTGGTTGGTGAAATCGAGGTCGCCATCGATGACGACGCTCGGGAGCCAGAAGTAGTAAAAGCTGTCGTCCCAGCCCTGAAGCATCGGGCGGCGTTCGGGTCCGAACATATCCCAGGCGGGCCACGCGACGCCGACGGCGGTGACGACGACGCAGAGTGCGACGAGCAGAGGGGTCAGTCGCGACGGCGCGGGAGCGTGTGTATCCATGTTTCCAATTCGCGGGTGTAGTCGGCCCACGATTTGAACGTGCGCTGGCGGGCGGCGGTGGCGAGAGCGGCGAGGCGGGAAGGATGTTGGAGGAGGGATGCGATGGCGGTGGCGAGCGAGGCGGAGTCGGCGGAGTCGAGGGCGAGGCAGCCGCCGTGAAGGGAGATTTCGCCGAGGGCGCCGCGGGCGGAGCAGATGCAAGGTTTGCCGCGGGCGAGACTTTCGATGACGGGCAGGCCGAAACCTTCGGCGATGGAGGGATAGACGGTGAAGGCGCAGTCGGTGTAGGCTTGCGCGATGGTTTCGTCGGAGGCGGGGCCGTCGTAGCGAAGCGGGCGACCGGCGGCTTGGAGGGATTTTAGGCGGGCGAGGGCGGAGGCGCCGGTGGCGTTGGCGTGTCCGATGAGGCGAAGTTCGAAGGAAGCGCCGCGGGACCAGAGGGATTCGGCGGCGTCGAGGAGAGCGAGGTGGTTTTTGCGGCCTTCGAGGGTGCCGATGCTGAGGACGACGGGAC
>JAFAAS010000166.1 GCA_023426435.1 Verrucomicrobiota bacterium | reverse complement strand
GGCTTCGCTCGTCGCGTAACTTGGTTTTTCGGCGGATGGCTATTCGGTGGGGGCGGGTTCGGCCAGGGGGGATTTGCCGGCGACGACGTCGCGCAAGGTGGGGATGAGGGCGGTGACGCATTCGTCCTTCGTCACCAACGCGACGGCGCCGACTGAACGGGCGAGGCGTTCCGCGTGGGCGGAATCGTCGGCGGTCACGACGACAATCTTCGAACCCGGCCGGGTGGCCGTGATTTGTCGCGCAGCGGAAGCGCCGTCGACGTCGGGCATGCGCAGGTCGAGCAGGAGAATGTCCGGTTGCAGGGTGGCGGTGAGCTCGATCGCTTCGCGTCCGTCCTGCGCCTCGCCCACGAGCTCGAACTCGGGCGCGCGGGCGAGCAACTCGCGTATGCCCCCGCGGATGATATCGTTGTCTTCGGCCACCAGCACACGGGTGCGTTGCATAAAGTGCGTATTGAAAATGTTGAGACGCGGGCGGCTCGCACGCATCGCCGCCAAGCAAGGCTGAAGGGCAAACGCGCGGCTCTCGGCCTGTTTGGGCGGTCGAGAGACCGCAGTTTCGGTGTTCGGTTCTCTTACGAAGGCGAATGGCGGATTCGAGGGCTGCGTGCGGACGATGGGTGCGTTACAAAAAGCCGCTGTTCGACAACGGCTTTTTTATGCACGCTGCCGGGGTGAAAGCTTCCGAGTTTTTCGATCTGCCTGCATCGCTGGCGCCGTTTTCGGCGAGTTTTTTTTCGGAGGCGGCGCCGTGGGAGTGGATCAAGCGGATCGGGCCGGCGCTGGGGAGCGTCTCGCTGGTTTCGGAGGGAAAGTCTTTACCGCCGGGCGTTCACGTGGAAGGGGCGGTGTGGTTGCATCCGACGGTGAAGCTGCCGGCGCAGGCGACCTTGATCGGACCGGCGTGGATCGGAGCGCGGACGGAGATTCGGCCCGGAGCGTTCGTGCGGGGGAACGTGATCGTCGGCGAAGGCTGTGTGCTGGGCAACGCGTGCGAATTCAAAAACTGCCTGTTGATGGACGGCGTGCAGGTGCCGCATTTCAGCTACGTGGGCGATTCGATCCTGGGGAATCGTTCGCATCTCGGGGCGGGCGTGATTCTATCGAACCTGCGGCTGGATCAGCAGCCGATCGTGGTGCGGACCGATGTGGCGGCGCATGACACCGGTTTGCGCAAGTTCGGGGCGATTTTGGGGGATGAGGCGGAAGTGGGGTGCAATGCGGTGCTGCAACCCGGCACGTTGCTGGGGCGGCGCGGAATCGTGATGCCGTTGACGGCGTTTGGCGGGATCCTGCCGGCGAACACGATGGTGCGCAGCCGGCAGACGCTGACGACGATCGAGCGGCGCGACTGAGCGGACGCGAAATCTTGCTCTTGCTCGGGCTCGTAATCGTGCGCGATTCTTGCCGTTCCGCTTTTTGGAGCACGATCAAGATTTCGATCACGAGCACGATATCACCATGCGCACGTTAACCGGTATCCAGCCTTCGGGCACGCTGCACCTCGGCAATTATCTCGGCGCGATGCGTCCGGCGATCGAGGCGCAGACGCGCGGGGAGTGTTACTACTTCATCGCGGATTATCATTCGATGACGTCGCTGCTCGACCCGGCGGAGCGGCGGAAGAACACGTTGAATGTGGCGCTGGACTGGCTGGCGTGCGGACTGGATCCGGCGAAGTCGGTGTTCTGGCGGCAGAGCGACGTGCCCGAAGTGACCGAGCTGATGTGGCTCTTGGGCACCGTGACCCCGATGGGGCTGCTGGATCGCGGACACAGTTACAAAGACAAGATTGCGAAAGGGATTCCCGCGAACTTCGGGTTGTGGGCGTATCCGGTGCTGATGGCGGCGGATATCCTGCTTTTTGATACCAATGTGGTGCCGGTCGGCCGCGATCAGAAGCAGCACCTGGAGATGACGCGCGACATCGCGATCAAGTTCAACCAGACCTATGGCGAAGTGTTCGTTGTGCCGGAGCCGGATATTCGCGACGAGATCGCGGTGGTGCCGGGGCTCGACGGGCAGAAGATGAGCAAGAGTTACGGCAACACGATCGATCTGTTCGGCGACGAGAAAGCGACGCGGAAGAAAATCATGGGCATCGTGATGGATTCGCGCACGCCAGCGGAGCCGAAGCCGGATGCGGAGAAGAATCTTGCGATCCAGCTGTTGAAGTTGGTGGCGCCGGCGGACGTGGCGGGCGATTTCGAGAATCGCTTGCGGGCGGGCGGACTCGGTTACGGCGATTTGAAGAAAGCGCTCTTCGAGCACTACTGGAATTTTCTCGCGCCGTATCGCGCGCGACGGTCGGAACTCGCGGCCAATCTCGATCACGTGGAGCGGCTTTTGCGCGAAGGCGCGGAGCGCGCGCGGGGAACGGCGAGCGCGGTGTTGAAGCGCGCGCGCAAGGCGAGCGGGTTGGAGTAGATCGAAGGTGGAAGCCGGCGAACGGAGACAATCGCCCGCAAGCGGGCTCCTACAAGCGGCGGCGGGCTCGCGTGAGAGGACGAAACGCTCACCCCGGCGGCTGGGTGTTTTCAGACGGCGGTTGCTCCGGAGCGGCGGGCGGGTTTCTTCGCGGCCATGAAGGTGCTTGGAATCGACATCGGCGGCTCGGCGCTCAAAGGGGCGCCGGTGGAAACGGCGACGGGACGTTTGCTCGCCGAGCGATTCCGGATTGAGACGCCGGAGCCGCTGACGCCGAATGCGATGGCGCGGGCGGTGGAGGAGATGGTGGCGAAGTTCAAGTGGCGCGGGCGGATTGGAATTGGGTTTCCGGGCGTCGTTCACGGCACCCGGACGGTGACGGCGCCGAATCTGCATCCGCGGTTTTCCGGTTGCGACACGGGGCGATTGTTTGCGAAGGCGACCGGTTGCAATGTTGCGATGGTGAACGATGCCGATGCGGCGGGACTGGCGGAGATGCGCTTCGGGGCGGGACGAGGGATCGATGGACCGGTGTTGTTGCTGACGCTCGGCACGGGAGTCGGCACGGCGGTGTTCACGTGCGGGGTGTTGTATCCGAATACCGAATTCGGCCATTTGCCGATGCGGGGGAAATCGGCGGAGCGATTCGTGTCGGCGGCGGCGCGGAAGCGGCGCGGACTCGAGTGGTCGGAGTGGGGGCCGGAGTTCGGCGCGTATCTTCGGACGTTGGAGATGTTGTTGTCGCCGGAGCTGATCATCATCGGAGGCGGCGTGAGTGCGAAAAGTCGCAAGTGGATGCGTTATGTGAAGACGCGCGCGAAGCTGGTGCCGGCGGCGTTTCATAACGAGGCGGGGATCGTGGGCGCGGCGCTTTGGGCGGCGGAGCGGCGGTTGAGCTCGTAGCTGCGGACAGAACGGTCGCCCCGCGATTCCGGCAATTCGCCCATGAACGGGGGCGGATTCTCCCAATTTACTCCCGGGAGACGGAGAAGTTGCTAAGCAGCGGACGTCCAGCCCGCTGCGAAGCGGGGCTGGGCGACTACACACCTAACCCCCGTAACCCCCCACAGACTACGCATGAGATCTATGCGCGTTTCCCTAACTGTGTCCCGGCGTCTCGCCAGCGGACTTTTGTGCATTGCGGCGCTCGGAGCGATTCAGAGTTCCGCCTTCGGCCAAGGCTGCGTCATCGCGCGCGGCGGCGGCGGTGCGATGATTTCCGATTCGAGCGGCTTCCTCGAGCCCGGGCAGTGGCAGGTCACGGTGGCCCACCGCTGGTTCGAGTCGGACCGGCATTTTATCGGCGATGATGAACAGAAGCATCGCAAGGCGCAGGGCACGGAAGTGATCAACAATTCTCACTTCCTCGATTTCACGGCCACGTATGCCTGGTCGAAGCGGTTGAACCTCAATTTGACGATTCCGTATGTGAAGCACGACCGCTCGTCGAAATACGAGCACCGTGGCAATGCGAATCCGCGTTATCACACGCAATCGAGCGGAATGGGCGATGTGCGGGTCAGCGCGAACTATTGGGTGCTCGATCCGGAGCAGCACCACCGCGGCAATTTCGCGATCGGCGTCGGCATGAAAGCGCCGACCGGAAGCTACACGGCGAAGGACGTGTTCATGCGCCCGAATGGTCCGACGGTGCGCTATGTCGATTCGTCGATCCAGCCTGGTGATGGCGGCTGGGGTTGGACGATCGAAGGGCAGGGATATTATCACCTCGGCGGCAACTTCACGGCGTATGGCAATGCGTTCTATCTCTTCAATCCCCGCGAACGCGTGCCCCGGACGAATTTCTCGGTGCCGGATGCTTACATGGCGCGCGGCGGGGTGGAGATGGCGGTGACATCGGTGGAAGGACTCGGACTCAGCCTTGGGCTGCGGATCGAGGGTGTGCCCGGCAATGACCTCTTTGGAGGCAACGGCGGCAGCCGCCGGCCTGGTTTTTCGACGGCGGTGGAGCCGGGCGTTTCGTTTTCGAAAGGACGTTTCACCGGCACCTTCACGATCCCGGTGGCGATCCATCATCGCCGTTCGCACACCTACGGCGCGCTGCGTCCGGGCGATGCGGCGTTCGCGGATTTCACGGTGAACACGAGCCTCTCGTGGCGCCTCTGATTCACCGTTAAAGCAAACCGGTTAGTTGTCGCGGGGCGGGCGAAAGCCCGCCCTGCTGTTTTGGATGACGATGCGGAAGCGACGAGAAGCGGGAGAGGAGGCGCCGGTGGGCGTCGGCTTGCTCGCGGGTTTATTTTTCGCGTCGGGCGCGCTGGCGCTGGTGTATGAAGTGGTCTGGCAGCGGCAGTTCGCGCTGGTGCTCGGATCGGCGGCGCCGGCGACGGTGGCGGTGCTCGCGGCGTATTTTGCGGGGCTGGGGTTGGGCAGTTGGACGCTCGGCCGCTGGGCGGGCCGGTGGCGTCGACCGCTGTTGGTTTACGCAGGGTTGGAAGCGGCGATCGGATTGGGCGCGCTGTTGGTGACGCCGCTGCTCGGAGTTTTCGAAGAGGTTTATCTAGGGGTGCTGGGCGGAGGAGGCATGGCGGGCGGCGGGGTGATGGCGGCGCGCTTGCTGGTGGCGTTTGCGGCGATTTTTGTGCCGACCTTCTGCATGGGGGGAACGCTGCCGGTGTTGAGCGAATGGGTGGACCGCGGGCAGAAGCGGCTCGGGGTGACGGCGGGCGCGCTGTATGTCGCGAATACGACGGGCGCGGCGCTCGGGGCAATCGCGGTGCCATTCTGGCTGATGCCGCTGCTAGGGTTGCAGGGAACGGTTTGGGCTGCGGCGGCCGCGAATGGCGGGCTGGCGCTCGTGGCATGGCGGCTCGGCTCGCGTGTTCAAGAGTTGGATACGGGCGCGCGCGTGGAGCAGGCGGAGGCGAGGCGAGCGATTGAAACGGGAAAGATGAAACGCGGGCGGGCGCGCGGGGTGTGGGCTCTGGCGGGGATCTCGGGGGTGGCGACCTTTGCGTTGCAGGTGTTGTGGAATCGCGCGTTCGCGCAGGTGCATGAGAATTCGATGCACTCGTTCGCGGTGATCGTTGCGCTGGTGATTCTCGCGCTGGCGGTCGGCGCGCAAGCGGCGCGGATGGCGTTAAAGCGCGGGGTGGCGCCGAGCCGGTTGGTGGCGGGGGCGTGGACGCTGGCCGGCGGGGCGATTGTGGCGGGACCGTGGTTATTTTTTCGGTGGACGGACGGGCTGGCGTATTTGTCCGGTGGAGACGATTGGGGCGGGCAGATGCGCGGCCTGTTGGGACTGGGCGGGGGAATTTGTTTTGTGCCGATGGCGCTGCTCGGCATGGGGCTGCCGGCGCTGATGGAGCAGGCAGGGCGGGACGCGGTGGATTCTTCGGGCCGTGTGCTGGGAAGATTGTTTGCGGTGAACGTGCTCGGATCGGTGACGGGCGCGTTGGCGGCGGGTTTTCTGTTGCCGGCGTGGCTGGGGTTGTGGGGTGCGTTGATCTGGATCGGCGCGCTGTTGATCGCGGTGGCGGTGTGGTGGGGCGGAAGCGGAGCGACTCGCTGGACGGTGCCGGTCGTGGCGGTGGTGGGAGCGTGGCTGTTGCAAACGGTCGAGCCGCCGCGCGTGCGGGTGGCGATCGATCGCGGGGAGCGGTTGGTGTCGCTTGCGGAAGGGGCGCACGGCGTGGTGTCGGTGGTGGAGCGTGAAGGCTCGCGGCGTTTGAAGTTGAATAATCACTACGCGCTGGGCGGGACGGCGGCGACGGGCGACGAGCGGATGCAGGCGCATCTGCCGTTGTTGTTGCATCCCCAGCCGCGCAGCGTGGCGTTTCTGGGATTGGGCACGGGCGTGACGGCGGGAGGAGCGATGTTTCATCCGGTCGAACGGGTCGTTGCGGTGGAGATTGTGCCGGAGGCGATCGCGGCGGCGCGCGAGCATTTCGCGCAGGCGAATGCGGGGTTGATGAGCGATGCGCGCGTGCGGGTATTGGCGGAGGATGCGCGGCATTTTCTGCGCGGGACGGACGAGCGGTTCGATGTGATCGTGGGCGATCTCGTCGTGCCGTGGCGGGCGGGTGAGGGGGCGTTGTTGACGCTCGAGCAGTTCGAGGCGGCGCGCGATGCGTTGGCGGACGGCGGCGTGTTTTGCCAGTGGCTGCCGCTGTTTCAGCTGAGCGAAATGGAAACGGAGATTTTGCTGCGGACGTTTTTGTCGGTGTTTCCGGAGGCCGAGATTTGGCGGGGCGATTTTTCCCCGACGGAGCCGGCGATCGCGTTGATCGGTCGCCAACGAAGTGGAACGGTCGGGGTGCAGCAGGTGCGCGAACGGCTTACGGCGATGACGCCGGATTCGTCGAATCCGCATCTCGCGGCGGCGGGCACGGTGTGGATGCACTATGTCGGATCGCTGACGCGGGCGGATCTGCCGGCGGGCGACGCGCGGTTAAACAGCGAGAATCGACCGTGGGTCGAGTTGTTGGGACCGCGGCTGCATGGCGGGCGCAACGAAGCGGTGTTCGTGGGCAGTGAACTCGAGGCGTGGCTGCAGAAAGTGAGAACGAGAACGCTGGCGCGGGAGCGTGTGTTGGAAGAGGAGCAACGGCGCGCGATGCAGGCGGGTGCGGCGCTGGCGGAGATGATTTTGAAAATGCGTGAAGGCGATCGCGGCGGAGCGGCGGAAGCGAACGAGCGGTTGCGCGGGCTGTTACCGGCGGAGACGTATCGGGCGCTGTTGGGCGGGGAGTGAGTTTGCGCGTCCCGGATGAGGCGATGGTGGAAGCCTGCTTGCAGGCGATTTCAGGAGGCGAACGATCAAACATCGCCTGCAAGCAGGCTCCTACTACTCGGTTCCGGGCGCTTTCGCGGCGAGGTGATTATAGCGGCCAGACGCGGGGGACGATGATCATGGCGACGATGAAGCAGAGGACGTTGAGCGGGGTGCCGACGCGGACGAAGTCGATGAACTTATAGCCGCCGATGCCGTAAACGTAGGTGTTGGTTTGATACCCGATGGGAGTGGCGAAGGCGGCGGACGCGGCGAACATCACGATGATGACGAAAGGTCGTGCATCGACGCCGAGGTGATCGGCGACGCCGATGGCGATGGGGGCCATCAATGCGGCGACGGCGTTGTTCGACAGAATTTCGGTGAGCAGGGCGGTGATGATGTAGAGACAGCCGAGCATCACGAGACCCTTGTGGGCGGCGGGGACGATGTAGTTGACCGCGGCGACGGTTTTTTGGGCGACGAGGGCGGCGGCTCCGGTGTGTTCGAGCGCGAGGCCCATCGCGAGCATGCCGAAGATGAGGAACAGGATGTTCCATTCGATGGAGTCGTAGGCCTCCTTGGGTTTGAGGCAGCCGGTCAGGCACATGATCACGCCGCCGGCGATCGCGGCCATTTCGATCGGCACCCACTCGAACGAAGCGAGGGTGACCACGGCGACCACGATGCCGATGGCGAGCGGGAGACGGCGATTGGCGGCGCGGGCGGGGAGCGGCGGCTGATCGAACAGGATGATGTCGTTTCCGCTGCGGAGCGCCTGGATGGCCGGGTCGGTGCCCATCATCAGCAGAACGTCGCCGGCTTCGATGGGAGTGGTGTCGATCTTGTCGCGCAGATTTTTGCCGTGGCGATGGATCGCGAGGACGACCATGCGGAAGCGTTGACGGAAATTCAATTCGCGCAGCGTGCTGCCGATGATGTCGGACGTGGGGGTGACGACGCCCTCGACCAGCGAGCCCTCGTGAGCGGCGATTTGTTCGAGGCCGATGTTGAGTTCGGAGACGAGGTCGACGCCGGCGAGGCCGCGGGTGTGGACGATGCCTTTGGGGCGGCAGGCGAGGATGAGGCGGTCGCCGGCTTGCAGGCGAAGGGAGCGAGGATCGAGCCTGGCGGCGACGCCGTCTCGCACGAGTTCAAGGACGCGGATTCCGCGCGCGCTCACGAGGCCGGCGTCGGCGAAGGACTTGCCGAGGATGCGCGAGTCGGGCTGGACGAACGCCTCGGTGATGTATTCGCGTCGCTCCTCGTTCGAAAGGATCGAGGTGAGCATCTGGCGATCGGGGAGGAGGCGTTTGCCGAAGAGCGCGAGATAGATGGCACCGATGACGGTCACGGGCACGCCCAGCCAGGCGAGTTCGAACATGGACATCGCCGGTTGTCCGCGGCTGATGCTGATGCTGTTGACGAGGAGATTGGTGCTCGTGCCGATGAGCGTGCACGTGCCGCCGAGCACGGCGGCGTAGGATAGCGGGATGAGGAGTTTCGATGCGGCGAGGCCCATGCGCCGGGCGAGGTTGAGCACGACCGGGATGAAAACGACGACGACGGGGGTGTTGTTGACGAAGGCGGAGATCGTCGCGACGAGGAGGACCATTGCCAGGACGACGACGCTGTAATACCAGCGCGACGCGCCATCGAGAAGATGGACGAAGCGATCGATGGCGCCGCATTTCACGAGGCCGGCGCTGAGCACGAACATGGCGGCGACGGTGAGCGGGGCGGGATTGGCGAAGACGGAGAACGCCTTTTCTTCGGGCAGGAGGCCGGTGGCGATCAGCACCACGAAAAGGGCGAGCGCGATCACATCGGGCGGGTGCCTTTCCCGGAGGAAGCTGGCAAACGTCGCGATGAGCAGGAGGAAGACGAGGGCGATCTGCCAGGTCATCGGGTCGAGCTAAGGGAGGCTCGTGCGGCGCGCCGAGTGGAAAATCCCTGGGGCGCGTCTTATCTGGCGAATTGCCAGCTCGCATTTATGCCACAATTTTAACCGGCAATCGCGGCCGGGCTGCGCTGAATTATTTCTCCACCCAACAACCCATACGATCATGGCAAAAATCCATAACGACATCACAGAGACCATCGGCAACACGCCCCTCGTTCGTTTGAACCGCACGGCCGCCGCTCACGGCGCGGAAGCGGAGATCCTGCTCAAGCTCGAATTCTTCAACCCGCTCTCGAGCGTCAAGGACCGCATTGGTTTTTCGATGATCGAGGATGCGGTGAAGTCGGGGAAGATCACGAAGGACTCGGTGTTGATCGAGCCGACCTCCGGCAACACCGGCATCGCGCTGGCGTTCGTGGCGGCGGCGAAGGGATTGAAGCTCATTCTGACCATGCCGGAGACGATGAGCGTGGAACGGCGCAAGTTGCTGAAGATTCTTGGTGCGCGGCTCGTGTTGACCGAAGGTGCCAAGGGCATGAAAGGCGCGATCGCGAAGGCGGAGGAACTCGCGGCGAAGATCCCGAACAGCATTATTCTCCAGCAATTCGCGAATCCCGCGAATCCGGCGATTCATCGCAAGACGACGGCGGAAGAGATCTGGAACGATACCGACGGAAAGGTGGACATCATCGTTTCGGGTATTGGCACGGGTGGAACGATCACGGGCGTGGGCGAGGTGCTGAAGCCGCGCAAGCCGGAGCTGAAGATCGTGGCGGTGGAGCCGGACGCTTCGCCGGTGTTGTCCGGTGGCACGCCGGGGCCGCACAAGATTCAGGGACTCGGCGCTGGATTCGTTCCGGCGGTGCTGAACACGAAGGTCTATGACGAAGTGATTCGCGTGAAGGAGGTCGATTCGGGCCCGATTTCGAAGCAGGTGAATCAGCTCGACGGCATTCCGGTGGGTATTTCGTCGGGTGCGGCGGTGTGGGCGGCGATTCAGCTGGCCAAGCGTCCGGAGAACAAAGGCAAGCAGATCGTGGCGATCATCCCCTCGAGCACGGAGCGCTACCTGTCCACGTGGCTCTTTGCCGACATCAACACGGAGAGCGATTCGATCGACGATCTCGTGCCGGCGTCGGCGACGACCTGAGCGAGGTTTCGCGGAGCAACGAAAGCGAAGGCCGGCGAGATGCCGGCCTTTTTTTTTCGGGCGCCGGGTGGCGCGGATTGCTGTGTCCTGTCCCGCAAGTAACGTTAGGAATTCGGATGGCAAGTGATGGCTGTCATTCTGAGCGCAGCGAAGAATCCACGTGTGCGTCCGCGGCCGATCGTCGCCCTGGATTCTTCGCTACGCTCAGAATGACAACCGCTGTTAGGTGCCCCGAATTATCGAGGTTTCCT
>JAFAAS010000154.1 GCA_023426435.1 Verrucomicrobiota bacterium | reverse complement strand
CGCCCTCCCAATCCGCCCCCTCCTCCCGCGCCGCATCCCACCGCCGGAAAGCTCACCGATCTGGAGATCAAGGACGCCCAGCTGATCTTCGGTTCCGTCTGGCAACACCTCGAAGCCGAGGTCGGTCGCGAAAACCTGCGCTTCCCCAAGGAGATCATTCTCCTCGGCGGCGCTCCCGGCGCCGGCAAGGGAACCAACACCGCCTTCATCGCCAAAGCCCGCGGCCTCACCTGCCCGCCCGTCGTCATCAGCGCACTGCTCGATTCGCCCGACGCCCAGCGATTGAAAAATGCCGGCAACATGGTCGGCGATCGCGAGGTCGTCAGCCTCTTGCTGCGCGAACTGCTCAAGCCGATCTACCGCGACGGCGTCATCATCGACGGCTTCCCCCGCACCAACGTCCAGGTCGAGTGCCTCAAGCTGCTCGTCAACAAGATGCACGCCCTGCGTCGTGAATTTTTCAATACACCGCTCGGCATCCACTTCCGCCATCCGACGATCCACATCATGGTGCTCTTCGTCGACGAGAAGGAATCCATCGCCCGCCAGCTCAAACGCGGCGCTCTCACCCGCGCACACAACGAAGAGGTGCTGCGCACCGGCGTCGGCACCCTCGCGGAAGACCGCGCCACCGACCACGACGAAGCCCTCGCCCAGCGCCGCTATCGCGTTTTCAAGGAACAGACGTGGGACGCCCTTCAATCGCTGAAGGAGATTTTTCACTATCATTTCATAAACGCCCAGGGCCCCGTCGCCGAGGTCGAGCAAAACATCCTCAAGGAGCTCGAATACCAAAGCACCCTCGAGCTCGACCCCCGCACCGTCGACCGGCTTCGCAGCCTTCCCGTGGCCAGCGAAATCGTCATTCACGCGCGGCAGGAACTCGTCAAACGCCTCGACAGCTACGAATTCGGACAACCCGAACTTTTCTCGCAGGTCGTCACGTTCATCACCCGCAAGATCATGCCGATCGTCCTGCGGCATTCGATCTCCGGCGTCGCGCTCATCAACACCGAGGAACCGCTCCTCGACGACCCGACCGCAATCGCGATGCTCATCGATGTCTTTTCCGAGCGCGGCTACCACGCCGTCGTCGATCTTCACCGCATCGAAGTCCCCGACAAAGTTGACCTTCAAACCGGCCAGATCACCTGCCGCATCAAAAAGGTCTTCCGCATCCAGATCCGCTTCCACGGCTCCGAAATCCGCCGCGGCTAAGCCCGAGCGCGCTCATCGGTGGAGCCCGACGTCCCCGTCGGGCTGGTAGGGCGAACCGTCCCCGGTGAGCCGCCCTCCCCCTCATCCTGAGCGCAAGCGAAGGATCTCTGCTATCCGTTGCGCACGCGTCGCGCCTCTTCGCAGCCACCCCCAATCGAAATTCGAAAATCCAAATTCGAAAATCCCCTCACTCGTATCTCAACGCCTCGATCGGATCCAACCGCGCCGCTTTCCACGCCGGATAAAACCCAAATCCCACGCCAATCCCCGAACACACGATCAACCCGATCGCCGCCCAATCCCACGGAAACACAATCGACGCATTCATCCACATCGCGATTCCATTCCCCGCGATCACGCCCAACACAATCCCCGCCACCCCGCCCGCCAGCGAAATCACCACCGACTCGATCAAAAACTGCGTGAGAATACTCCGCCGTCTCGCGCCGATCGACTTCCGGATCCCGATCTCCTTCGTCCGCTCCGTCACGCTCACGAGCATGATGTTCATGATGCCGACGCCCGCCGCCAGCAGCGCAATCGCGCTGATCACGAACGCCCCCGCTCCCACCACGTTCGCAATCTTCGCAAACGCCGCGATCAGCGACTCATTCGAAAACACTTCGAAATCGTTCTCCTCCTCCGGCTCCAACCCCCGCACGATCCGCATCACCGTGATCGCCTTGTCCAAGGTCTGCTGATACACGATCTGCGAGGGCGCCTGCGTCGCGATGTTCACCGACTGCCTCAGGCTTCCATAATCCACCGCATAACGCGTGATCGGGATGATGATGATTCCATCCTGGCTCTGCCCGAACGAGGTCCCTTTCCGCCCCAGCAACCCCACGATCGTATAGGTATGCCCCGCCACTTTGATCAACTTCCCCAGCGGCGGCTCCGATAAAAACAGCTTCTCCACCACGTCCTGCCCCACCAGGCACACCGGCCGCGCCAGTTCGATATCCGTCTCGTTGATATTCCTGCCCGCCTCGATCGTGTGCTGGTTCGTCGCCAGATAATGCTGGTTCCCCCCCGCGAAGGTCAGCCCGGGCGTCGTCTTTCGATTTTCATACACCGCCTGCGCCTTCCGCCCATCGAGATAAAGCTCGAGACTCACCACCTCCGACACCTCCTCCATCATCCGCTGATAACGCAACGCCTCCTCCAGCGTGATATTCCGCCGCATCTCGTATTTTCGCCGATCCTGTCCTCCCGTCTGAATCCCCGCCGGCCACTTCTGAAATTGAAACGCATTCGACCCGAGCACGTTCAACCCCGACTCGATCGACCCCCGCAAGCCCGCCACCACCGTCATCACCCCAATCACGGAAAACACGCCAATCGTGATTCCCGCCATCGTGAGCAACGACCGCAGCTTGTTCACGCCGAGCGACGCAAACGCCATTCTGAGAATCTCGGCGATGCTCATGGGATTTTCGACTTTGGAGCTTCGGTTTTCGACTTCTGACTGAACCCCGCCCCACCTTCAGCCGCCGGTGGAAGCCCGCCCACCGACGCTGTCCGCTCACTCGATTCGCGCACATCCATAAAAATCGAAATTCGAAAATCCAAAATCGAAAATTCCCTCACTCGTATCTCAACGCCACCACCGGATCCAGCCGCGACGCCCCCCACGCCGGCGCAAAGCCCGACACGATTCCCGTCACCACCGACACCGCCATGCTCACGAACACGAGGTTCATCGAGAACTCCACGGGCAGGCTCGGCATGCCCTGCTGCAACAACCGGCAAATCCCATACGTCAACGCCAGCCCCACCACCCCTCCAATCAAACAAATCGAAACCGCCTCGATCAGAAACTGCAGCAGGATCGTCCGCCGACGCGCGCCCAGCGCCTTGCGCGTCCCGATCTCCTTCGTCCGCTCCTTCACGCTCACGAAGGTGATGTTCATGATCCCGATCGCGCCCACGAACAGCGACAGCCCCGTGATCCCCAAACCCGCCACCGCGATCCCCGACTTCAACGGATCCAGCTGCTTCTTGAACGCCTGCTGCTGATTCACCGAAAAATTGTCCCGCTCCCCCGGCAACTGCCCGCGCACGCGACGCATCGCCCCAATCAACTCCTCCTGCGCCTCATCGAGCCGGTTCTTGTCTCTCACCTTCACGCGCACATCCGTCCCGCGCCAGCTCAGCCCGAAATATTTCCGATACGCGTTCAGCGGCAAAATCGCCTGCGCATCCATGCTGAACAACCCGAGAAACGATCCCTGCTTCGCCAGCACGCCGATCACCGTAAACGGCTGCCCGCGGATCAACACCGTTTGATCCAACGCCGGCCGCCCGGGAAACAGATGCTCCGCCACGTCGAAGCCCAGCACGCACACCTGGCGCCCGCCCGATGCCTCCGCCTCATTGAACAACCGCCCGTATTCAAAATCCGCTGACATCAACTGCGCATAGTCCGCCGTCGTCCCAAACACATACACGTTGCTCACCTGCTGCTTCCCCGCCTTCACCGCTTCGCCCCGCCCCACCACCGGCACCGCGATCTGCAAAAGCGAGTTCGGCGTCGCTTCGATGATCCGGTTCAGCCGCGCCGCGTGCAAGGGCTCCAGCCGCGGACGATTCTCGTAGTTCCACCAATCCTCCACGCCCTGCCAGGGCCATTTCTGCACATAGAGCACGTCGTCGCCCAACATCGCCAGGCTCCGCTGAAATCCCACGTCGATCCCGCGAATCGCCGTGCCCATCAGCGTCACCGCCACGATGCCGATGATCACCCCCAACGCCGTCAGCACCGAGCGCATCTTGTTCGCCCGGATCTGCGCGAACGCGATCCGAAACGCCTCCGTCAACTCGTAGATCAGCCGCGTCATCGAATTCCGCTTCGCCGCTCAGACCACCGCTTCGTCACTCTCGATCAACCCATCGCGCAACCGCACGATCCGCCGCGCATGTCGCGCAATGTCCTCTTCGTGCGTCACCACGATGATCGTGTTCCCCTGCTCATACAGCTGCTCGAAGAGCGCCATGATCTCCACGCCGGTCCGCGAATCCAGATTCCCCGTCGGCTCGTCCGCCAGAATGATCGAGGGATTATTCACCAACGCCCGCGCGATCGCCACGCGCTGACGCTGACCGCCCGAAAGCTCGTTCGGCTTGTGGTGCATGCGATTCCCCAAACCCACATTCTCCAGCGCCACCGTCGCCCGCTCCCGCCGCTCGGCCGGCGTCACGCCCGCGTAAATCAGCGGCAGCTCCACGTTGTGCAACGCATTCGAGCGCGGCAGCAAATTGAAGGTCTGAAACACAAAACCGATCTCGCGATTCCGGATGTCCGCCAGCTCGTCGTCATCCATGTGCGCCACGCTCTTGCCGTTGAAATAATACTCGCCCGCCGTCGGCGTATCCAAACACCCAAGCATGTTCATCAGCGTCGACTTGCCCGAGCCCGACGGCCCCATGATCGCCAGATACTCGTTGCGCCGGATGCTCAACGCCACGCCGCGCAACGCATGGATGATCTCCTCGCCCATGCGATAAAGCTTCGTCACGCCGGAAATTTCGATCACGAGTTCGCCCGGCGGACGCACGATCCGCGGCCGTCCTTCGGCAGGAGCAGTAGGAGGAATCATCGATGTCTTCGTTTCGAACGCCGCTGCGCCGCCGTTACTTTTTCTCTTCCGCCTTCTTCGGCTTCTCGAGCTGCACTTTCATTCCATCCTTCAAACGCCGGCTGATCGCCGCGTAACTGCCCGACACGACTTCATCCCCTTCCTTCACGCCGCTTTTCACTTCGATGTGAGTCATGTCCGCGATGCCCGTCTCGACCGGCACCATCGTCACCGTCTCGCCGTTCTTCACGAACACGACGCGCTGCAACCGGTCGCGATTCCGCCGCGCCTCCGCCCGCTCGTCCTTCGCCTCGAGCGCATTGCCGGATTTCTCCTGCGCGTCCTTCGCCATCTTCTGCTGAAACTCCTCCGAGGTCAGTCCGCCTTCAGCCCGCACGGTCACACTCTGAATCGGCACCGCCACCACATTCTCCACCGTCTGGGTCTCGATGTCCGCCGTCGCACTCATCCCCGGCCGCAGCTGGATGTCGCTTTCGATGATTTTAATCTTCACCAAAAAATTCGTCACCTCGTCGCTCACGCTCTGATTCCCCTGCGCCGCTCCACCACTGCCCGCCGACGCCGCCGAGCTGCCGATTTCCTTCACCGTTCCCGTGAATTTGCGCCCGGGATACGCATCGATCGCGATCGTCGCCCGATCCCCGATCTTCACATTCACGATGTCGTTCTCGTTCACTTTCACGCGCAGTTCCATGTTCGCGAGATCCGCGATGCGCATCATCTCCGTGCCCGTAAACTGCCCCGTCGCCACCACGCGCTCGCCCGCCTCGCTCGTCAACGAACTCACCGTTCCATCCATCGGCGCATAAATCGTCGTCTTGCTCAACTGATCCGCCGCCTGGTTCAACGACCCTTCCGTCCGCCGGATCTGCGCGAGCGCATTGTCATGATTCGCCATCGCCACTTCCAGCTGCGTGCGCGCTGCCGTGAAGTCCGAATCCGAGATCAAATTCTTCCCATAAAGATCCTCCGCCCGTTTGAAATCCTCCTGCGCCTTCAACAACTGCGCCTTGTTCTGCACCGCCACCGCCTTCGCCGCCACGAGGTTCGCCTCCTGCTGCTCGTATTGGGCCTGATAAAAATCCGGCTTAATCTTCGCCAGCAAATCGCCCTTCTTCACCACGTTTCCTTCCTTCACCGGCAGCTCGATGATTTCGCCCGCCACTTCCGGCGAGATCTTCACCTCCACCTCCGGCTGCACCTTTCCCGTCGCCGTCACCATCTGCGTGATCGTCTTCACGATCGCTTTGTCCGTCGTCACCGTCACCGCGCCTTCGTTGCCGCGGTTGCGCATCTTCGCTCCCACGACCAGCGCGATCAGCAACACCACGCCGCCAAGGATGAACCACTTCATCTTCGACTTCTTCTTTTTCGGAGCGCCTTGCGGACGCGGGGCAGGAACAGGGGCGGGAGCCGGATTCATAGATCGGTGCGTGTAAGAAGCGCGAGGGTTGAAAATCGCCGTTCGATTAGCAAGCGGCCCGTCTCGTTCGCGATCCGCGAAAACGCCTTTGCGACGAAGCCCGCCCGTTTCGCGATGAAGCGAAAGGCGTGATCGCCCGACAAACGTATTCCAACGGCAGACGCTGGCATCCCCCGACAACACACCCGCCTCCCCAAAGTTACACGAATAGTTGGATGAGCGGACCTGCTGAAAGATGAACGGCCCCGCCGTTTCGCACCTCCTCCTTGCCACTCGAACGTCTCCGAACACGCTCCGCCTCATGCAAAACTCGACCTACGCGCGGGAGTTGCCGCGCTTCTTCGCCCTCGCCGCGCTTTCCTTCGGGCTCGTCGCCCCTGCAACCGCCGCCACCGACGAAAACCCGTTCTACACCGAAAGCCCGCTCCCCTACCACTACCCGCCTTTCGACCAGATCAAGAACACCCACTACACGCCCGCCTTCGATCGCGGCATGGCCGAACAACTCAAGGAGGTCAGCTCCATCGCCAACAACCCCGAGCGCCCCACCTTCGACAACACCATCGTCGCCCTCGAACGCTCCGGCCAGCTCCTCAACCGCGTCAACACCGTCTTCTTCTCCCTCACGTCCGCGCACACCAATCCCGCCCTCCAGGAAATCGAGGCCGCCATGGCCCCGAAACTTTCCGCGCACTACGACACCATCCTCCTCGACGGAAAACTCTTCGCGCGCATCCAGGAGCTCCACGACAAACGCGACGCCCTCGATCTCGATGCCGAATCGAAACGCGTCCTCGAGCGCTACTACAAGGACTTCGTCCGCGCCGGCGCCAAACTCTCCGAAGCCGACAAAACCAAGCTCAAGGCCCTCAACGCCGAGCTCGCGATGCTCTACACGCAATTCGCGCAAAATGTCCTGAAAGAGAAAAACGCCGCCTCCGTCGTCTTCGACTCCCGCGAAGAACTTGCCGGCCTCTCCGACAGCGAAATCTCCGCCGCCGCCGACGCCGCCAAAGAAGACGGCAAGGAAGGCAAATACGTCATCCGCCTCCTCAACACCACCGGCCAGCCCGCCCTCACTTCGCTCACAAATCGCGCCGCCCGCGAACGCATCATGAAAGCCTCGCTCGCCCGCGGCAGCTCCGGCGGCGATTTCGACAACCGCGCCAACATCACCCGCGCCGCCCAGCTCCGCGCCGAACGCGCCGCGCTCCTCGGCTTCCCCCACCACGCCGCCTACCAACTTTCCGAACAAACCGCGCAGGACGTCGGCACCGTCAACAAACTCCTCGCCGACCTCGCCAAACCCGCCGTCGCCAACGCCCGCCGCGAGGCCGCCGACATGCAGCAGATCATCGATCGCGAAAACGGCGGCTTCCAACTCGCCTCCTGGGATTGGGCCCACTACGCCGAAAAGGTCCGCCAGGCCCGCTACGACTTCGACGAGTCCCAGCTCAAACCCTACCTCGAGCTCAACAACGTCCTCATCAACGGCGTCTTCTTCGCCGCCACCAAACTCTTCGGCATCACCTTCCAGGAGCGCAAAGACCTCCCCGTCTATCAGGAAGACGTTCGCGTGTTCGAAGTTTTCGACGCCGACGGCACTCCGCTCTCGCTCTTCCTCTTCGATCCTTACGCCCGCCCGTCCAAACGCGGCGGCGCCTGGATGAATGAATACGTCGCCCAGTCCGGCCTCTTCCGCCTGAAGCCCGTCGTCGCCAATCACCTCAACATCCCCAAGCCCCAACCCGGCGAGCCCGCGCTGCTCACCTGGGACGAGGTCATCACCACGTTCCACGAATTCGGCCACGCTCTCCACGGCATGTTCTCCGACGTTCACTACCCGCGCTTCAGCGGCACCAACGTCCCGCGCGACTTCGTCGAATTCCCCTCCCAGGTAAACGAGATGTGGGCCGACTGGCCGGAGATCCTCAAAAACTACGCCAAGCACTACAAAACCGGCGAACCGCTCCCCGCCGAACTCCTCGCCAAAGTCGAAGCCGCCAAAAAATTCAACCAGGGCCACGCCACCACCGAATACCTCGCCGCGTCGCTCCTCGACCAATCCTGGCACCAGCTCCGCGCCAACGAAGTTCCCTCCGCCGACCAAGCCCTCGATTTCGAAGCCGCCGCCCTGAAAAAAGCCGGCGTCGATTTCGCCCCCGTCCCGCCGCGCTACCGCAGCACGTATTTCTCCCACATCTTCTCCAGCGATGGCTACTCCGCCGGCTACTACTCCTACATTTGGAGCGAGGTCCTCGACGCCGACACCGTCCGCTGGTTCAAACAAAACGGCGGCCTCACCCGCGAAAACGGCGATCGCTTCCGCAAGCTCCTCCTTTCTCGCGGCGGCGCCGACGAAGCCATGAACCTCTTCCGCAACTTCATCGGCCGCGATCCCGACGTCCAACCCCTCCTCGAGCGCCGCGGCCTCAACTAACTCTCAAGACACGCAAGGCGGGGTCTCCCGCCCACGCCGCGTCCTCCCCGTAGCGCGGTCAACCTGACCGCGCCTTCCCGCCACATCCGCCTTCACCCCCGCCCACCCATGAAACCCGGCCGCACCCTCCTCGGCCTCAGCGACGGTCTCATCGACCGCCTGCTCTGCGTCCTCGGCGTCCTCGTCTTTTCCCAAGCCCCCGAGTTCATCCAACAATACCTCCAACGTCTCGGCGGTCACCTCGATGAAGCCCGCCGCCAACTCGCCCAATTCCGCGACGTCGCCGCGCAATCCGGCCTCACGCTCGACCGCCTCATCGAGCAAACCTCCGCCAACGCCGACACCGCCGTCGCCAAACTCGGCGGCGTCATGTCCGCCTCCGTCGAACGCGTCGCCGAACTCGAATCCGCCCAGACCGCGATTCAAAACGCCTCGATCTGGTCCAAACCGTTCGTGTTCCTCCGCCACGTCGACACCTCGATCGCCCAATCCACCTGGGACATCTACCGCCCCGCCGTCCCCACCACCATCGAGGGTCTCATCTACGCCCTCCTCGGCATGTTTGTTTTCCTCACTCTTTACCACGGCCTCATCCGCTTTCCGATCTCCCGCGCCGCCCGCCTCCGCCGCGAAACCTACACCCCCGCCGCCCACCCCGTCCCGTAGGCCGCCTCCGCCCTTTTCAAATCTCAAATCATAAATCCGAAATCATAAATCCCCTCTCCTCACTCTCCCGCCGCATCCCGCACCGTCACATTCACCGCGACCAACCGCCCTTCGCCGCCCCGTATCGCGTTCGCCACTACCTTCTCGCCGGGCCGCAAATCGCCGACTCGAATCGTCTCTTCGCCCCGCAGAATCGCCGTGTCCCGTGTCACTTGCATCGTGACCGCTTCGCGATTGCGGACAACGACCGTGAGATCGTTCTCCGACCGTCTCACGACCTCGCCTTGGATCATGAACTGATCGCTGGTCACCGCCTGAATCGTCGCCACCCGCGGCAACGGCACCTGCACCACTTTCGCGCGCACCTCTCCCCCCACCGCCGCGCCCAACGCCAACACGACCAGACAACTTCGCCACGCTAGAGTCTTCATCAGGGGAATCGCCCGCCGCGCACCACGCGCGCCGAACATCGCCCATGGAACGCCCGCCGCCACCGCCGTTCCTACTCGCTCCGCCCACTCTCGACTCCGGAAATCTCCCGATCACCTTCGGTCTCCCATGGCCTGGCGCTATATCTCTCTCTTGCTCGGCGTCTTCGCCTGCTCCGTTTCAGTCATCCTGATCAAGGCCAGCGAAACCCACGCCATGCTCATTCCACCGGCGCGCCTGCTTCTCGCTGTCGTCGCGCTTTCGCCGTTTTTCTTTTCCGATCTCCGTCTGCACCGCGCCGCCTACACCGCCGCGCATCTCCGCCGCACCACGATCCCCGCGCTCGTTCTCGCGCTCCACTTCATCTCCTGGACCTACGGCGCCCGCACCACCTACGCCGCGCAAGCCACCCTCATCGTCAACCTCGTCCCGATCGCGATCCCGTTCTTCCTCTACTCGCTCGCCGGCGAGAAAATCAACCGCACCGAAATCATCGGCACCGCCATCGCGATCGCCGGCCTGATTCTCCTCAACGCCCACGACGCCTTCTCCGGCAGCGGCGACGTCCTCGGCAACGTCATCTGCTTCGGCTCCATGCTGCTCTTCGCCTGGTATCTCGCGCTCGGCCGCGCCAACCGCGATTTCCCTTCGCTCTGGCTCTACGTCATCCCGGTCTATTTCCAAGCCGGTCTCTTCAGTCTTCTCGCCGCCCTTCCGTGGCTCGACACCTTCGCTTACTCCTCCCTCCGCGAATGGTCGCTCATGGCCGGCCTCGCCATCATCCCCACGATCATCGGCCACTCGCTGCTCAACCACGCCCTCCGCAACCTCCGCGGCCAGGTCGTCAGCCTCTGCAACGCCGCCCAGTTCATCTTCGCCGGCATCATGGCATTCTTCCTTTTCAACGAATCCCCCACCCTGCTTTTCCTCGCCGCCTCCGCCATCGTCTCCGCCGGCATCGCGATCGTCGTCCTCGCCACGCCTTCCACCCCGCCCCGCCTCCGCTGACTTTCTATCTCCACGTGGGAGCCTGCTTGCAGGCGACTCTCCTCACCACGCCTGAAACTTTCGCCAGGAAATCCTTCCCAACGGCTCCGCATTCCCCGGCGCCGGCGTCACCACCAACGCCACCCAGCCTTCGCCTTCCGGCAGCCCGAAATCGAATCGCTGCACACCACGATCTTCCGGATTCACGCTCGGCCGCAGTTCCCGCGTGTGCACCACCTCGAACCGGCCCGATTTGTAATAGATCACCGTCACTTTCATCCCCGTCGCGCCATAATCTTCCGGGCGCGCGTCTCCAACATACTGATACTCACCGGCCAGCCGCCCAATCCGCCGGCCCAACTTCATCCAGATTTCGCTCGGCGCCCCACTTTCGAGCGCCCCGCCGTCCGCGCCCGTGTGCTCCACCACGCCATGCGCCACGCCTTCGACTCCCACCGCTTCACCGCCGCCCCACACCACGCGCGTATCGATCGGCCGGCCGGGTAACCACCGATTGATCGGCCGCGGCGCCTCCTCCCCGATTTCGCCCGCATGTTCGGTTTGCAACCGCCGCCAGCCAAATCGCACGCCCGCACCTTCCACCCCGTCCACCGTCAGAGTCACCGGACGCCCTCCCGGACTCACCGCGAAGGGCCGCGCCACCCAACGTTCCTCCGCCCCCAGCTCGATCGTGTCCCGCCAAATCTCGTCCGCGAGTTCCGCGCCTTCCCTCGCATGCACCGTCAATGTCGCCCGCGCCACGGCGTCGCTCGATCCGTGACGCTCGGCGACCAACTCTCCCGCAAGCCGATAAAGCCCGCGCGCGAAGTCGATCCGATGCGCCCCTTCGGCGCCCAAATAAAACAGCCCGTTGTCCGCGCGATGCACCAAGGGCTTCACCCCCGACACGTCCATGTCCCGCCAATACAGGTTCGACTGGGTGTTGGTGCCGAACTCGAACACCGACACGCCCGGATCGCGCACATACGCATGCAACCGCGGACCCCAGCGTTCTTCCCGGAAATACTTCGCCAACATCTCCGTCATCCCCGAGGTCCAGTAATTCCAACCCGCATACGAGAGGATCACCTGTATCCGTTCGTCGGATTCAATCCGCTTCGCCATCCGCCACGAATCCGCATCCGAGGTCGTCGTTCCGCTCGCCAGCCACAGCGGCAAATCGTCATGCCGCGCCGCCGGCATCGCGCGCACCAGCCAGTCGGTCGAATTCACCGTATAGTAACTGCTCTCCCCCAGCCCGCTCGCCTTCAAACGCTCCGCCTGTCGGTGAAACTCCTGCAAACTCGCATGCAGCAGCGCCGGAATCTGCATCCCACGCAAATAACCGAAACGCTCCGGCAAATCGTCCGCACTCACCATCTCCTGCCTCACCGCCGGCTCATGCGTCCACAACGCCCGCGTCCCCCGCCACGCCGACCACCACGCCGGCACGAGCAAGCTCAACGCCGCCACCACCAGCAATCCTCGCATCGCCCGCGACACGACCGCGCCTTCGGCATGCGCCAGCGCAATCCCCGTCGCAAACACCAGCGCCGCCGCCCCCGCGAGATACGAGATGTCCATGTTCGTCGCGAGAATCACCCCGGTGCAAATCCACGCGTCCGCGCCTAACACCGCCAACATCACCGATCGCACCACGCGCCGCTCTCCACCTTTCGCGATGCTCCACGCCGCCATCGCGCTCGCGATCGCCAACAACCCCACACCCCACGCTCCCGCATACGTGAAGTGCAGCGGCTTGTAATAATGATGCGGCGTATGAAGGTAAAACTTCACCGTCGCCAGCTGCCACAACATCCCCGTGCGAAATCCCGCCGGCAGCACGATCACATTGTAGAGCCACTGCTCCAACGTCGCTCCCGTCCACATCACCTCCGTCGCCACCGGCACGATCACGCCAAAACAAAAATGTCCGAGCATCGTCAGCCTCGCGCGCCGCCACGAAACATCCCCGAGCCACCCGGCGCGAAATGTCAGCGTCATCGCGAACGCCAGCGCCGCCACCTGATACGTCAGCTTCGTCATCCCGCCCGCCCACAACGCCAGCCACACGCACGCGATCGCCGCCGCACTCCAGCGTCCGTCACGCGGCCGCGCCGCCAGCACCCACACCACCACGCCGAGCACCGTCGTCCCCACCGCGTTATACCACACGATCGTATGCTGGCTCGACGACGCCCCCACCACCGCCGCCGCCACCACGATCGCCACACCCGCCCCCATCCTCCGCCACAACGCCGCCGCCAATCCCACGAAGCTCAACGCAATGAAAACCGCATTCGCATACGTCACGCTCAGATACCGCGCGCCCGCCACTTTCTCCGCCCACCAACTCACCGTGAACTGCAGGGTCTGGATCGGTGTAACAAAATCCAAATACGGCCGCTCCCCCGCCTCGATCCGCCCCACCGCCGCCATCACCAAGCCATAATCCGTGAAATCCACCAGCGCCGCGTGATTCCTCCACCAGGGCGCCAACACCACCACCAACCCCGCCAACACGCCCAATCCCAACCACGCCCCACGACCACTCCTCCGCCCCGTGACTGCTGCATCGTTCGACATTCGCCTCGCACGATGCGGCGC
>JAFAAS010000133.1 GCA_023426435.1 Verrucomicrobiota bacterium | reverse complement strand
CAAGAGCTCTCCCCGCCCACACCCGACTTCGAGCACGCGCGCCCCTTCCGGAATCAACGCCCGCAACTGCTCCGCGATCTGCGCGTGAAACCCCGCCTGCACCTTCCGCGCTCCCGCATCGGTTTCGCTGACCGCATCAAAATGCCGGGCGAGTTCTTCGTTCGTCATGAAAAGATGATACGTTGAGCTTGGAACGCCCCAGCTTTTCGCCGCGCGTCCCCCCGACAAGATATTTCCCTTCACCCGCCCGTGTTCATCCGTGCCACATCTCCTTCGCGTCCCTTCGTGCCCTTCGCGGTTCAAATTCCAACTCCCTCCCTCTCTCACCGACTCACCCCACCTCGTATTCGCGTGCACCCGTGTGCATCCGTCGTTGAAAATCCCACCACTCGTCCTTCCGCCCCTTTCGCGACTCGCCTTTTCTACCTTCCTTCGCCGCATGGCTTCCGACTCCGCCCTTCCTCCCACGCAGCACAACACCGAGATCTTCAGCAACCGGCGCGCGTGGGAGCGCAAACCGCTGCTCCAGGAAATCTACCGCGATTTCTACCGCACCATCGCCGCCGAACTCCGTTCCGATCTTCCCGGCCTCACCGTCGAGCTCGGCTCCGGCATGGGCAACATCAAGCAGGTCATCCCCGACTGCATCACCACCGACCTCTTCCCCAACCCGTGGCTCGATCGCCAGGAAAACGCCTACACGCTTTCCTTCGCCGACGCCTCTGTCGCCAACCTCATCCTCTTCGACGTCTGGCATCACCTCGAATTCCCCGGCACCGCCCTCGAACAATTCGCCCGCGTCCTCGCTCCCGGCGGCCGGCTCATCCTCTTCGAACCCGCCACCAGCCTCCTCGGCCGCTTCATCTACGGGCTCTTCCACCACGAACCGCTCGGTATTGGAAAAAGCATTACCTGGTCCGCTCCCTCCGGACTCGACTTGAACAACGCCCCCTACTTCGCCGCGCAAGCCTCCGCCTGGCGCATCTTCGTCCGCCGCGAATTCTCCCCTCATCTCGACGCCTGGCACCTCCGCCGCGTGCACCCGTTCGCCTCGCTGAGCTACGCCGCGTCCGGCGGCTTCAGCAAACCGCAACTCTTCCCCACCGCCTGCCTGCCGCTGATGCGCCAACTCGACCGCGCCCTCTCCGCCTTCCCCAACCTCTTCGCCACCCGCCTCCTCATCGTCCTCGAAAAACCCGCCGCCCTTTCTGCGTAGCCCAGGTCTCCGCCCCGCCGTCCTTCAACTTCTCCGTGTCTCCGTGCCTCTGTGGTTCAAATTCAAATCGATCGTATGCATTTTCCCTGCCCCGCATCTCTGCCGCCTCTTCGCGTCCCTTCGTGTCCTTCGCGGTTGTCCCTCTCATCCATGTCCATCCGCGCCCACCCGTGGTTAAACTAAACTAAACCCTCACGCACACATTGCCCACTTCCGCGCAACGACGAGCGCGCCCCGGAACTTGCCCCTTCTCGCATCGTCATACCCTTCCGCTCACCCCCATTCCCAACTCATGTCCTCGCTCCCCTCTTCTCTCATCAACCGCCGCACGTTCGTGAAAAACGCCTCCATCGCGAGCCTCGGCGCCGCTCTCGCCCCTTCGCTCCTCTCCGCCGCCTCCTCGCCGTCCACCTCGTCCTCGCGCCGTAAACGCTACGCCATCGTCGGCACCGGCTCGCGGCACTACATGTTCAAGGACGCCATCGAAAAAACCTACGCCGAACACGCCGAGCTCGTCGGCCTCTGCGACTCCAACCTCGGCCGACTCGAACTCTCCCGCTCTCGCTCCGCCGCCAACGGCGCCACCCCTCCCCCGATTTTTCCCGCCGCCGATTTCGAGCGCATGCTCCGGGAAACAAAACCCGATGTCGTCATCGTCACCACGATGGATTCGACCCACGACGACTATATCGTCCGCGCCATGGAAGCCGGCCACGACGTCATCACCGAAAAGCCGATGACCACCTCCGCCGGCAAATGCCAGCGCATCCTCGACACCAAAAAGAAAACCGGCCGCAACCTTCGGGTCACTTTCAACTACCGCTACTCCCCGCCGCGCACGCAGGTGAAAGATATCCTCATGAGCGGCGAGATCGGCGACGTCCTCTCCGTCGATTTTCACTGGATGCTCAACACGCACCACGGCGCCGACTACTTCCGCCGCTGGCACGGCGAAAAGAAATTCTCCGGCGGCCTCATGGTTCACAAGGCCACCCACCACTTCGACCTCGTAAACTGGTGGCTCGGCGCCATGCCCGCCACCGTCTTCGCCACCGGCAAAAAAGAATTCTACACGCCCGCAATGGCCAAACGTTTCGGCCTGCAAAGCCATCACGAGCGCTGCCACACCTGCCCCGAAAAGGACAAATGCGGCTTCTTCTTCTCCCTCGCCGACAGCCCCAGCCTCAAATCCCTCTACCTCGACCAGGAAAAACACGACGGCTACTTCCGCGATCAATGCGTCTGGAATCCGCGTATCGACATTGAAGATACGATGAACGTCCTCGTCACCTACGACAACGGCGCCACCCTCGCTTACACGCTCAACGCCTTCAACTCCTGGGAGGGCTACACCATCGTCTTCAACGGCACCCTCGGCCGCATCGAGCACACGATCGTCGAACAGGTTTACGTCAACGGCACCGACACCGTCCAAGGCGGCATCGCCGCCGGCGGCATCAGCACCAAGGTCATCCCGCTCCGCGGCGAAGCGCGCGACATCGAACCGTGGACCGGCACCGGCGGCCACGGCGGCGGCGACAAGGTCATGCTCGACGAAATCTTCCTGCCGAACGTTCCCGCCGACAAATACCAGCGCGCTTCCGACGAACGCGGCGGCGCCGCTTCGATCCTCGTCGGCATCGCCGCCAACCGCTGCTTCGAAACCGGCCAGCCCGTAAAAGTCGCCGACCTCGTCACCGGCCTTGAGCGGCCCGGCTTCGCCCCCATGCCTTCCCGCACCGCCCCCCTCCCCATGCCCCCGCGCATGTCCCGCACCTAAGGTGGAGCCCGGCGTCCCCGCCGGGCTTTTTTATTGGTAGGGCGAGGCGTCCCCGCCGAGC
>JAFAAS010000125.1 GCA_023426435.1 Verrucomicrobiota bacterium | reverse complement strand
CCTCGCGAAACAGGAAGAGCTTGGCTTCTACGCCGACCGAAACTCGAAAGACGTTCCGAAGATCGGCGAAGCCGCACTTAACGCCGCGCAAACCGCCACCGCCGACTGCATCATCTTTGACACCGCCGGCCGCCTCCAAATCGACACCGACCTCATCGAAGAGGTCAAAAAACTCCGCGCCCGCATCCAGCCCGACGAGGTCCTGCTCGTCGCCGACGGCGCCCTCGGTCAGGAAGCCGTCAACGTCGCCAAAGCCTTCCACGACGCCCTTCAACTCACCGGTCTCGTCCTCACCAAAATGGACGGCGACGCCCGCGGTGGCGCCGCGCTCTCGATCAAGTCGATCACCGGCGTCCCGGTCAAATTCGTCGGCACCGGCGAAAAGACCGCCGACTTCGAACCGTTTCATCCCGACCGCCTCGCCTCCCGCATCCTCGGCATGGGCGACGTCGTTTCACTCGTCGAAAAAGCGCAGGAAACGATCGACCAGAAGGACGCCGAGAAAATGGCGGAGAAACTCCGCAAGGCCGACTTCAATCTCGAGGACTTCCTCGCGCAGATGCAGCAGGTCAAAAAGATGGGCTCGATGCAGTCCATCATGGGCATGATTCCCGGCATGAGCGGCATGCAGCTCCCCGACGGCGCCGACAAACAAATGGCCCGCACCGAAGCCATCATCAAATCGATGACGCCCCAAGAGCGCCGCAAACCCGAGATCCTCAACGGCAGCCGCCGCAAACGCATCGCCGACGGCTCCGGCACCAAGATCGTCGAGGTCAACCAGCTCCTGAAGCAGTTCTCCGAAATGCAGAAGATGATGAAGATGTTCAAAGGCGGCGGCGGCAAAAAGATGATGCGCCAGATGGAAGCCATGCGCGGCAAAGGCGGTTTCCCCGGCATGTGATCACGATGCGACCCGGCACCCGCATCGGTTTTGCGCTCCTCCTCTTCCTGGGCTCAGCCGCCGCTTCACTCGCGGCGATCAATCCCGAGGAATACAAACGCATCGCGTCCGATGCGCTGCGTCTCCGCGAAATCGCGCGCGTCGTCGCGTCGGAACCCGAGCAGAAACCAAAAACGCGGCGCACCACGATCGTTGCGGAGGTTCTCGAGGTTCTCACACCGGGCCGCGCCCGAGCGCAGGTCGGAGACACCATCGTGATCGACTACACCGTCGATGTCGCCGCGCTCGAAAAACGCCTGAAAAGATTCAAGGCTCTGCCGCCGCGCCCCGGGCCGCAGTTCCTTCACGAGCCCGAACCGCCGAAACTCAACGCGGACCGCGAATTCGTCGCTTACCTCGCTCCCGCCGCCACGCGCCTCGCCAACGTCAATCGCTACGCGGGCGCTAAAATCGTTTTCCGCCCCGACAACTTTTCCGGCCCCGTCTTCGTTCCCGTTGCCGCGCAATATTCCTTCGAGCTTCCGCGTTAAGTGCTCGAGACAGGACGTGGTCGCCGCGCCTGGCTACGGTTTCCGCCCCAGCTCGGCTTGCGCCAGCGTGTATTCGATAAAAGAGATGCTTTCGGTTGCAATCGCCTGCGCCAGCAACGCGCGGCCGCCGATCCTGTCGCCCGACCTGAGCCGCATCGCGCCCAGATAGAAATACGCTTCGCACAGCCGACCTCGCTGCTTCTCCGGATCCTCGAGCGCGGTCGCCTCCTCAATCAGCTCGTCCTCGCTGATCTGTTTCAGCAGCGCCTGGCAAACCGCTTTGCCCCACGGGTCCTCGATGCGGTCGACCAGCCCTGCGAGCGGGCTTTCCGTCTCTCGTTTTTCGCTCAGCCAGGCCAGATGGAGCACCGCCGCCGCCCACGGGAACGTCACGCTCTCGGCGGCGAGCGACCGCTCCATCGCTTCGATCGCGCGTTGATAGTTGCCGGCGCCAAAGTGGCTGTAGCCGACCATTCGCCAGGCCCGTGCGCGGGGTCGATCGACTTCCGTCAGCTGCTCCAGCAGCCCGATCGCTTCCTTGAATTCCAGCAGTTTGAAGCGCGCGCTGCCGAGTTTATCCATCGCGGCGATTGATTCGGGATAATACTCCAGGATGTCTTCGAAATCCGCGCACGCTTCCTTGAACCGCCCCAGGGCGAGGCAGCAATCTCCACGCGCAAACCGTGCATCGTCATCGTCCTCGTTGGCCGCCAGCGCGCGTTCCAAGTCCTTCAACGCCTCTTCGTAATCGCCTTTCGCCGTCAAGATCCGCCCTCGCACCGAGCGCAGGCCCGGCCGGTCTTCGATGCGCAGACCCACGTTCGCATCCGCCAGCGCGCCCGCCACGTTGCTCCGCTGGAGTCGCAGCATGGCTCGAAACTCGAACGCGACCGCCGATTTTGGGTCGATGCTCAAAAGCATGTCCAGATCCGATTCGGCTTCTGCGAACTTCCCCAACTCGGACCGCGCCAAGGCTCGGTTGAGATAACCCTCCTTCAAATCCGGTCGCCGCGCGACCAATTCCGTCAGCTTCTCCTCTGCGCTCGCATAATCATTTCGATTGTAGTCCGCGATCGCGCTTTCCATCAGCTCGTCGTCCTTGAGCGTCGGGCCACTCGCCGCGGAGGCGGCACTGACAACGGCGGAGAAAAGCAAAACGAGCAGGAATCGGCCCGGAAACGGAAGCATGGAGCGGCCGAGTTTCGACACCTTCCGCATATCCGCAAGCTCAACGCTCCCGGTGCCCATTCGAAGGCCGCACTACCTTAGAGCGGCTTCAATCCCGCCTCGATCTCCTTCCGGCGCGGCTCCAGAAACGGCGGCAGCGCCAGCTTCTCGCCCAGCGCTTCCATCGGCTCGTCCACCGCGAAGCCCGGCTCGTCTGTCGCGAGTTCAAACAGAATCCCGTTCGGCTCCCGGAAATACAGGCTCTTGAAATAAAACCGATCCACCGGGCCGCTCGACGGCACCCCCAATCCTTCCAACCGCAGCGTCCACGCATCGTAGTCCGCGAGCGGCATGCGAAACGCCACATGATGCACGCCGCCTGCTCCCTGCCGGGCGATCGGCAGATCCGGTTGCACGATCACGTGCAACTCCGCCGCCGCCCCACCCGGCCCCATTTCGAACACGTGCACGCTGTCTCCATCGATTGGATACTCGCGCGCTTTCCGCATGCTCATCACCGTCGTCAACAATCGCTCCGTCGGCTCGAGTCGCGGCACGCTGATCGTGATCGGCCCCAATCCGAGAATCTGATGCTCCGCCGGCACCGGGCTCTTCGCCCACGGGCGCGCCGGCTCGCGCGGTTCGGCGTCCACGATCATGGCGAATCGCTGCCCTTCGAAATCCTCAAAATCCAGCGTCAGCCGGCCGTCCCGCGTCGCGATCACTCCTTGCGTCACCGCCTCCGCCGCAAACCGCGCCGCCCACCAGCGCAAACTGTCCTCGGTCGCCACGCGCAAGCCCGTGCGCACGATGCTGTGCGTGCCGCGCTTCTCCCGCGCCGCCGGCCAGTCGAAGAAGGTCAAATCCGTGCCCGGACGCGCCTCACCATCCGTATAAAAGAGGTGATACGCCGAAACGTCGTCCTGGTTGACCGTTTTCTTGGCGAGCCGCAGCCCGAGCATCTGCGTGTAAAACGCATAATTACGCCCCGCCTGCGCGGTGACCGCCGTGAGATGATGAATCCCGTGAAGTTCCATCGTTCCTCACTCTGCACGCTCCTGAAATTTCGTCCAGCCAGTGTGCGCGACCTCGCTTGTTGCGCCACGACCTGCACATTCGCTCCAGCAACTTTCCCCGCCCCTTTCCGTCCTGCCCTGATCCCCCCCCCAAAAAATGAAACTCGCGTTTTCCGCTGTCGTATTCGCCTCGACCTTCGCCGCTGTGACCTTTGCCGCCGACCCATCCAACGCTCCCCGCTCCGTGCTCGGCTCCGCGTTCTTCCCTTGGGACGAAATGATCGTGAAGCCCACCGGCGTCGGCGCGCGCCGCGATATCCACGACGGGCCCACCGCCACGCTCAATCGTTTCGAGTGCCACATCAGCACGCTTCAGCCCGGTTTGCCCTCGCACCCGCCGCACCAGCACGGACAGGAGGAACTGATCATCATCAAGGAAGGCACGCTCGACGTTCACATCAACGGCAAGGATCACCGCCTCGGGTCCGGCGGCGTGTTCTGGTTCGCTTCCAACGACTGGCACGCCGTGCGCAACGTCGGCGACGGTCCCGCCACGTATTTGGTTTTCAACTTCGCCACCGACGCCACGCGCAACGTCCCCAAATCGCCCGCGGCCGAATCCGCCTCCGCCGACAAACTTCGCTCCGGCGTCTGGGCCTGGGAAGAAATGAAGGTCCAGAAGACCGAGAAAGGAGAACGCCGCGAATTCTTCAAATCGCCCACCGTCACCTGCGAAAGCTTCAGCATCCACGCGACGACGCTCAACGCGGGCGAGATCTCTCACGCGCCGCATCGCCATCCCGACGAAGAGGTCATCGTCGTGAAGGAGGGCACCGTTGAAGCCACCGTGAACGGCAAATCCAGGAAAGTCGGTCCCGGCTCCATCCTCTTCTTCGCGTCCAACGACGAACACGGCCTGCGCAACGCCGGCGACACCCCGGCCACCTATTACGTGTTGCGCGTCGCGACCGACAAAACGCCCGCCGTCCTCGCCGCCCGCTGATGACTCCTCCTTTCGCCCCGTCGCTTCGCGCGCCGGCGAAGACTCTCTCTCATTCCTTTTACGCCCGCCCATGATCTCCCCACGCCTCACCTTCGCCCGTCTCAGCATCGCTCTCGCTTTCGCCCTCTCCGCCGCCACCGCGCTCCGCGCCGAGATTGGCCTCGGCGCCAAACCCGAAGCCGGCGCCGAAGTCCTCTTCGACGGCACGCGCGAAACGCTCGACGCCAAATGGACCTACTGGGAAGGCCCGCGCTTCTCCTCGTCGCTCCCGATCAAATGGCAGATCGTCGAAGATCCGGTCGATGGCGGCACCGTCCTCCAAACCTCCGATCCCGCCGCCGCCGGCGGCAAATACGGCGCCGCCGATATCATCACCAAGAAGGCTTACCGCGACTTCCGCCTCCACGTCGAATTCCTCGTCAACAACGTCAAAGGCAACAGCGGCGTGTATCTGCAAAACCGCTACGAGATCCAGATCTGCGATTCCGATGCCACCATGCACGGCATGGGCGCCGTCATCAACGAGACCCCGTCTCCCTACTATCTCTATCGCGGCCTCAAAACCTGGAATTCCTACGACATCGTTTTCCGCGCCGCCCGCTTCAAGGACGGCCAGCGTATCGAGCCCGCCCGCGTCACGCTCTACTTCAACGGCGTGAAAGTTCACCAGAACCAAGCCATTCAGCAGGTCTGGGGCGGGCCGAATTCCGGTCTCGACGGCGGCAACGACAAGGGCCGCGGCATCACCGACGTCCCCGGCCCGCTCAAACTCCAGGCCGAAGGCCACGACGTCCGCTACCGCAATATCTGGATCAAGGAACTCGATCTCTCCGATCGCAGCACCAACTTCTGATCCCGCCACTCCGCCGCACGGAAGAGATCACCGTCCCGCCCTCTCCGTGCGGGCCGCTTCCACTTCTGCCACAACCTCCGGCATCTCGCGCAGTCCCAGCTTGCGAATCATCTGCCCGATCGTGATCTCCGGGTCGTTCGACCAGAAGACCCCCGTGTCCTCGCGCGACGAATACGTCCCGCCCACCTTCTCGCCATAACGCTCCTTCAACGCCCGCCCTTCCTGCAGCGTCGGACTCCAGTGCAGAATCGCATAGGAAAGATCGATTTCGTGCACGAGCATCCCCGGCTGCGTGATCTGCGCGATGGTTCGACCGATCGGATCGAATAACGACGCGTTGTCGCGCAGCGTGCTTGTGACCACGTGATAATGATGCCGCAACGCCTCCGCCGCCGGGCGCAGGGTTTGCGGCGACGCACTCGGCAACACCACGATCTCCGCTCCCGCGTTCGCCAGCGCCGCCCACGCTTCGGGATACGACATATCCCAACAGATCAGGATTCCCAATTTCCCGAAGTCGCATTCGAAAACCGGATACGCATCACCCGGGGTGACGCCCGCCTCGAACCGCCCGTCCGGATCCTTCATCGGATGCACCTTGCGAAACACCCCCGCCACTTCGCCCGCGCGGTCGAAGAGCACCGCCGCGTTGCTGCAGCGTCCGTCTTCTTCCCGCAGCGTCAACGGCACCACCGTCCACGCCCGATGCTCTCGCACGAAATCCTTCAGCTGCTTCACCCACGGTTCTTCCAACCCCAGCGCTTGCTCGGCCGCCGAACGTCCCTCGCGTTGCAGCGCGAATTCCGGAAACACGACCACATCCAACCGCTTCCCCTGCTCCGCCGTTTTCCGCCCCGCCTCGGCCAGCCCGCTTCGGATGAGCTCGAGGCGCTCATCGACCGAGCCTGCGAAACGCAGCTGTGCCGACGCCACCACCACTTTTCGCGGAGGCTGATCGGCCCGGCTTCTCCACGCCGCCTCGCCTCTGACCGCACTCGCAACGCACATTGCGGCCGCCGCCATCCCGACCCAAATCGCCGTTTGCATGCTCGCATCGCTAACACCGCGCCCGCGGCGAATCCAGCCATCATCCTGCACGAGGCTTTCGGCCTGTCGCCGCGCAAGATTGCAGCGGTCCCTCACTCTCTTCATCACCGCCCTGTGCCTCGCGAAACCTGCTACCGCTGCTTCTGGCCCAAGCCTCTTTGTTGGTGCGCCTCCATCCAGCCGATCGCCACGCGCACCCGTTTCGTGTTCCTCATGCACCCCAAGGAATTCAAGCAGGAGAAAGCCGGCACCGGCCGTCTCACGCACCTCTGCCTGGCCAATAGCGAAATCCGCATGGGCGTGTCGTTCGACACCGACGAATCCGTTCAACAACTCCTCGCCGATCCCGCCAACTTTCCCGTCCTCGTCTATCCCGGACCATCGGCGCTCAATCTTTCCAACGGCGAACTTTCTCCTCCAGCGCTCCACCACCGCCGTCTGGTCGTCTTCCTGCTCGATGCGACGTGGGCCTGCGCGCGAAAGATGCTGAGACTTTCCCCCACGCTGCAGCGGCTGCCGCGGGTCATGTTCACCGCGTCCACGCCCAGCCGCTTCATCATCAAACAACAACCCGAGCCCGGCTGCCTCTCCACGCTCGAAGCCACTCACGAACTCCTCCTCGCGCTCGAGCGCAGCCAGCTCGATTCCTACGAACGCCCCGACCAGCTCCTTTCGCTCTTCGCGCGGATGCAGGACTACCAAATCGCCTGCGCGCTGGACCCGAATCGCGGCGGTTATCGCCGTCAGCCTTACTCCGCCCCCGCCGAGCGCGCGCCCACGCGCACCGGCCGCACTCGCTTCATCCCGACCCTCTGACTCATTCCGCCCGCGCCAGCAGCAAGCTCGCCGCGAATCCGAGAAACACCACACCAAGCGCGCGATCGATCCAATGGCCGTGCGCCCAAAACGCCCGCCGCAGCCGCTCCCGCGCGAACACCACCGAGACGACGCAAAACCAGGTCGCCGTCGCTCCCACCATCCAAAGCCCATACAACGCTTGAACGCTCTTCGGCGTCTCCGCGCCGATCACGGTCGCGAATAACGCGACGAAAAACAGCGTCGCCTTCGGATTAAGCGCATTTGTCAGAAAGCCCGTCGCAAACGCCCCGCGCGCACTCCCTCCCGGCACGCGCGCTTCAGGCAGCATCGATTCCGTTTCGCGCCGCCGCGATCGCAACGACCGAACGCCCAGCCACGCCAGGTATCCGGCTCCCGAATACTTAAGGACCGCGAATCCCGTCTCCGATCCGGCAATCACGAGCCCGATGCCGAGCAGCGAATAACCGACATGCAGCAGAATCCCGCTTCCGATTCCGAAACTCGTCCAGATCGCCGCCCGTCGTCCGTGCCGCAGGCTCTGTTGCAGCACGATCGAAAAATCCGGCCCGGGACTCGCCACCGCGAGCGCATGCGCCAGCGCCACCTTCGCAAACTCGCCCCAATACTCCTCCATCCTGGGGCCTCCTCTCTCTCCGGCAGCGCGCCTTACAGGGCGATCTCCTTGAAGCGCGGATCTTTCAGCAGGTTATCGATTTCGTTGCGCTCTTCGAAAAGCCGCAGATCGCGGTCGTCGGGCTTGCGTTTCCGCGCCTTGGCCAGCGCATCCTTCGCATCGTCCACTTCGCCGAGCATCACGAGGATCTGCACTTCCTGCAGCATCGCTCCGACATCCGTCTCATCGGCCTTGTAGGTTTCGCGGCACGCCTTCAACGCCTCCTGGTAAGCCTCCTTCGCTCCGTTCGTGTTGCCCTGGCGTTTCCGCACGACGCCGAGATTCACCCAATACTCGCTGGTGTCCGGACACAGTTCCGCCGCCTGCGCAAACAACGGCTCCGCGCGCGCAAAATCCCGCAGCGTCATCGCGAACTCCGCCTCGCTCACCAGGCTGGCCGCCTGCTTTCGCTCGAGATCGGTGATCTCGCGCGCCTTCTTGCCGCACCCCGCCGCCAGCAGGGCCAGCAGCGCGAGCATTGAAACTGGGATCAACTTCATCATTGGTCGAAATTTCCCCGGACCTAGAGGTCCGGCGGCACGGTCGCAATCGCTTCTTCGAGCGTCGTGATGCCGTCCTTCACCTTGTAAAGACTGTCCTGGTGCAGCGTCTTCATTCCGCCGCGCACCGCGATCTTCTTCAATTCCGCCGTCTCCAGCTGCTTGTTGATGCCGTCCACCAACTCCTCGTTCGTGACCATCAACTCGTGGATGCCCACGCGGCCTTTGTATCCAGTATTCCCGCACTTCGGGCAGCCTTTCGGGTTGTGTTTGAAAATCTGCCCGCTCCACCCGATCGCCTTTTCGAGCACTTCCTGCTCTCGACCTTGCGGCACATACGGAACCCGACAGGTCTTGCACACGCGCCGCATCAGCCGCTGCGCGCACACGCAGAGCAACGACGACGAAATCATGAACGGCTCCACGCCCATGTCGGTCAACCGCGCCACCGTGCTCGGCGCATCGTTCGTGTGCAGCGTGCTGATCAACAAGTGACCCGTCAGCGCCGCCTCGACCGCGATGTTCGCCGTCTCTTTGTCGCGGATTTCGCCAACGAGAATGATGTCCGGGTCCTGCCGCAAAAACGATCGTAGCGCCGACGCAAACGTCAGCCCGATCTGCCGGTGCATCTGCATCTGATTCAGTCCAGGCAGCGTGTATTCGATCGGATCCTCCGCCGTGCGGATCACCACTTCCGGCGTGTTGATTTCATTGAGCGCCGAATAAAGCGTCATCGACTTGCCCGAGCCCGTCGGGCCGCAGTGCAAGATCATCCCGTAGGGCTGCCGGATGCACTCGCGGTATTTTACTAGATTCTCCTCGGAGAAACCCAACGCGGGCAATGGAAGCGTCGTCTTCTGCTTGTCCAGAATACGCATCACCACGCCTTCGCCGTGATTCAACGGTGCCGTCGACACGCGCAAATCCAGGTCCAATCCGCGCTTGTTGAACTGCTTGAAAACGATGCGTCCATCCTGCGGCAACCGGCGCTCCGAAATGTCCAGGTTGCACATGATCTTGAGGCGCGCGACGAGCGCCGGGCCCACGCGCGGCGGGAGCCGCAGCTTTTCCGAACACAGGCCGTCGATCCGATACCGCACGACGATTTCCTTCTCCTGCGGCTCGATGTGAATGTCGCTCGTGCCCGAAAAATACGCGTCCTCGATGATCCGATTCGCGAGCTGGATGATCGGCCCCGACTCTTCCGTCACCTCATCGGAGTCGCCTTCGGTCGCGATCGTCCCGAATTCCGCTCCGATCTGCTCGACGACATCGTCGAAACCCGCCGTCCGCGGATCGCCTTTGTTGAATTTCTCCCGGATGTCCTTCTCGCGCCCAAGCAGCCGAATGACCTTCTTGCCGGTCATTTCCTGAATCTTCGCCGGGATCGAAACCTCGAAGGGATTCGCAAACGCCACCAGCAAGAAGTCGCCGACCTGCCCCACCGGCAACACGAGGTTCTGCTGACAGAAATCCTGCGGCACATGCTCGAAGGTCGTCCCCGAGATCTTGAAACGCGCGACGTTGAACGGCGCGAGTCCGAGCGCCTTGCCTTTCGCCACGAGCAACTGAAAGGGAGTAATCCGATACTCCTCCTGCAGCATCTTATCGAGCGCTTCGCCCGTCGGCTCGCCCGGCACCGCCGCGATCATCTCGCGCTGCTCGTCCGTCAGCCGGTTCATCTCCACCAGCTTCGCCACAATTTGGGTCTGAACTTTTCCGAGCGGCATGGCTTAGGCGGATTTCACCACGTCCTCGGGTTTCGCTGCGACCGGCGCGCGCTCCGCTTCGAGCTTCTCCAAAAACTCCGCGATGCACTCGAGCGTCGTTCCAAACCACAACACCGGTCCGCCGCATTCCTTCTCCCAATACGTCCGCACCGCGGGACTGAGATAATACGCCGTCGCGACAAAATGAAAATCCTCCTCGCGATCGAACCTCACCGACCAGGTTGCCCAACTCGCCGCCGGATCGATCGCTTTCTTCACGTCATCCGGCACGTCGTAGTGGCGCAAATCGATCAGGCCCACGCCGTCCGTATCCACGATGTGCTGCAACACATCCTCCTCGCGCAACACCCGCAGATCGTAAGCCAAAATCCCCAAAACCGTGCTCTGCCGCGGCTGCCCGTCCGCCACCACCGACAACAGTTTTTCGTTCGCCTGCTCCAGATCCTCGATCTTCACCAAGTTCGTTTCGACGAGATTCGCGCCCAGCAGGCGGTTGGCGCGCATCAACAGGGAGCGGTTCGGTGCAGCCATGGACGCCGGTGAAAATGATCAGGCCGCGGTCTGACGCGATCTCTTTTCTTTCCCGCGCAACACCGTCACCCGCTTTAACAGTTCTTTCTTGAGCGACTCGATCCCGTCGCCGGTGAGGCACGAAATCTCCAGCACATCGACCGTCTTGTAGCGCCGCTTGAACTTCGCCAGATTCGCCTTCGCCTCCGGCACGTCCATCTTGTTCGCCGCCACGACGCGCGGCTTCTTCAACAACGCTTTGTCGTAGAGTTCCAGCTCCCGCAACAGGTGCTTGTAGTCGTCCCGCGGATCGCGCGCATCGGTGCCGGCCATGTCGACCAGGATCAACAACAGCGCGCATCGCTCGATGTGCCGCAGGAAACGATGCCCGAGTCCGCGATTCTCGCTCGCGCCTTCGATCAACCCCGGCACGTCCGCCAGCAACAGCCGGCGATCGCCTTTCACCGTATCCGGAAACTCGATCACTCCGATCTGCGGATGCAGGGTCGTAAAGGGATACGCCGCCGTCTTCGGCCGCGCTTTCGTGATGCGGCCGGTCAGCGACGATTTGCCCGCATTCGGAAAACCCACGAGTCCGACGTCCGCAATGCTCTTCAGAATCAGGCGATACGTCCCGCCTTCGCCCGGATGTCCCGGATTCGCCCGCTTCGGCGCCCGGTTCGTCGAGGTCTTGAAATGCGTGTTCCCCCAGCCGCCGTTCCCTCCTTTGCACAACACGATGCGCTGTCCGTCTTCGATCACTTCCGCCACGGGTTTTCCCGTCGCCTCATCGATCACCACCGTGCCGAGCGGCATCTTCAAAATCCGCGGCGCGCCATCGCGGCCGTGCTGATCCGACCCCAGCCCGTGTTCGCCGCGCTCCGCCTTCCAGTGCGGCTGATACTTGTAGTCCACGAGGTTGTTCGTGTCGTCGTCGCCGAGCAAAACGACATCGCCGCCGCGCCCGCCGTCGCCGCCATTCGGCCCACCCCAGGGCTCATATTTTTCACGTCGGAAGCTCACGCAGCCGCGTCCGCCGTCACCGGCCTGCAATTTCACCACGCACTCGTCGACAAACATGCGCGTGACCATGCAGAACGCCGCCTCTTTGCCAAGGGACGGATTTCCATCCAGCCGTCGCCAACGTCCTGCAATGCACGTTTTCCTCTTAACTCCACCTGGGAATTTCCGTTCTTTGTCCTCAAGCTTCGACCTTGATTGTGCCGCTTCGACGCCTCGCGTTTGTTCTGTGCCTTGCCTTCAACTTCCCAGATGCAGGCAGCGCTGCTGCGGACTCAAACCCGCCGACTGATCCGGCCCTGCCTCTCATCGCCAACACCGGCGATTTCTGGACAGTTCCCGAGGCGGCAAAATCGCTCCCGCACGCTTTCGACGTCGATCTGTATTTCATTTATTACGACCCATTTTGGAAGCTGCTTTGGGCGCACGATTCCAACAGCCAGAGTTACATCTCGCTCGAAAGCGGCTCAACCCGTCTCCGTTCGGGCCAGCGCTATCGCCTCACCGGGACGATGATCCCCGCTCTCGGGCTGCCGCTCGCCACCGCGTCGGCCACCCTGCAACCCGATGTCCCCGGCCCCGAGCCACTCGACACCCGGGGCCGGTTCACCGAGAGCAAGCGTTTCGACGGCCAGCTCGTATCCGTGGAAGGATACGTCAACTCCCAGACCGAAACCGATCCGCAGCATTTCACCTTCGAGCTCGCCGTCGAAGGCCGTCGCGCGACCGTGCATGTCCTCATCGCGGAAAACAGCCCCCTGCCGCAACTTGAAGGCGCGCTGGTCAAGCTCACCGGCGTTTACGTCGCCCTGGCTCCGGGCTCGCCGATCCACGCCAACCTCTGGGTCTCCGATCCTTCGCACGTCGTCATCACGGACTGGCTCGACAAGGATCCTCGTTTCCAGTCGCCCGTCGTGCCCATCGAAGAACTGCCGGACATCGCTCCGACAACCTGGACGCGCATCGTCGGCGAAGTGCAGTCGGCCAAACCCGGCGAATACGTCATCGTGCGCGACGAAACGGGACAGGTCACGCTTCGCACCGGCATGGTCCGACCGCTTCAGCCCGGCGATCGGATCGAAGCGGTCGGCCGTCCACAGCTCAACGGGATCGAAACGGTTCTCCGCGAAGCGCTTTACCGCGCACCCAACTCATCTCCGAGCGCCGTCTCCGGAGGACTGGCGCGAGGCCTCCCGCTGCTGCGCTTGAGCGAACAGGTTCGGGCGCTCACGCCCGATGACGCCGCCCGGGGCTACGCGGCCCGTCTTCGCGGCGTCGTCGTGTGGTCTCATCCGCGCAGCCGCACGGTCTATCTGCTCGACGCCAGCGGCAGCATCGCCGTGAACCTTCCGCCGGACATCACCGTTCCCCCGCTTTCCGGCGTGCGGATCGACGTGGTGGGTCGTTCTTTCCGCGCCGGTTTCGCGCCCGGTCTTCAGGCGACTTCTATCCATGAAATGGATACGCTGCCGGTTCCGGAGGCGCGCGCGATCTCGCTTGAACACGCGCTCACCGGCGTCGAGGAGTCGCAATGGATTTCGTTGCGCGGCTTCGTCCGCGCTGTGCGCCACGAGGGGGCCTGGAGTCATCTGGAGATCGGAACGTCCGGCGGAGAATTCAAGGCGCGCGTCCCCCGCAGCGAGCGGGTCGATCACTTCGCCGGTGCCGTCATTCAACTGCAGGGCATCTGCCGCGCCCTCACCGACAACGAGGGCCAGCTTATCGACATCGAGGTGTGGCTGGACAGCGCGGCCGACGTTTCGATTCACGAGCCCCGGCCGGCCAATCCTTTCGACGCTCCCCTGCACCGGATCGCGAGTCTTCGCCAGTTCAATTCCAACAACCTGTTCCAACAACGCGTCCGGGTCTCCGGCGTCGTTCTTCATCATCAACCGGGCGCCTATCTTCGTCTGCAGGATGAAGACCACAGCCTGCTCGTTTTCAGCCGCGACTCGGCTCCCGTGCAGCCCGGCCAGCGCATCGAAGCCGTGGGATTCCCGGGTCGCGAAGGCAACCGATTGGTGCTCCGCGAATCGCTGTATCGAAAAAGCGGCGACGGCCCCGAACCTGCGCCCTTCCGGCTGTCCACCCCCGAGACCCTGCAGCCCGTTCTCGATGGTCTCCTCGTCGAAGTCGAAACCACCGTCGTCGACGTGAGCCGCCATTCGGCCGGGATTCGCCTGGCCTGCCAGTCCAACGGGACTTTGTTCGAGGCGGTTTTCGCGCACGACAGCCCGGCCGCTTCCCGTGTCGCCCCCGGCTCGCGGGTGATGTTGCGCGGCGTTTACGTCACGGAACTCGACCAGGACAAACGCCCCCGCGCCTTCCACCTTCAGCTTCGTTCCGACCGCGACGTCGTCGTGTTGCGCGCCCCGAGTTGGTGGACGCCGCGGCGCACCATGGCGCTCGCCGGGATGCTCGCCATCGCGATCCTGCTCGGCCTCGGCTGGGTCGCCGCTTTGCGCCGTCGCGTTCGCAAGCAAACGAATCAGATTCGCGAACAGCTCGAAAAATCCGCCCGGCTCGAAGCCGAACTCGTGCGTTCCTCGCGCCTGGAGTCGCTCGGCGTTCTCGCCGGCGGCATCGCCCACGACTTCAACAATCTCCTCACGGTGATCCTCGGCAATGTCTCGCTCGTTCGCAGCGGCCGGAATCTGGATGCCGAAGACGATCGTTTTCTGCGCGAGAGCGAACGCGCCGGCCTGCGCGCCCGCGATCTCACGCAGCAATTGCTCACGTTTTCCAAAGGCGGCGCTCCCGTGCGCACCGCCGTGTTGTTGCCCGACATCGTGCGCGAGGCCGCCGGTTTCGCGCTGCACGGTTCCAACGTCCGCTGCGATTTCGATTTTTCTCCCAGCCTCTGGCCCGGCCACGTCGACCGCGGCCAGATCAGCCAGGTCGTGCACAACATCGTCATCAACGCCATGCACGCGATGCCCACGGGCGGCGTCGTGCGCATCGCTTTGCGCAACGAGAAGATTTCCACCTCGTCAGGCGGCACCCTGCCCGCCGGTCGCTATCTGCATCTTTCCATCCAGGACAGCGGCACCGGCATCAGCCCGCAGCATATCGCCCGCATCTTCGATCCTTACTTCACCACGAAACAACAAGGCAGCGGTCTCGGGCTCGCGACCGTTTACTCGATCATCAAGAAACACGGCGGAAACATCGACGTGGAGTCGGTGCTGGGCCGAGGCACCACCTTCCACATCTGGCTTCCCGCGGCCGAACGCGAAACCTCTCCCGACTCCGCCGAACCCGCCCCGCTGCCGCGGCTCCGCGGCCGTGCCTTGGTGATGGACGACGAAGCGCCCGTGCGTGAAATGGCCGCGTCCATGCTCCGCCGTCTGGGCCTCGAGGTCACCACTACCGTCGACGGCCGCGAGGTCGTGCGAGCTTACTCGGAAGCGCTTTCCCGCGGCGAACGCTACTCCTTGGTGATCCTCGATCTCACCGTGCCCGGCGCGATGGGCGGCAAGGAAGCGATGATCGAACTGCTAAAACTCGATCCCGAGGTCCGCGCCGTCGTCAGCAGCGGCTACTCCAACGATCCCGTGATGGCTCACTACCGCGAACACGGATTCCGCGCGCGCGTGCCCAAGCCCTACGAATTCGATCAATTTGCGCGCACAATCGCCGAAATCGACGCGCCAGCTGCCGCCTCCGCCGTTCCGACGGTTTCTTGACCAGCTTCGGCTTCCTGAAAAAGTGCGCATCTCCCCATGCCGCACTTCGCCGAATCTTCCCGCTACGACAACCCCGCCTTCTTCCGCCGTTGCGGTCGCAGCGGCCTCAAACTCCCGGCCATCTCGCTCGGTCTCTGGCACAACTTCGGCGACGTCGATCGTCATGAAAACAGCCGCGCGTTGATTCTTCGTTCTTTCGATCTCGGCATCACGCACTTCGATCTTGCCAACAACTACGGACCGCCTCCCGGTTCCGCCGAGCGCACGTTCGGCCGCGTTCTGCGCGAGGATCTCACCGCGTATCGCGACGAACTCATCATCTCCACCAAAGCCGGTTACGACATGTGGCCGGGCCCCTATGGCGAATGGGGTTCCCGCAAATACCTGCTCGCCTCGCTCGACCAGAGTCTGCGCCGCATGGGACTCGATTACGTCGACATCTTTTATTCGCACCGCCCGGATCCCGATACGCCGCTCGAGGAAACGATGGGCGCGCTCGATCACGCCGTCCGTTCCGGCAAAGCGCTCTACGTCGGCCTCTCCAACTACTCCGCCGAACAAACCGCACGCGCCGCCAAGATTCTCCGCGATCTCGGCACGCCCTGCCTCATCCACCAGCCGCGCTATCACATGTTCGATCGCTGGATCGAAAACGGCCTCACCGACGTCCTCGACCAGGAAGGCATCGGCAGCATCGCGTTTTGTCCGCTCGCCCAAGGTCTGCTCACCAATCGCTATCTCACCGGCATCCCCGCCGATTCGCGCGCCGGCCACGATCCGCGTTTCTTGAAGCCCGAGCACATCACCGCCGAAAAACTCGCGAAGATCCGTCAACTCGACGCCCTCGCGAAACTCCGCGGCCAAACGCTCGCCCAACTCGCGCTCGTCTGGATTCTGCGCAACCCCGTCGTCATGAGCGCCCTCATCGGCGCGAGTAAAGTTTCCCAAATTGAAGACAACGTCGCCGCGCTCAAAAACCCGACGCTCTCCACCGACGAACTCGCCGCCATCGAGCGCATCCTCGCGAGCCCGGCATTGTAGCGGGACGCGCGCGCGTTTTTCGATCCACGCGCCCTCATCAGAGTCACGTTCTTTTGAACGCCGACTGTTCGCATCCGGCGCGACTCGCCGTTTGCTTCCTTCCGAACACCCCATGCACTCCCTCGCATGGCTGATGACAGTGCCGCGCTCCCGTCCGATAACCTATCGCCGTCTTCTTCCACGGCCGAAAAAACGGCGTTGCCCGTCATTCTCGCTCTGAGCGTTTCCCACCTGCTCAACGACACCATTCAGGCGATCATCCCGTCGATCTATCCGCTGCTGAAAGAGACCCACGCGCTTACCTTCACGCAAATCGGCCTTATCACGTTTGCCTCGCAACTTGTCGCGTCGCTCCTTCAACCCGTCGTCGGCCTCTACACCGATCGCCGGCCGTTGCCCTATTCTCTCGCGCTTGGCATGGCAGTCACGCTCGTCGGGCTCATCGCCCTCGCCTTCGCGCACAACTATCCCGCGATTCTCATCTCCGCGATGCTCGTTGGCGTAGGCTCCTCGGTCTTTCATCCCGAAGCCTCGCGACTCGCGCATCTCGCGGCCGGACGGCGTCGCGGCTTCGCTCAATCCGTCTTCCAGGTCGGCGGCAATGTCGGCACCTCGCTGGGTCCGCTCGCCGCCGCCGCCATCGTCGTGCCGCGCGGACAAGCTTCGATTCTCTGGTTCACGGCGCTGGCCGCCGTGGGAATCGCGGTGCTCGCCCGCGTGGGTCGCTGGTATGCCACGCATCTCGCGTTGCGCGCGACGCGTCGCCCGTCCGCGAAGAGCGACACTCCTCCACTTTCTCGCGCCCAAATCCGCTGGTCGATCGCGATCCTCGTCGTGCTGATTTTCTCGAAATACTTCTACCTCGTTTCGTTCACGAACTATTACACGTTCTATCTGATCGAGCGTTTCAACGTCTCCGTCCAAGCGGCGCAACTACAGCTGTTCGTTTTCCTCTTCGCCGTCGCCGCCGGCACAATCCTCGGCGGACCGCTGGGCGACCGCTTCGGCCGGAAATACGTGATCTGGTTTTCAATCCTCGGCGTCGCGCCGTTTTCGCTCGTGATACCGCATGTTTCGTTGCCGTTGACCATCGTCCTCAGCGCGATCGCGGGCGCAGTCCTGGCCTCGGCCTTTTCCGCGATCCTCGTTTACGCGCAGGAGTTGGTTCCGGGCCGGGTCGGCCTCATCGCGGGCTTGTTTTTCGGCGTCGCGTTTGGCGTAAGCGGCATCGCGTCCGCCGTCCTTGGCCGCGTGGCGGATAGCATCGGCATCGTTCAGGTTTTCTTCCTCTGCGGCTTTCTTCCTCTGCTCGGGGCGGTCACGATCTTCCTTCCGAATTTGCGCCGGAGATAACGCGATCGGCCACGTCTGCTGGTTTTGCCGATCCGCCGCGTCGCACATTTATAGTAAGAGATTATCGCTTCGATCGGCCGTGAATTCTCGGCCCGAACGGTCAGGGTGCGTTCACGGAACTCTCCTGATATGATCGCGACGTGGTAACGCTTCCAGCTGCGCGGGCATTCTGCTCGTAACGGGAGCCCAGCCGCAACCCGTCATGAAGCTTAATCGTAGTATGCTCATCCCGTCGTTGCTGGGCTTTGTCCTGGCAACGTCTGCGTCCGCCCAACTCATCCGCATCGCTTCCGGCGATTTCACTCCGGAAGCATCCGTCATCACCTTCAGCGAAGTGGCTGACGGCAGCGCGAATCCGCACTTCACCGTTTTTACAGCCACCCTCGGCTCCGTCGATGTGAGCTTTGCCAGCCACTTCGTCGGTCAATCGCGTTCCGCCGGTGCGGTCGTAACGTTGACGGGAAGCCCGACGGGGCCGCTCTCCCTCGATCCCGGGAGCGGAACCGTTTTCATCACCGAAGACGGCGCGAATCCCACCTCGCCGGTCTTGAGCGGATCGCCGCTCTTCAATGGACCGATTTCGGTTTTATTCTCCAAGCCGGTTGCGGCTGTCGGGCTCGACGGCGGCTACTTTAACGCCATCGGAGGCACTTCCATCGAAGCGTTCGGCGCATCCGGAGCTTCCTTGGGCATCGTGCAAAACCAGGCGTTGGGAATCGAGTTTTTCGGCCTCGCCGACGCAAGCGGCGGAAATGTCATCTCCGGCATTTCTTTCTATATCACGGGGGCCGAGCCGGCGGGCTTCGCGATCGATAATCTGACGTTCGGCAGCGCCGCAGAAGTTTCCGCGCCTCTTCCTGGGAGCAACGGTGGCGGATTCACGCCCGTGCCGGAGCCTTCGACCTACGCCGCATTGGCCGCGGCGGGTCTGATCCTTGTCGTTGCGGGCCGGCGTTTGCGTTCACGCGCAAACGCCGCCGCAGCGATTGCAGCCTGATCCTTGCCATCTCGCTGTCATGGACGCGGCATCCCTCGCGGGGTGCCGCGTTTTTGTTTTCACGGTTTTCGAACCGTCGCCGCAACCCTCACGCTTCGCGCGCAGTCATCATCGCAGCGGGCAACGTGAAATAGAACGTCGCGCCTTTATCGACTTCTCCCTCCGCCCAAGTTCGGCCGCCGTGGCGGTGGATGATGCGTTGCACATTCGCCAGCCCTACCCCCGTGCCTTCGAACTCGCTTTCCGAATGCAGGCGCTGAAACACGCCGAACAGGCGGTCCTTGTATTTGGGATTGAAGCCAGCGCCGTTGTCCCGGACGAAAATGGTCACCTCGTCCGCCGAGATCTCCGCGCCGATCTCGATGGTCGCTTCGCTTCGATGCCGGGTGTATTTCACCGCGTTGCCGATCAGGTTGACGAACACCTGGTGCATCATCGCCACGTCGACTTTCATCTCGGGCAACGGCCCGGTTCTCCACGTGATCGAGCGCCCCGTGAATTCGCCTACCATCTGCCGGCGGACTTCCTCGACGAGGCCGGACAACTTTACCGGCACGAAGTTGAGGTCCGCCCGCCCGTGTCGCGAAAAGCTCAACAGGTCGTCGATCAGCCTTCCCATGCGCTTCGCCGCGTCGGTGATCACCTGGACATACCGGCGGCCTTTTTCGTCCAACGCCCCCGCGGCATGCGCCGCCAGCATGCTCGCAAAGCCATCGATGTGCCGCAGCGGCGCCCGCAGGTCGTGAGAAACTGAATACGAAAACGCCTCCAGCTCCTTGTTCGCGCTTTCGAGCTGCTTGGTGCGCTCCTCGACGCGTCGTTCCAATTGCTGCGTGAGCGCCTGCAACTCGTCCTGCGCCCGTTTTCGATCGGTGATATCGGTGATGAACGCGCAAAATGTCACCACGCCGCCCGACACGAGGGGTTTGATGGAAACCTCGACGGAGATCAGGCTGCCATCCCGCCGCTGTGCCGTCGCTTCCGTGATGCCGATCTCGTCGAGGCCTTCGCGGGTGACCGGCAGATAGCGCTTCATGCCGCGGGCTTCGGGACGATCCACCAGCGGTGGCAGCACCACGCTCAGATCCAATCCGAGCGCATCGCCCCGGGAGCGACCGAACATTTTCTCCGCGCGCGCGTTCCAATCGATGATGCGTCCGCGATCGTCGGTCACGATCACGGCGCTCAGCGACGAGTTGAGGACCGCGCGCAACCTCGTCTCGCTTTCCCGCAGCGCGCGATCCTGCGCATGAATCTGCGCAAGCATTTCGTTGAAGGCGTCCGTCAGCAGCCCGACCTCGTCCGCGCCATGCTTCACCGCTCGCACCGAAAAATCCCGGCGCTCCGAAATTGCGCGCGCCGTTTGCGCCAGCGTGAGAATCGGCCGCGACACCTGTTGCTGCAGGCGCTGGGAAAACACGACCGCCACCAACAACGACGTCGCGAGCACGAGGAGCACCAAAATTCCGTAGAGACGAAACCGTTCCCGCAGCGCCGACATATCCGATCGCAAATACAGCACGCCGAGTTCGCGGTCGTTCTGCTTCACCGTTTCAAACAGCGACAAGCTCGACCACTTCACCTCGTGCCCCGGGGGCCCCGGCCGCTCCGGCAGCACCGAATCCGGCAGATCCGCGGGATAACGCGCGAAAATTTCTCCCGACCCCGAATACAGCGCCGCTTCCACGATCTGCCGCTCGGCCCGCAGCGCCGAAAGGATCTCGCGAGCGTCCTCGGTATTCTCGAACGCCAGCGCGGCGGTGCTGTTCGCCGCGATGATCTGGCCCATGGTCGCGACATTGGCGACCGCGTTGCGCCGATAGCTCAGGATATCATACGCGAAGAACGATGCGCACGTGAACAGCAAGGTCGCGCCCGTGGTGAGCAGAATGATCACCATGAGCTTCTTTCGGATGGGGGTGTTGCGCAGCGCCATGGTTCACTCCTATCGCGAAAGGGTCACGGTTTCGGCCGAACGCAGCAGCTTCGAGCTGATGGTCAGACCGGCCGCTTTGGCGGCATCGAGATTGATCCGGAGCCGCACGCGATTCCGCTCCATCGCAAACCACACGATCGCTCCGTGGCGCGCATAATCCTCCCAATCACACACCGTCAGCACACTCTCGCCGTGGAGACGCTCGACGATGCGCTCGAGATGTCGTCCCTCCGATCCGCTGACAAACAACACGTGACACCGGCCCAACTCCTCGACCGTGCGAAACCGGCGGACCACCAACGGACGGCCATTCGCCCGCTCGCCCTGGACCAGATCGTCCAGGAACCACCCAAACGGATCGCTCCCCAGGACCGCGATGACGAGCGGACTTTCCGCGCTCTCGAAACTCTCCGGCGGCCAGCTCACGAACTGCGCGAAGTTGTAGAGGAAGGCAGCCTTGATTTGGAATTCCCGCGACGGTCTCGCCGGCTGCGCGAAAGCATGGCCGGATGCCAGTAGCACCACCGTCGCCGCCCAAAGCCGCAGCCATGTGCGCAGCGGACGAATCCAGCTGAAGCGAGACAGGACTCCGATTCGCGCCATAGGAAAGCCGTTCATGACTGCCAGCGGGGACGGTCCGCTCCAAGGTCCAAAACGCAACTTGAGGTAAAAAACGTGTAAGCCCTAGTGCCGGTAAAAACGGCGGAAGCAATTGGCCGGCCAAGCCGTTGCGGCTCCTCTCACCCGATCGACGAAGAGGCGCGGCGCTCTTCGATGAACGCCGCGCGTTCGCTCAACTTTCGGCCCGCGACTTGGCGTCCGCTTCGATCGCCTTGCCGAGACGATCGAGGGTGCTGCGCACGCGGGATTTGACCGCCGACAACGCTCCCGCGTCCGCCGCTTTTTCGTTCGCGAAAAGATAGAATTTCATCTTCGGCTCAGTGCCACTGCCGCGCGCGGCAAAGGAGTATCCATTATCCAACGTCACGAAGTAGAGATCCTGTTTCGGGATCAGCTCGTCGTCTGCATCGCGAATATCCTGTCGTCCGAAATCTTCGAACTTCGTGACCTTCGTCTCGCCGAACTCGGTGGGAGGCGCGGAGCGATACGTGTCGAGGATGCGGCGAATCTTCGCGTTGCCGCTCGCGCCTTCGTAATAGAGGTTGATCGTCCCCTCGAGGTAGAAGCCGTATTTCAGGAAGATCTCGTCGAGGTATTCCGGCACGGTCAGGCCGCGGCTTTTCACCCACGCGCACACTTCCGCGAACATGAGGCACGCCGCGTTGCCGTCTTTGTCGCGCACGGTGTCGTTCGGCAAATACCCATAGCTCTCCTCGCAGCCAAACGCGTAAAAAGTGCTGTGCTGCTGCAGCAGTTTCACGCGTTGCTCGAAAGGCGTGGCGTCGTAATCGAAGCCGGGGCCCATCGCCGCGCGCAACTTCTCTTCATAGGCGCGAATCTTCGCCGAGATCCATTTGAAGCCGGTGAGCGTTTTGATGACCTTCACCCCGTGGGCACGGCCAATCGTGTCCTGCAGCTGCGATGTCACATAGGTGTTGATGATGCACACGCGATCGGAGCCGTTGGACGGAATCCAGCCGAGCTCCTTGAACTTCGTCAGCCGATAGTCCGTGAGCAGCGCGCCGATTTGATTGCCGGTGAGCAATTCGAGCCGGCCTTCCTTGTTGCGCACGGCGCAGCCCATGCGATCGCAATCGGGATCCGTCGCGAGCACGACGTCCGCCCCGGATTTCTCCGCCAACTCAACCGCTCGCGCGAGCGCGTCGGAGTTTTCCGGATTCGGCGACTTCACGGTCGGAAAGCGTCCGTCGAACGCCAGCTGTTCCGGCACCGTCTCGACGGCGCATCCCGCGCCTTTCAACAACGGCAAGGACTGCACGGCGCCCGTGCCGTGAATGTTCGTGAACACGACCTTCAACGCGCTCTTGGCGAACACCGACGGATCGATCGCCGCCTTCTCCGCCACGGCGAAATAGGCCGCGTCGGCATCCGCCCCGAGCGTGGTGACGCCCGACAAATCCGTCTCCACGTAATCGGCGAGCTCAGCCAGCGGCACCGCATTCACTTCCGAAACGATACCCTTGTCATGCGGCGGCACGACCTGCGCGCCGTCATCGAAGTAGGCCTTGAATCCGTTGTCGTGGGGCGGGTTGTGACTGGCCGTGATGACCGCGCCCGCATGCGCCTTCAACCACCGCACGCTGAAGCTGAGCTGCGGCGTCGAGCGAGGTCCGTCGAAAATGAATGCTTCCCCGCCCAATCGCGTCCAAGTCGAAGCTGCGAGTTCGCAGAAATGACGCGAGAAATGCCGCACGTCGTGCGCGATCGCGAAACGAGGTTTCGCCTTTTCGCCGCGCGAAGCGAGCAGCTTGCTCGTGTAACGATGCAGGCCGATGGTCGCGCGAATCAGCGTGAAGTCGTTCAGCATGTTGCTGCCGATCGCGGCGTGTTCGGGCGAGCCGGTCGGGCTCAACGTGCCCGTTTCCGATGGGGCGCTGACGACGCCGATCGTCCGGCCGCGCATGCCGCCCGTGCCGAATTCGAGATAACGATAGAAGCGATCGTTCAACTCGCTCCAGGCTTCCTTGGCGACGAGTTCCTCGATGCTGGCGTGCGCCCAGGCGGGGAGCGGCGCGGCGAGGAAGCTCGCGATGTTCTCGGCCGAGGTCGGCAGCAATTTGTCCGCACGTGCGGCAGCTTGGATGCGATCGAGTGTGGTCATGGAGAGAAGCGATTCGGTCCGTTCCCGCGCGTCCAACACGTCAGCGCGGCCGGCCGGGATCATTCGAGATAAAGCCCGTCACGGATGGCCGGCTTCGGCGACAACTTTTTCCAGCTGTCCGCAAACGAAGGCTCATCGTATCCGAAGAGCGGCGACACCTCGAGGGTGAAGGGCGGGAGCCCGGTCGCATCGGTGTCGAGCTGAACTCCATTCGCGCGCAGCCAGCGCGCGTATTGGCGGAGCTGATCCTCGCGCGAAGTTTTCGGCGAATCGACGCCCTCGGCATTCTTGACGGGGGAAAAATCGTCCGCGCGGCGCGTTTCGATCACCACGGGATTTTTGGCAAACGGCAGCGCATCGAACACGAACATCTCGAACTTCACGCCGTTCGGTTTGTCGGGTTTCACCGCGTCGCCCTTCGCATCGATGGTAGGGATCTTTTTGTCCGCCCGATGAAAGGGCAGCGCGAGATCCGAACCCGCGCGCGCCATCCGCCGGATGAATTCGCGATCGAGCACGTGGATCGCGATGCTGCCGGCGATGTAGCGCAGCTTTCCGCTCGCATCCGTTTCCTTCTGCATCGCCATCGGCAAATCGGAATACTCGACGACGACCAGGCGGCCGTTCTGCACGCAAAAGTGACCGAGCTTTTCCTCGGGATACGCTTTCGGCACCATCTTGCTCGACATCTCCGAACCGCGGCGGAGATGCCAGCCGATGAAGGCGGGGTCGATGCACCGCACGAGCGGATTGTCGACTTGGAAGTAGCTGAGAACGTCGATGCCCTCGCTCTTCATCAGATCGAGCGCGCCGCTGCGATCCAGCGCGCGCAGAGAACCGCCATGCCCGTCGGGCGACAACGCCAGCGAGCCGGAGGTTTCGAGCAGAATGCGTCCTTCGAAATCGACCGCCGGCATCCGGCCCTGGCGGAAGAAGTGCACGCGACCGCGATCCATCCCGAAGAATTTATTCTCCTCGAAGAACGCCTCCGTCGCCGCGTGATTCTGATGGCTCGTCATGATGAACCAATGCAGCGGCTTGCCGTAACGCTGACCGGCGGCGCGAAGTTTTTCAGCGAAAACTTGAAACAGCGTTTTCTGTTTCAGCGGCGTGACAGGAAAGGTTCCTTTGGGGCCGTTGTAACCGAGGCGCGTCCCCTGCCCGCCCGCCACGGTGAAGGCGGCGACGCGACCGGCGCGCAACGCTTCCTCGCCCGCGGCGCGAGCGGCGTCCCAATCGGCTGCGCTGCCGCCATTTTCCGGCAGCGGTTCATAAGGGGCCGGCTCGAGTCCGTCGAGGTTCACGCCCGCCGCGGCGCCTTTGACGAGCAAGGTGCGCGTCAGCCGATCGATTTCGGCGAGGTCGATCTCGGCCGCCTCTTCGAGCAGCCGCTGTTGTTGCGCGGCATCGAGGCGGTCGAAAAAGGCAAAAACCTGGCCTTGTCCGGCGCGTTTGAACGTATCGATCAGGGATTGCTGGGCCATTGGCAGAAAGAAGGGATTAGTCCTCGAAGCGGAAGATGAACTCGTCGGGCTTGGCGTAGCCGAGCCGGCGGCGGATCACCTTTTCGACGTAGACCGGATCGGTGCGCAGGCGTTCGAGGATTTTTTCCTGCTCGCGCAACCGGGCCTCGGCTTCGGCGAGCCGGCGGCGATTTTCGGCCTCGATGCCGCGCAGACGGTTATATTCCTCCCGCGCCTGCAGGAAATACACGCCCGACGCCGCGCCGATGGCGAGGAACACGATCAGGTAGAGCGCGATGACGAAACGACGGAGAAACACGGCGAGTGCGAGATGAACGACACGCGTCACAAGCGCGCAAATCTTTTCCAGACATCGTCCTGCAGCCGCCGTTGCGCCTCGCGGAACGCGGCCGGTTTTTGTCGTGCCTTTTTTTCCGACGAACGCACCCTAGGCGGCTCGCATGTATCAGGCGTATTACGGGTTCAAGGAGATGCCGTTCAACATCACCCCCGACCCGCGCTTTCTTTATCTCAGTCCAACTCATCAGGAGGCGCTGCAACACCTCAAGTATGGCGTGGCGGAAAAGAAGGGCTTCATCGTCCTGGTCGGCGAAGTCGGTTGCGGCAAAACGACACTGTGTCGGCGCTTCCTGAACGAGCTGGATCCGGCGCATTACGACACCGCGTTGATCCTCAATCCGCGCGTCACCGAAACGCAGATGTTGAAGGCGATCCTGACCGAGCTCGGCGAAACGAAGTTCGGCCGCAGCCAGCACGATCTCGTCGGCCAGATCAATCGGGTGCTGTTGGAACGGATCGAGAAGGGACGCGATATCGTGTTGATCATCGACGAAGCGCAGAACCTGAAGTTCGACGTGCTCGAGCAAATCCGCCTGCTGTCCAACTTGGAAACGGACAAACAGAAGCTCCTGCAAATCGTGCTGATGGGCCAGCCGGAGTTGAAAAGCGTGCTCGCGCGCGAGGAGCTGCGACAACTGCGGCAACGAATCCTGGTGCACTACGAACTCCACCCGCTGTCGCAGAACGACGTGCAGCATTATGTGCAACACCGCCTCACGCTCGCCGGCGGCACCGGCCGGCCGAGCTTCACGCGTTGGGCCCTGCGATCGATCCATCGCATCAGCAAGGGAATCCCGCGCATCGTGAACAATCTCTGTGACAAAGCATTGTTAGCCGCGTTCATTCGCGATTCCGACGAAGTGACTTACTGGGACGTCCGCCGCGCCGCGCGCGACATGCAGAACCTCACCGATTGATTGCGATGAGTCTCATCAACGAAGCTTTGAAGAAGGCGCAACGCCGGCAGCATGAACAGCAGGCCGCGGCCGGAACGGAATCGGGCGAAGGTTCGATGCGTTCGCGCCCGAAACCATCGACCGCGCAAACCTGGATCGTGATCGGCGCAGGTGCCGCGACGCTCGTGGTCGTTTCCGTTGTGATCACGGTCGTGTTGCTCAATCGCCCCTCTGACCAACCCGAGCGCACACCGATCGCGAAAGCCGCTCCCCCACCCGTTTCCGCCGAGATGTCCAGTCCGGTGATCGTCGCGCCGATGGTCTCAAAACCCGCGGAGACGCCCGCGTCTTCCGGCGCGCTGGCAACGGGCGGAGCGGAACTGCCGGCCGTTGCAGTTGCTGATTCCGGCGCCACCACTCCGATCGGAGCGACGGAAGTTCCTGCGGCTCCGCCGACGCCGATCGCGATTCCGCCGATCGCTGGACCGACGGTGACGGAGCAGGTGCAGGCCTTCGTCGATGCGATTCGTGTGACTGGAATTCGGTCGTCCGGCGCCGACAGCAAAGTGTTGATGAACGATCGTGTTTATCGAGTGAACGACGTCGTGGATCGCGGACTCGGAGTGAAGCTCGTGCGGGTCGAATCGAACCGCCTCGTCTTTGCCGACGCCGACGGAATGACTTACGAGAAGTCGTTCTGACGAAACTTGTGGGTCACTCTGAGCGAAGCGAAGAGTGACGGCCACCGTCGCATGCGAATCCCAATGCGGGTTGCGGGACGCCGTGCTGGATCCTTCAGAGCGCTCCGAGGCTGCGTAGCGCGAAGAGAAGCACGATATCGGTGGTGATGTCGGAAGCGTAGGCCAGCAACAGGCCGGAACTCGCGAGCGCGCCGCGGAAGACGGTGAGCCCGGCGCTTGTTGTGAAGAGGCTATGCCAGGAGGCGAACGAGAGCACCGACTGCAATGCGGAATACGTGAACGATGCCGGCGAAGGCGCCAGGTAAACGAACACGAACGATGAGGTGTAGCCCACGAGCGTTTCCGTCGAGCGAAGGTCGGAAGAGACGAACACGAGATCGCCAAGGCGTTCGGGCGTGGTGAAGGCGACGGCGTTGGCGTTTACCAGATCCGGAATCGGAGTGATCTCGCCGCCGAACTTCATTTCCGCGAAGGAGAAATTGCGGTCGCCGACCGTAATGCCCGCACCAGTCAGCTCGATCATCGCGCTCGGGGCGGCGAAGAAGTTGAAGCTGCGGCCGAATGTGAGTCGGCCGACACCGTCGGCATTGCTGTCTGCCTTGAAGCTCACACCGCCCGCGAAGGCGAGCGCCTGGCCTTCGATGATCGTGAGGTGGTCACCGGCCGAAACCTTGATGTCGCCGGCGGGCGCAGTGACGACGAACGCGTCGATCGTCATCGAGCCGCCCGCGTGAAGCTCGGCCGGCGCGTTCGGCACGCGGAAGTTGGTGACGTGCAGCGAATCGGTTTCTTCCACAAACGCTCCGCGCGATCCGTAAACGATCAGATCGAGGAGACCGAAGGCGGTATCGATCAGGTCTTCGCGCGCGCCGAAATCGCCATCGATGCGAACGGTCGCCGAGGCAGCGGTGAAGTTGTCGGCGTCGTCATCGTGGTTGTCGCGCACCGAGCCGTTCACCACCAGATCGAGAGCGCCGGTGCCGGCGTCGACGATGCTGACGTCGAACGAGCCGCGAACGAAGAGGCGGATGTCGCCGCCGCCACTGGCGATCGTTGCGCCGCTGGCCATCATCAGGTCGCCATTTTGGACGGTGATTTCGATGTCGCCACCGGCCGTCACGATATCGGCGCGAGAAGTCATGGTGATGCCGCCCGGGACCGAGAGTGAAAGCGGGCTGGATCCGGCGCGAATGTCGGCGTCGAGCAGCAGCGTGGCGCGATCGCCGCGGAGGACAAAGGATACCGTGCCCGAGCCGGTGCGAACATCGGCGTGAATCGCGAGCGCCGAGTCGTCGCCGCCCACCACGATGGTAACGGAGCCGGAGCCATCGGCGGCCACGGCGGTATCATCGGCGGGACGCGAGCCATCGAGCAGCGTGATGCTGCCGTCGATCGTTTCGAGGGAGATGCTGCCGTTTCCGGCGGTGGTGCGAAGATCGGATTGGGTATCGATCACTTGAGAACCCACGGAGGTCTCGGAGACGCGCCAAGTCTTCAGCGTCACGTCGCCGACGACGAGATTGTCGGTTTCCAGAATATGGATACCGCCGGCCGTGGCCCGGCTCGTCAGGACATCGACGCGCAGTTCGAGACGATCGTCCGCAGTGCCGACGCCGATGCCGGCGTTGAGCCAGGCGCCGGTCGCGATGATGTCTTCGCCGCCAACGTTGCCGGTATCGAAGATCGATCCGTTCGTCGCATGCACGGAGGCGTTGGCGAGCGTGGTGATGCCGCCGAGGAAAACGTCGCTGAGAGCCCACACGCGAATGTCGCCGTGTTCCGTGATGAAGCGGTTGTGATCGGTTTGCTCCACTCGCCCACCCTGCGCGATCGCTTCGATCGACGCGTTGCCGCCGGTGTGGACGTTGACACCCGGCGTGAAGACGATCGAGCCGCTCGCGATCAACGTGATTGCACCGGTGGTGGAGGCGATGTCGGAGGCCACGATGATGTCGTGACCGGTGCCGAGCGATTGGACGAGAATGTGGCCGTTGCCGTGGGCGCGGACCACGGAGTTCGGACCGAAGCCGTCGACGCTGCCTGGATTGAGCGTGATGCTGCCAGCAAGCGTGCGCAGCACGATGCTGCCGTCGCCAGACGCGGTATAAACGTCGGAGCGCGTGGACTCGACGAGAGGATGCACCGACGCGTTGTGCCAGACTTCCCAGATGGAAGCGGCGACGTCGTCCACGACCAGGTCGTCGGTTTCGAGGATGAAGATGCCGCCGCCGTGAGCGCTCGCGGCGAGGATATCCACGCGCGTTTCGATGGCGTCGAGCATTCCGCCGATGCCGTTGCCGGCGGAGAGGCGGGCGGTCGCGGCGACGATGTCTTCGCCGCCAAGATCGCCAGCATCGAGGATCGAGCCGTTCGTGGCGGTCAGGGCCACGCGCGCGGTGGTCGTTACGCCGCCAAGCACGATGTCATGATGGGCGACCACGCGGATGTCACCGAGCTCCGCTTCGAAGCGGCTGAAGTCGTCCTGGCGAACGCTGCCGGTGTCGGACGCCACGTTGATCGAGCCGGTGTCGGCCGTGCGGATGTCGGCGGCGTAGATGAACCAGATGTCGTGTCCGACCAGCACGCTGATGTGGCCGCGTTCGGAAACGATGTCGGCCTTCACGGCGGCGACGCTTGAGCGGGAGCGCGCATCGATGAGGATGTTGCCCAAGCCGTGCGCGAAGATCGCGGTGTTGTCCGTGAGGGCGTAGCCGTCGTGGAGATCGATGTCGCCATCGAGGACGCGGAGCACGATCGAAGCGTTGCCGGCGGCGACGCGGAGATCGGACTGCAAGGCATCGGTGCGCTCGACGAGCGTGGCGTCGGATTGCACCTCGCTGATGGTCACTTCCACGTCGTCGATGACGATCGTATCGGTTTCGGTGAAAAACATGCCGCCGGAAGTCGCACGAGCGGTCAGGGTCGTGACGAGAAGTTCGAGGTGATCGGTCGAACGACCGATGCCGATGGCGGCGTTAATGCGGAGGCCGTTGGCGATGATGTCCTCGCCGTGGAAGGCGTCGCCGTTGTCGAAGATCGAACCGGTGGTGGTGACGAGCGAAGCGTTCGCGTTCGTGGTGAGGCCGCCGAGGAGGAGGTCGATGTGGGCGTGGAGGCGGATGTCGCCGTCGGCAGAGATGAAGCGGCTGTTGTCGTGTTGGGTGATCGAACCGGTGGCGGAAACGATGTTGATCGTGCCGGAGCCGGCGGTGGTGACATCGGCGGTCGCGGTGAAAGCGATGTCGTGACCGACGAGGATAGTGATGTGGCCGGTGGTCGAAACGATGTCGGCGTTGGAGGTGAAGGTCGTCGTGGTGGCGGCGCCTTCGATGCGGATGTTGCCGGTGCCGTGGGCGGAGATCGCGGTGTTGTCGAGCGTGGCGGTGCCGTCGTTGAGGACGATGGCGCCGGTGCTCGTCCAGATCACGATGTTACCGTTGCCGGAGGTGGTGCGGATGTCGGATTGCGACGCGTCGGTGCGCGTGACGAGCGTGGCGTCGGATTGAACTTCGGAGATCGTGACCGCGACGTCGTCGACGATGAAGCCGTCGGTTTCGTGCAGATAAATGCCGCCGGAAGTCGCGTGGGCCGTGACGGTCGCGATCTTCGTTTCGATGTGATCGGTCGCGGTTCCGATGCCGATGGCGGCGTCGAGGCGGAGACCGTTGGCGATGATGTCTTCACCGTGGAAGGCGTCGCCGTTGTCGAGGATCGAACCGGTGAAGGCGATCAGGGAAGCGTTGGCGTTCGTGGTGAGGCCGCCGAGGAGGAGGTCGATGTGCGCGTGGAGGCGGATGTCGCCGTCGGCAGAGATGAGGCGGCTGTTGTCGTGTTGGGTGATTGAGCCGGTGGCGGCGATGAGGTCGATCGAGCCCACGCCGGAGGTCGTGACGTCGGCGCTGTCGGTGAGGGCGATGTTGTTTGCGGCGATTAGCGTGATGTGGCCGGTGCCGGAATGGATGTCGGCATTGGACGTGATGCTCGTGCCAGCACCGATCGCTTCGATGAGGATAAGGCCGGTGCCGTGCGCGGAGATCGCGGTGTCATCGGCGGCGGCGGTGCCGTCATTGAGGATGATGTCGCCGTTCAGCGTGCGGAGGACGATGGAGCCGTCGCCGGAAGTGGTGCGGACGTCGGATTGGTTGGCGTCAACGCGGGTGACGAGCGTGGCGTCGGGCTGGACTTCGGAGATCGTGATTTCGACGTCGTCGATCGTAAGAGCGTCGGTTTCGAGGAGGAAGATGCCGCCGGAGGTCGCGCGAGCGGTCAGCGTCGCGATCTTGGTTTCGATGTGATCGAGCGCGGTGGCGATGCCGATGGCGGCGT
>JAFAAS010000018.1 GCA_023426435.1 Verrucomicrobiota bacterium | reverse complement strand
ACAAGCAGGCCTATCGGCAGCGCAATCATGTCGAACGACTCTTCCGCCGCCTCAAGAGCTTCCGCCGGATCTTCACCCGCTACGACAAGCTCGATGTGATTTTCCGCTCCTTCGTCACCTTCGCCCTCATCTGGCTTGCACTACTGTAGTGTTAACAGGCCCTAGAGCGTTTTCAGAAAAAGCTATAGCCCTTGAGGTGAACCACAGAGGCACCGAGGCACGGAGAGATCCCGTGGCCTTCCTCTGTGTGCTCGGTGCCTTTGTGGTTGAAGTCGGGTTTTCCGATCCGGCCAACGGCTATGTCTATCGAACGGTTTCGATGGCGCGGGAATTGAGGTGTGAGGAAGAGCGCAGAATCTGCGCGCGATGCCCCGCGGCGGAGCCGCTGATGGATTTACCCTCAACTGTTTCAGGACCCTTATGTTGCCCTCCTTCTCTCGTCGAACCTCACCGTTGGCCGCTGCTGTTTTCGCGTCGGTTTTTGGAACGCTGGGGCACGCCCAGACAGATCCTGCGAGCGCCGACGAGATTATAGAACTGTCGCCGTTCACCGTCAGCACCACGCGTGATCGCGGCTACGTTGCCACGAACACGCTCGCGGGCAGCCGTCTCAATACGGATCTGCTCACGACGCCGGCGGCGGTGTCGGTGTTCACGCGCGACTTTCTGAACGACATCGCGGCGGGCGACGTGATGGAAGCGTCGCTCTACGCGCTCAACGCGACGCCGCAGTTTCAAAATTCTCCGTCGGCCAACTTCGAGGCGAATATCTTCGGCAACACCGGCGTGAGTTTCCGCGGATTTGTATCAGGCACGGCGACGCGAAATTTCTTTCCCTGGTCGGTGGCCTCCGACGCTTACAACGTCGAGCGCCTCGACTTCGCGCGCGGGCCGAACTCGATCCTGTTCGGGACGGGCACGCCCGGCGGCATCGTCAATACCACGACGAAGCGCGCGAATTTCAACGGCAACATCGGCGCGGTGAGCGGGCGCATCGGCACGCGCGATGCGTATCGCGCGACGCTCGATTGGAATCAGATCCTCTGGGATAAAAAGCTGTCGGCGCGCATCAATGCCGTGTGGGACGAGAGCGACAGCTGGATCAACTACGGTTTCACGAAACGGCGCGGTATCCACGGCGCGGTGACGTTCCGCCCGTGGCGCGACACGACCATCCGGCTCGATGCCGAGCGGCTGGATCAGGATCGCAACATTGCGCGGCGATTTCCGCTGCTCGACTATTATTCCGGTTGGTCGGGAAACACGATTCCCGTGGCGCGCGGTCCGCTTCCGGCGGGCGACACGACGGTGACGAGCATGGGCACGATCCCGATTCTGATCTACGACACAAGTTCAGGGCAGGTGATGAACTGGACCGGCATGGCGATGACGAACACGGATCGCGGCAGCGCGCTCGAGCCGATGTTGAGGCGGCATCAAAATTTCAACGGGCCGGACGATCGGAACGACACGAGCGGGCGAAACTATTCGATCTTCGTCGAGCAGCGGTTGTTCGATAAGCTCTTCATCGAGGCGGCCTATAACAAGATGGATTATGCGATCGATCTGAACCGGCCGTTTTTGATCCAAGGCGGCGTGGGTGGCGGCTCGTATCAGGTGCGGATCGATCCGAACGAACAATTGCCGAACGGGCAGCCGAATCCGAATGTGGGGCAGCCCTTCGTGCAGGGCAACTGGCAGAAAGTGCATCAGGAGTTGCACTCCGACGATTATCGGCTGACGGCATCCTACGAATTCGATTTCGGCGAGGTGTGGGGCAAGCACCAGATCGCGGGGCTGCTGGGACGGCGCGAGGAAAACTCGACGTCGGAGACGGCCCGGCAAACGGATTTCAACCGCACGGCGGCGCCGAACCTGCCGATCACGAACGATGCGCACCGCGTCTATCGTCGCGTTTATTTGAATACAGGCGACGCGCCGCAATACACCGCTCGTGACAACGCGAATCGGGCGCCGGGGACGGACATTGGTTTTCTCGTGTGGCAAGGCGGGCAGTTGCGCGACGAGATCGTGCGGCAGGACTATCGGCAGATTTCGATGGTGAGCCGGTTCCTTGGTGATCGACTCACGTTGATCGGCGGATTGCGCAATGACGAATTCAAGACGCGGCGGAGGGCGGGACGCGCCCAGGACGATCGGGGGAGTTTCTACGTGACAGGCGACTACGGACCCTTCGATCCGCCGGCGGGGCGCAACACGAAGACCTACGGCGCGACGCTGAAGATCGTCGAAGGACTCTACGCCTACGCGAACAAGTCGGAGAACTTTAACAACCAGTCGAACCGGGTGCCGACGCTCGGGAGCGATGGGCGGTGGTCGTTGACGGCGATTCCGCCGCGGGCGGGCGAAGGCACGGACTATGGGTTGCGCTTCCGGTTGTTGAACGGACGGCTGCAGGGTTCGGCGGGTTATTATGAAACGGCCGAGTTGAATCGGACCTTCTTCTGGTTTGGCACGGTGGTGACGCAGACCGCGGTGATCGTGAACCTGCTCGAACCGGGCGCCTACACGACGGCGTTTCAAGACACCACGGACACGCAGGGCAAGGGCTACGAGTTCGAGCTGACGGCGAATCTGACCGATCAGTGGCGTCTGACGTTCAATGCGGCGAAGAAGCGCACGCTGCTTTCGAATCAGGGGTTGAATTACAAGGCCCTCTACGCCGCGAAACGCGACGAGTGGCTGGCGCAGTCGGGCGGTGCGTTGGATCCGAATGGTCAGGTGGCGCAGGCGATCGCGACGATCGACCCGATCCTGGTTTCGTTTGTGCGCGACGGGCAGCGGCAGCTGGGCGAGAGCGAATACACGGCGAATCTCTTCACGAATTACGAGTTCGCGGCCGGGACGCGCCTCGCGGGGCTCTCGATCGGCGGCGGCGTGCGTTACCTCGGACCCTCGGTGATCGGTTACGACGACGCGAATGGCGACGGTGTGATCGAAGAATACCAAGGCGACGCGGATTATACGGCGGATTTCACGGCCGGCTATCGCTGGAACCTGCGCGATCGTCGCGAACTGCGGCTGCAGCTCAACGTGCGCAATGTTTTTCAAAACGACATGGTGCAACGCGTCGGCATCATCTCGCAGGCCTACGACCAGGAAGGCGGAACGATCCTCTACAAGAACCCGCGCGAAATTTTCCTGACGGCAACGTATTCGTTCTGAGCGGACGGCTTCGAGTCGGACGACTCTCTCGACGACGTTCAATGCGGGCCACAGCTCCGCGCTGCAGCTTGCGCCGGGGCGCGACGGCCGAGGGTGGAGCCCGGTATCCATTCGGGTGTGACAAGCACCACGCGCGGGCGGGACGGCGGGCCGATCTCGTTGTGGCGAAGGGCGCTGTCGAGCATTTCGACCGCGACGCGGCCGACATCGGCGAGTTGGGGATTGATATGAGCCAGCTCGGGGCGGGGCGTATCGCCAAGGCAAACGACGGCGATGTCCTGAGGAATGCGATAGCCGGCCTCGCGCAACCAGCGCGCGGCGCCGGAGTGAAGCGCCACGATGGCTTCCGGCTTTTTTCGAACCACCCAATCGAGAAACGCCGCGCGGTCTTCGGGGGCCGACTCGAGAGGGAGAATCTCCGCGCGTCCGGGGGTGGTGTGGGCGATTTCCAGAAACGCGGCGCCGAAACGACGAGCGTCGTCGTCGGCCGTGTGACAGTGGACGAACAACGCCGCACCGATGCGACGGTAGCCGGCGGCGAGGCATTCGCGCAAAGCGATCTGCACGGCGGCGAAGACGTCGGTGTTGACCACGTGATACGGCGGCCGCCAGAGACCCTGGCCGCAGTTCACGCCGGCGAAGAGCGACCAGTCGAAGTCGCGGAGAAGTTCGGGAGTGTAAACGGGCGGGATGAGCACGCCGCGGACGCCGCGTTGGACGAGGACGCGGCAGAGCGAGCGCGGGTTGGGGTAAGCGCGAAGATCGAAGCGCGCTGCGGTATAGCCGAGAGCGGTCGCGCGGTCGTGAGCGGCATCGAGATAAGCCTGGAGAACGCGGAGGGCGGGAGTTTGCGAATCAAGCAAACAGGCGAGCGTGAGGCCGGACGAGTGTTCGGCGCGGCGCCAACGCGTCGCGGCGATCGCGGAGAGACTGGGGTCGGGGCGATAGCCGAGTCGCTTCGCGACTTCCTGAATCTCGTGTCGCGTCGCGGGCGGGAGGCGAGGATCGTTGCGCAGCGCGATCGAAATCGTGGATTTCGCGTAGCCGGTCTGGCCGGAGATATCGGCGAGTGTGGCGCGCATCGAGAGAGGCTCGAACCTTGCGTTAGACGGTGAGACGAAGCGAAGCCGTGCGAGAGAGTATCGCAGAGCGTCGCATGGCGGGAGAGGAAAGCGGGTCTGGAGCGATTCGCCAACGGGGCGAAATCCCTCTGGTTGAACACGGAAACGTCCGCGGCGGAATCGAAGAACCGGTGGCGGCGGGCGCCGGAGCGCGTGCCGGGGTTCGTTCATCGCGATGAACGGAGGAGCCGTTGTGGCGAGGGGACGGCGTTCGAATACTTGAACGGCTGCGATGCACTCATCCCCTTTAATCCGACGGCGTTGGCGGAGCTTGATGGTCGCGATCGCGACGGCCGTGGCCGGTGCAATGCCCGGCGCGCGCGCCGCGGAGGCGCCGGTGTATCCAATTGTTCATGACGCGGCCGACGGCTACGTGCGCGAATGGCTGGTGGTGGGACCGTTCCCGAGCGAACCCCTGGACCGGCCAACGCCGGAGGGTTACACGCGTGCGGGATTTGGACGCGATTTTCTGACGGGTTTGGGTGGAGAGCGGAGGGCGGTCTTTACCACGGAGACAAAGGTGGACGGGGGAATTGCGGCGCAACGGTTCGTCGCGAAGGCGAATGGGGTGGTGGATTTGACGCAGCTCTTTGGCGACGGGCAGCGGCGTGTGGCGTATTTGTTCGCGTGGGTGGATTCGCCCGAAGCGCAGACGGTCACGTTTTTCTTCGGGTCGGACGATGGCGGAAAAGTGTGGGTGAATGGCGAGCCGGTGCACATCGCGTGGGTGGCGGGTGGGCGCGGAGTGAGACTGCGCGAGGAGCCATTTCGGGCGAAGCTCCAGCGCGGACGCAATGCGCTGCTGGTGAAAGTCGAGCAGAATGGGCCCGGCTGGGGCACGGCGGTGGAAGTGTTGCCGCGGGCGAAGGCGCGCGCGTTGCTCGAGCCGACGCTGCAATTGCAGCCGAGAGTCGCGTCGCGGGAGCGAGCCGGTTCGGTGTGGCGCGTGGGAGTGGCGGCGGGGTTCAACCATGACGAAACTCTATTTCCCGAATTGAAACAGCGGGTGACGGTGCGGGCGGCGGACGGGAGGGTGATGTTCGATCGGAAAATGGCGGCCGGTGAGGTTGCGACGATTGAAGTGCCGGAAGGCGCGTATGGCGTGCTGGCGCGCGCGGAGGCGTCGAAGTCGCTGGCGGGCGAGACGGCTTTCCTGGCCGTGGGAGACGAGGCTGGTTTTGCACGTCAGCAACTCGGATTGGCGCGGGAGGCGGAGGCGGAACCGTCGTGGTCGGCGACGGCGGGCTGGTTCGCGTATTTGGCGGAAAAACTGGAGGCGGCGCTCGCGATGGAGAACGCAGACGATGCGGACCTGGCGATGCAGGCGTATCGCGTGGCGCGCTGGCGGGGAGCGTTGGCGGACGATGCGAATGCGTTCGTGCGGCAGCGCGGGGCGATCGAGTGGGCGTATCGGTCGGAGGTGGATGGCAGCGGGCAGCCGTTCACGCTGCGTATCCCCGATGCTTATACGCCGGATCGCGAATGGCCGCTGGTGGTGAACATGCATGGCGCGGGAGGAACGCATGGATCGCGTTGGGGCGAGGCGCAGCGGGAGCCGGTGTTCGAGTTGTTCGTCAATGGGCGCGGGCGCACGGGAGGTTATATCGAGTTGTCGGAAGTCGATGTGTTGGAGGCGACCGACTACGTGCGACGTCACTGGCGGATTGCGGAAGACGAGATTCACCTGACCGGCGGCAGCATGGGCGGGTATGGGACGTTCACGCTTGGAGCGCGTCACCCGGATCGCTGGGCGACGGCGGTGCCGTGGGCGGGATCGGCGGCGCATTTGCCGACGGAGAATATGTTGAACCTGCCGACCTATGCGTTGCACAGCGACGACGATTATGTGGTGCCGGTGTCGGGCGCGCGCGCGGGCGTGCGGCGGTTGAACGAGGCGGGCGGCGCGGCGATTTTGGCGGAGACGACCGGGCTGGGGCATCAGTTTGGCCGTTGGAGCGAAGGACGCGCGGCGATGCGAGCGTGGCGCGAGGGCCGCATGCGGATGTCGACAGGAGCGGTGCAGCGAGTGATTTACACGGCGACGGATGAACTCGCGCGCGGGGCGTATTGGGCGCGGGTGGAGGAGTGGGGAGCAGCGGGGGCGCCGGCGCGCATCGACGCGCGTTTCGACGGCGGCAACGCGCTGCATGTGACGATGGAAAACGCGCGGGTGATAAAAATCGCGTTGGACAAGTCGCCGGCGGATTTCGAGCAGGCGATGGTTGTGGCGGTGAATGCGAAACTGCTCGCGCGATTCGAGCCGCCGCTGCCGAAGGCGGTGTTTGTGGTCGACGATGAAGAGGGGACGCGAGTGGTCACCGGGCGGCCGGAGGAAACGAGTTTCAGACTGCATTTCCCGGGAGGAGCGACGGCGCTTTATCACGGCGAACCGATGATGATGGTGTATGGGACGCAGGGCTCGCCGGAGGTGACCGGGCGATTGAAGACGATGGCTGAGGCGCTCAGCGGTCGGTCGCGATTCGCGCCAGGGACGTCGGAGTCGGCACCGCGGATGATGTTTGGCGGGTTGCCGGTGAAGGCGGATGGCGAGGTGACGGAGGAGGACTTGGCGAAGGCGAATGTCATCCTGCTGGGATCTGCAGCGGAGAACAGCGTGGCGGCGCGAATGGCAGGGCGAATGGCGATCGAAGTAGATGAAAACGCCGGCGTGGTGACGGCGAGCGACGGCGAGAGCTGGGCGTGGGCCGGGCGCGGGTTTGGGCTGTTGCATTTCAACCCGGAGCATCCGAAACGGCTGGTTTACTGGGTCGCGGCGAGCGACGCGTCGCTTTACGATGCGAACGGTGTGCTGGTGGCGTTGAATGCGAGTCGGGAGCCGGCGCCGGATTTGGTGGTGGCGGATCGCGAAGGACGGCTGGTGGCCGCGCGGCGGATGGACAGCCGATGGAAGTGGGAACGTGGATACGCGGATTCGCCGGCGATTGAAGGTGAGGCGAAGGACTGGGCGGCCGGGCGGATGCGGCGAGCGTTGGGGTGCGATTTCGTGGTGCAGGAAGATGCGTCGGGTGAGCGGGCGCCGTGGAAGCACGCGGAGGAAACGCGGGTGGCCGATCTCGCGGCGTTTTCGTTTGGCCATCGACTCGCGACGATGACGCTGTCGGGTGCGGAACTGAAAATGGCGATTGGTAAAAGTGAAGGAACGAGAATCAGGATCTCGCCGTTGCCGGAGCCGGACGAGCTCGAGGACGAGAAGCGTTATCGGGTTGGGCTGGTTGGGCTCGATATGCGCGGCTTCGTGATGGTGACGCGTTTGCAGCCGGAAGACTTTAGGCTGGTGGATCTCACGCTGCGCGAAGTGTTGCGGGAAAATGGAGGAGTTTTGAGCCGATGAATTTCATTCTCTTCAATCCGGACGAGATGCGCGCGGAATCGATCGGCTGCTATGGGCATCCGCTCGCGCCGACGCCGAACATCGATCGGTTTGCGGCGGAAGGCGTGCGTTTCGATCAATGCCATGCGCAGCATCCGGTCTGCACGCCCTCGCGATGTTCGTTCATGACGGGATGGTATCCGCACGTGCGCGGGCACCGGACGCTGTGGAATCCCTTGCGCGCGGATGAACCGAACCTGCTGCGCGGATTTCGCGATGCGGGCTACGAGGTGATTTGGGGTGGGAAGAACGACACGCTTTCGCCCGATGCCTTCGAGCGGAGTGTGGACGATTTCCGCGTGGGCGATCGCAGTTCGCTGCCGGCGGCGAAATCGAGCGGGCGGAACCCGTTTCGGCCGGACGACCCGCGCCATGCGAGTTTTCTCCATGAAGCGACCGCGAGGAGTATCGAAGAGTTGAACGATTATCGCACGGTGGACGGCGCGATCGAGTATCTGCGGACGCGGCCGAAGCGGCCGTTTGCGATGTGGCTGAGCCTGTCATTTCCGCATCCGCCGTATCATGCGCCGGCGCCCTGGCATGATCTGATCGATCCGGATGCGTTGCCGCCGCTGCGGCCGGCGGAACTGCCGAACAAACCGGATTTTCACCGGCTCATTCGTCAGAGCCGGCGACTGGACGAGACGGATCCGGCGTTGATGCGAAAAATCAATGCGGTGTATCTCGGGATGATTGGGGTGGTGGATGCGTTGTTCGGGCGGATGCTCGATGCGGTTGAGGCGGCGGGTCTCGCGGGAGACACCGCGATCGTGTTCTTCAGCGATCACGGCGATTGGGCGGGAGATTTCGGATTGGTGGAAAAGTGGCCGAATGCGCTCGACGACACGATGACGCGTGTGCCCCTCGTCGTGCGAGTGCCGGGCGGGGCGCGCGGTCATGTCGTGAGCGACCTCGTGGAGTTGTTGGACTTGCCCGCGACGTTGCTCGGCCTGGCCGGGAGGGCGCCGGCGTATCCACAATTCGGACGCGATCTGGGACCGCAGTTGCGCGGATCGGCGGGGGATCCGGAACGGTGCGCGTTTGCGGAAGGCGGTTACGATCCGCATGAGCCCTTGAGCTTTGAGGGCCGGGTGGATTCGGATCCGATTTTCAAGGATCCGACGAACATCTACTATGCGAAAGGAAAACTGCAGCAGGATCAGCCGCTGAGCGTGTGCCGGGCGACGATGGTGCGATCGGCGACGCACAAGCTGATTCATCGGCGGCTGGGGGTGTCGGAGCTGTATGATTTGCGGTCGGATCCGCAGGAGTTGGTGAACCGTTACGAGGATCCCGCATCGGCAGAGGTGCGCGCGCAGCTGGAGCGGCGGATGCTGGATTGGTGGCAAGAGACCTCGGATGTGACGCCGTCGGATCGTTTGCCGCGGGGATTTCCGGAGAAGAAATCATTATGAAAACCGAGTGGCGCGGGAGCGTGGTGGAGGAGTTGTTCGAGACGTGGCCGGCGGAGTGGAAGACCGTGGAAGGCGCGTCGGAAGGCGGAGCGTATTTGCGGGCGTCGAGCGATCGGCCGGCGTGCTATCAGGAGTTCTTGCTGGGGCGCGTGAGAGGATTGAAGCGGTTCACGGGAGGTTTTCGGCACCGGCCCTTCTGGATGAAGGCACAGTTCGGCGCGAAGGAGGAGCAGATCGAGTGGGAGACGCAATGGCTGCTGATGGAGTTGGAAGACGGGAAGCTGGCGTTGATCGTTCCGCTGCTGGATGGCGGAACGCGATTTTCGCTGCGCGGAAGTGCGGAGGGGATCGTCGTCGGCGCGGAGACGGGCGATCCGCAAGTCGTGACCACGGGCGGCGTGGCGCTGTGGGTTGGGTCCGGTGGCGATCCCTTCGAACTGGTGAATCGAGGAGCGCGGGCGGTGAAAGGGCGGGTGAGTGGCGGACGGCTGCGCGAGGAGAAGAAGGAACCGGATTTCGTCGATCTCTTCGGCTGGTGCACGTGGGACGCGTTTTATCGCGAGGTGTCGGCGGAGAAGGTGCGGGCGGGACTGATCTCGTTTGCCGCGGGCGGCGTGCCGCCGCGCTGGATGATTCTCGATGACGGCTGGCAGTCGGTGGAAACGGCGGAAAGCGGCGAGGAGCGACTGGCGAGTTTGGCACCGAACGAACGTTTCGGCGGCGACCTTGCGCCGTTGGTGCGGTTGGCGAAGGAGGAGTTTCACATCGAATGCTTCATGGTGTGGCACGCGCTGATGGGATATTGGGGCGGGCTCGATGAGAGGCGGCTGGCTGCGTATGAGCCGCGGACGGTTGCGCGGGCTTTCGGGCCCGGGATGTTGAAGATGGATCCGAGCTGGAATGTGCGGCCGTGGGGCGCGGTGGTGGGTGTGCCGTCGGCCGGGAAGGTCGCGGCGTTTTATAACGATTATCACCGGACACTCGCGGCCCAGGGCGTGGACGGAGTGAAAGTCGATAATCAAGCGATGCTCGAAGCGGTGTCGGCGGGGCAGGGCGGACGGGTGGCGCTGGCGCGAGCGTATCGGACGGCGCTCGAGGCGTCGGTGGGGCGTCACTTCGGCGGACGATTGATCAACTGCATGTCTTGCACGATGGAGGCGGCGTATCTCGCGGCGGATTCGACGGTGCTGCGGACGTCGGACGATTTTTATCCGACGCGGCCGGAGACGCATGGTGAGCACGTGTTGAACAATGCGCACACGAGCCTGTGGTTCGGTGAGTTTATCCTGCCCGATTGGGACATGTTTCAATCGGCGCATGCGGCGGGGGCATTTCACGCCGCGGCGCGAGCGGTGTCGGGCGGGCCGGTGTATGTGTCGGACAAGCCGGGCGAGCACGACTTCGATCTCATGAGGAAACTCGTGCTGACGGATGGCACCGTGCTGCGGGCGGATCAGCCGGGCCGGCCGACGCGGGACAGCCTTTTCGCGGACGCGAGGAATGAGCGGGTGTTGTTCAAGGTGTTCAACCGAAACGGAGATGCGGGGATCGTGGGACTCTTCCATGTGCAACACGGGCCCGGGTGCACGACCCGTGATCCGATTGAAGGCACGGTGGCGCCGAAGAACGTGGAAGGACTGGCGGGCGACGAGTTCGCGGCGTTGGCGCACCGGAGCGGACGCGTGTGGAGGTGCGGGCGCGAGGAGGTTGCGGTCGTGCGGCTGGCGGAGCTGGAGTGGGAGCTCGTATCGTTTGCTCCGATACAAAACGGCTTCGCGGCGCTCGGGCTGGCGGACAAGTTCAACAGCACGGGAGCGGTGGTGGCGCGGAGTTGGACGGGCGCGAAGGAGTGTCGCGTCCGCTTGCGGGACGGAGGGGAATTCGTGGCGTGGGCGAAGGAGGCTCCGCGGGCGCTGGAGTGCGACGGAGCGGAGATTCGCCATGCGTTCGACGCGGAGTCAGGGCGGATCACGTGCCGGCTGCCGACGGGCGGAGAAAAGACGATCGTGGTCCGCTGGTGAACGGGCTGACGCGGTTGGTAGCCGGGATGAACGACGCGGCGCTTGCTCGATGGGCGGAGGGGTGTTGCGTGGGGAATTCCGAACCGCATGACCCCAATGACTCGGCTCTCTTTCACGGTGCTCGGCTTGCTGACGGCGTTTTGCTCGCTGGCGGCGGCGCGGGCTGCAACGGCTAAGGATGCGAATGCTTCCCCGAAGAAGCCGAACATCCTGTTTCTGCTCTCCGACGATCACAGTTATCCGTATCTCGGCGCCTATGGAAACAAGGACGTGCGCACGCCGACTCTCGACCGGCTCGCGGCGCAAGGCCTGCGGGCGGACCGAGCGTTTGTGACATCGCCCTCGTGCGTGCCCTCGCGCGCGTCGTTGATGAGCGGGCGGTCGCCCGTGGCGGCGCGGATGGTGAGGTTTACAGCGCCGCTGCCGCCGGATGTGGTGACACTGCCGGACGTGTTGCGGCATGAGGCCGGTTATTTCACGGGCGTGGCGGGGCGTTATCATCATCTCGACGGTCCGGAGAAGAAATTCGCGGAGCGCACGCCGAACATTTGGGCGCTGATCGGCGAGCACGATCTGCGGAGCTTCGAGCGGAGGTTCAACTATTCGCAGGAGCCGGGCGAGATGGAGGATTTCGGCGGGAAGCTGAATTCGTTTTTGGAGAAAGTGCCGGAAGGGCAGCCCTGGTTCTTCTGGCTGAATTTTTCGGATCCGCATCACGTGTGGACGCTGCGCGGGCCGCAGGGGCTGCCGGATGCGTCGAAGCTCGATGTGCCGGATTATCTGCCGGATTTGCCCGGCGTGCGCGGCGACCTTGCGCGGCATATCGCGGAGATCGAACATCTCGATACGGACATCGCGGACGTGCTCGAGGTGTTGCGGGCGCGCGGTTTGGACGAGAACACGCTGGTCGTGTTCATGGGCGACAACGGCATGGCTTTTCCGCATGGGAAAGGGGCGCTGCACGATCCGGGAATCGCGGTGCCGCTGCTCGTGCGTTGGCCCGGCGTGGTGCAACCGGGCACGAGCACGAAGGCGTTGATCTCGGGCGAGGACATTGCGCCGACGATGCTCGATGCGGCGGGGGTGAAGGCGCCGAAGGAGATGAGCGGCGTAAGCTTCTTGAAGCTGTTGCGCGGAGACGAAGCGCGTGAGGACCGGCGGTATATTTTTGCGCAACGCGGGCCGCACGGCGGCGACGGCGGAATGCGGCCGGACATGCCGGCGGCGACCTTCGATCTGTCGCGGGCGATTCGGTCGGAGCGCTACAAGCTGATCTACAACTGCACGCCGAACGCGCCGGTGGCGCCGATCGACAGCGTGGGGCAGCCGAGTTGGAAGGAGATCACGGCGGCGCACGCGGCCGGAACGCTCGAGGCCAAATTCGTGAAAGCCTACTTCACGCCGCGGCCGACGTATGAGCTCTACGATCTCGAACGGGATCCGGCCGAGATGAACAACGTGGCGGGCGATCCCGCGTATGCCGAAGTGGAGCAGGAACTGAAGCTCGCGCTGGCGGAGAAGATGACGCTCGACTGGGATTTTCTACCGCTGCCGGTGCGCTGAGGTCCTGCGTGTAATCAATTTCCAACTACATCATGTCACCCACCTCCTCCCTGACGTTTCCACGACGCTTATTCGCCGCATTGGGCCTCGCCCTGATGGCCGTGTTTTCATCCGTGCAGGCGCGCGAGCTTTACGCGGCGCCGGCCGCTTCCGATGCAACTGAACCTGGCGAGGGCACGGCAAATCGGCCGTTCACGTCGCTGCATCACGCGGTGAAGCAACTGCAGCCAGGCGACACGCTGCTGTTGAAGGCGGGCACCTATCGATTAACGGAGCCGCTGCGTCTCGGGCCGGGCGGTCGCGAAGATGCGTGGGTGGTCATCAAGTCCGCGGGCGATGGTGAGGCGATCATCGATGGCAGCGATTGGAAACATACGCCGCAGGTGAGCGCGCGACTTGGCGGCACCGGCATGGTGCACGTGGAAGGGCCGTCGTATGTGCGGATCGAAGGGCTGACGGTGAAGAACTCGCTGGCGATGGGGATCTTCGTTCGCGGACCGAGCCATCACGTGGATATCGTCGGCTGCCGGACGGAGCACACGCATTCCTGCGGTATCGGCGCATGGAATACACACCACATTCGGATCCTGCGAAATACGGTCACCGATGCGAACAACCTCGATATGCGCGACATGTCGAAGCCCAAGCCGCGCGAAGCACCGCATGAGGCCATCTCGCTGGGCGGCGTGAGCGATTTCGAAGTCGCGTGGAATCACATTCACGACAGCCACAAGGAAGGGATCGACGTGAAGGAAGCGTCGCGCGACGGACGCGTTCACCACAACATCGTTCGGCGCGTGCATCGTCAGGGCCTGTATGCCGACGCGTGGTATGGGATGCTCGAGAATGTGTCGTTTGACCACAACTACGTCGAAGACTGCGAGTGGGGCGTGGTGCTATCGTGCGAAGGCGAAGGCGCGTGGATGCGCAAGGTTTGGGTGCACAACAATGTCTTCGTTCGCACGCGCGGTTCGGGCGTTTATTTTGGACGGTGGGGGCTCGACGGTCCGCGCCGCGATATTGTGATTGCCCACAACACCCTCGTTCAAAACGGCGCGGTCGGGCACTGGGCGGGCGGAACGGGCGGCATCGATTTGCGCTCGCCGGTCGCGGAGGCGATCACGGTGGTCAACAACATCGTCGTGGACAGCGGCGCGTTTGGCATCGGCAGCGTTCAGCTGAAGGAGGACGACGACAATGCGACCGTGACGCACGCGAGCGTGCAGGGGAATTTGGTGTTTCCGTGGGTGGCGAAGGTCGCGGAGCCGACGGATTCGACGTCGCGTTACGGGGTGTCGCGGGCGTTTGGTCGCCAGGCGACCTTGGTGGAGGATCCGCGTTTTGTGGCGGCGCAGAGCGGCGATTTCCGTTTGGCCGACCATTCGCCGGCGCGCGGGCGAGCGGTCGAACTGAAGGAGATGCTGCCCTACGCAAATGCGGCGCGCGATCTCGGGGCGGATGCGGACGCACTGAAATTCGCACGCGAAGCATTCACGGCGCGAAGGTGAGATCGTGAGGCGAGGGGCGTCGTCGCTGTTTCTGGCTGCAGCGGTCAACGTGTTGGAGCCTTGTCGCCGCTCGAGCAGCGGGTGGCGGCGCCCGGCGATTGACAAGGGGTGCCGTTGTCACTCGTTGTCATCCCGATGAATCAACGCGTCACCCACCGCGATATCGGGGAGAAAACCGGCTTCGACAAATCGACGGTGTCGCTGGCTCTGCGCGGGAGCCCGCGGCTCCCGGAGGACACGCGCCGCAAGATCGTCGAGATGGCGGAGAAGATGGGTTATCGGCCGGATCCGGCGATTGCGATGCTCTCGCGGCATCGCTGGGCGAACCAGGAAACGGATCGCGGAGTGACGTTGGTGTATCTCGTGCACAAGAAGAGGCCCGAGTTCGATTTGCAGCGACGTCATCTGGCTGGGGCGCGGAAGCGAGCGGAGGAGCGAGGCTACAATCTGGTGGAATTCGACCTGTCGGCGTATCCGAACGGTGCGGCTGCGAGCAAGGTGCTCTTCAATCGTGGGATCCGCGGGGTGATTTTGCCCACGATGCCGCCCGAAGTGGACCCGGACCTGCACGATTTCCAGTGGGAGAGGTTTACGGTCGTCGGTTGTTCGATCGGCTGGTTGCGCACGGCATTTCATATCGTGACTCCGGACAAGTTCGAAGGGGCACGGCTCGCGTGGCAGCAAGTGGTGAAGCGAGGCTACCGACGCATCGGTGCGGCGCTGTTTCGGCACCAGCCGGTAGCGGTCGACGATTTTGCGCGGCTCGGCGCCTCGTATGCGGAGCAGATGGAACTTGTGGCAGAGGAAGATCGGGTGCCGTTCCTGCTTTGTCCGCCAAGCGATCGCGATGCGTTCCTGGCGTGGGTGAAGAAGCACCGGCCGGACGTGATCATATCGCTCATTGCAGCGAAACCATATCGGTGGCTGACGGAGGCGGGCTATCGCGTGCCGGAGGACATCGGCCTCGCGTCGTTGCACGCCTGGCCGCACGAGACCTATTCCGGGGTGAGCTTGCAGACCGACTTGGTGGCGCGGAGCGCAGTGGACTTTTTGATTTCCCAGATGCTGGACAACAACTGGGGCCTGCCCGAGGCGCAGCAGGTGTTGTTGCTCGAGCCGGAGTGGCACGAAGGAACGACGCTGCTGGCGCGAGCGCCGGCGCAAGGGAAGCCGAACGCGGAGCGCTCGACCTCTTCCACAGCGCCCCGGACGAAGCGGAAAACCGCTGCGGTGCGGCAACGGGGCTAAGCGCATCCGCGCGGTGGATACATGAATCGGCGCGTCACGCAGGAGGACATCGGCCGGCGGCTCAAACTCAGCAAGGCAACCGTTTCGCTGGCGCTGCGTCATCATCCGAGCATCGCCAAAGCGACGCGCCTCGCGGTGCGGGCGATGGCGGAGAAACTCGGCTACCGGCCGGATCCGGCGCTCGCGACGCTGGCGCGGCAGCGTTGGGCGGGGCACGAGACGGGGAGCGGTGCGGTGCTCGGATATCTGGTCGACAGCCGAATGGAGAATCACGACACGCATCGCCGATTTCTGGCGGCGGCCAAGCGGCGCGCGGAGGAACGCGGCTACATCCTGAACGATTTCGACCTCGCGGATTATGCCACGATCGGAGCAGCGAGTCGCGTGCTGCATCACCGCGGGATCCGTGGGTTGCTGGTGCCGCAGTTCGCCAATATCGAGGGGCCGAGCATTCTCGAGCTGCCGGCGGAAAAATTCACGGTCGTGTGCCTGGATGTGGGTTGGGTCGAGGTGCCGTTTCACACCATTGCGCCGGATACTTTTCAGGCGACACGCGTGGTTTGGCGGACGGTGATCGATCGCGGTTATCGCCGCGTGGGCGGCGCGATTTTGTCGCACCAACCGCGGGCGTTCGATGACGCTGCGCGACTGGGCGCGTCGCTGGCCTCGCAGCAGGACTGGTTGCGAGCCGCAGACCGAATCCCGCTGCTCACGAGCGATCATCGCGATCGCGACAGCTTCGTGCGATGGCTCGACCGCTACAAGCCGGAGGTCGTGATCGGTTTCATCTCGCGAGTCTACGAGTGGATCTTGTCGACGGGCCGGAGCGTCCCCGGCGATGTGGCCTTCGCAGGCCTCGGCGTAGTGGTTGCAGAATCGCCCGAACTCACGGGGGTGGAGCGCGAGACGAGCAACATCGGTAGTGTCGGAGTGGATGCGCTCGTCGCGGCGATGAATGAGGACGAGTGGGGCGTGCCGAAGGTGCAGCGAAAACTTCTCATCGAGCCGCAGTGGCACGAGGGTTTGACCCTGCCGAATCGGCGTCGCTGACGCGCCGAAGCGCAGTTTTTGGCGGGGTATTTCGCAGCGAACGGATCGGGATTTAAACAGGATCAGATTTCGCGCCGTTGGCGGGGAGAGGCATGCGGCCTACGTGAAGGCAAAGGCAGGCCCGCTTTCCTGCCCGAGCAAACCAGACCCCGTCCGCGCACTATGAACTACTCCCTCACTCCGCGTTCGCTCCGAAGCTGGAGCGCAGCCGCACTCGGCGCTGCCGCGCTGAATCTGTCGGCTTTCGCGCAATCCGCCGCAAACGATTCCGGCGCTCGCGAGCAAGACATCGTCGAGCTCTCCACCTTCGTGGTGAGCAGCAAAAAAGACCAAGGCTACGCGGCTGCGAGCACGTTGGCCGGCAGCCGTCTCAACACCGATTTGAAAGATCTCGCGGCGCCGATCTCGGTGTTCACGAAAGAGCTCCTCGACGATCTGGGAGCGGTGACGGTGAACGACGCGCTCGAGTTCGCGGTAAACACGGTGACCGATTACGACACGACCGGAAACGGCATCGTCGAAAACAATTTCCAAACGCGCATGCGCGGCATCTCGGGCGCAGGTCGAGCGCGCAATTACATGGCGACGGGTTTGAACATTGATTTCTACAACACCGAACGACTCGATTTCTCGCGCGGTCCGAACTCGGTGCTTTTCGGCATCGGCTCGCCCGCGGGCATCATCAACTCGACGACCAAGAGCGCACGGACTGATCGCGATTTCGGCTCGGTGCAGTTGTCGGCGGGAAGTTTTGGCGAGCGTCGTGCGTCGCTCGATTACAACCAAACGCTCGGCGAGAAGGCTGCGGTGCGCGTGAACGCCTTGTGGCAGGAGAAGGAGGGCTATCGCGATTTCGAATTTCAGGACAAGAAGGGCGGGGCGATCGCCGGCACATGGCGGCCGTTCCAGAAGACCACCATTCGCGTGGAGGCGGAGCGGATGGATATTTCGGAAAACCGGGCGCGTCCGTGGACGCCTTTCGAAGCCTACCTCGGCTGGGAACTCGCCGGTTCGCCTGGTGCCCACACCGCGAGCACCTGGGGCACGGCTCCCGCCGGCACCGTAAATGCAGCGGGCGGCGCGATTGTTTTCATGTCGGACGGCGTGTGGGCGGATCAGTTCGTGTGGAACGCCGGCACGCAGCAGTTTCGCTGGTCGGATGGCGCCACGCCGGCGATCCCGGGCCTCAACACCCCGCCGAACGTGCTCGATTTCAGCGTGGTGCCACGCAACGCGAACCCGCTCGGCGCGGGCGCGCGCAGCGACTCGGACGCGAAGGTTGGCAGCGTGTTCATCGAGCAGCAGATCGGGCGCAACCTCTTCATCGAACTCGCCGCGTCGGGTGAGTATGAGCAGCGAAGCATCATTTCGCCGATGAATTTCGGGACGTATCGGGTTCGGAAGGACGCGAACTCATATCTTCCGACCTTCGATGCCAATGGAGTGCAGACCGGAATGGTGACGAACCCGAACTTTGGGAAGACGGTGCTCATCTCGAACGGAGGCTTTGGCCAGGACAGCCATATCTGGCGGAAGTATTTCCGCGAGGAGCGCCGCGCGACGGCAGCCTACACCCTCAATTTCGAAGAGGTGCTGGAGAACTCGCGCTGGGCCCGCATTCTCGGCCACCACCGGCTGGCCGCCTTGTATTCGGAAAAAGGTTACGAAAGCGAGCGGCGCACCGGCCGTTGGGTGAACAGCCATTCCACGCGGGCGCAGCCTTCGTATTTCCACAACGACAACCGCATCTTCTGGGGCAACTACTACGACCCGTTCGCGGCGAACGAGGTGGACCGTGGCATGGGCGATCCCTTCGCCGCGCTCGCGTCGGCCGGCGTCCGCCCAATGGCGAATCGGTCGGGAGCCATGGTGCAGCCGTCGCTCGAGAATCGCATCTGGGAGTGGAGCCGCAACGAGACGCAGACCTCGATGTTCGCGATGCAGAATTATTTCTGGGACGACCGCATTGTCGGGCTGTTCGGCTGGCGCACGGATGAGGAGGATCTTTATAATTCCACGCCGGCGACGGAGCCGGGCACGGCCGCGGTGCGCGGGTTTCAGCGCAGCGGGCTGCTCCGTTCGGTGAAAGGCGACACCTTCACGCGCGGCGTGGTCTTCCACGTGCTGCCGAACCGGTTGTCGCTCTATTATAATCGCGCGAACAATTTTCAGGACAACGGCGCCGACGAAGTCATTGGGCCGATCGGCAATCTCACCTCGATCGGCAATCGTTCCGGCGAAGGCACGGATGCGGGCGTGAAGTTCTGGCTGTTTGACGGCAAGATCGGTGCGTCGCTCGGTTGGTATGAGACGGCGGATGCGAATCAGAACGTGGCGATGGACGGAAACTTCTTCGTATGGTCGGAAGCGATCTGGAACGCGATGGGGCAGACGGTGGATCTCGGTGGCCGCGACACGCGCAGCCTCCAGAGCGAAGGCTACGAGTTCGAGCTTACCGCCAACCCGACGCCGCAAATCACGCTCACGTTCAACTACAAGAATGCGGAAACGGTCAGCAGCCGCCTTTTCCCGTGGGGCAAAAAGTATCTGGCGGACAACCGTGCGACCTGGCTCGCCGCGGATCAAAGCACCCCGATCGAGCAGCCAGGCGTGCCGGCCGGCTCAACGGTGGGCAGCCTGATTCAAGGGCTCGACGATTTGATGGTGGTGCTGACGGCGCCTGAAGGTCGCTCGCCGTTCCAGGACCGTGAAACGACGGCCAATTTCTTTGGCCGCTACGCCTTCAACAATGACGGGCCGCTGAAGGGCCTCGCGTTTGGAGCTGGTGTGCAATATCGCGGCAGATCGCTGATCGCGTATCGCACGGTGACGGACGAACAACCTGTCTACGCGCCGGACTACTTCCTCGGGAACGCGATGATTTCCTACCATCGCAAACTCAACGACCGCTTCCGGCTGAAGCTGCAGCTCAACATCGACAACCTTTTCGATTTGCAAGATCCGCAGCCGGTGGCAGGCGCGGAGCCGTCGGGCGCAGTTCGCCAGACATTCGAAGATCGCGGACTCTTGCGTGACGGCGTGGCTTACACCGTCTATCTGCCGGTTCCGCGCACGTATCGGCTGACGGCGACGCTTAGCTTTTAGTCAGTGATGAAGGAAAACGAACGGCATCGGGGAAGCGGCTGGGCGGTGGGTTGCCGCCGGTCGTTCACGCTGGCCGGGTGCGTTTTCCTTCTGTTGATAGCGCTCACGCCCGTGGCGACGGCAGCGTTGCCACGGTTGGCGGCGAGCGAGAACGGGCGCTTCCTCGTAGCGGAGGAAAGCGTCCCGTTCTTCTATCTTGGCGATACTGCCTGGCAGATGCTGTATCGCATGGATCGCGGCGAGATCGATCGCTACCTCGCCGACCGGGCGGGGAAGCGGTTCACGGTCGTGCAATGCGTGATCCTCGGCGAGCTCGATGGACTGGAGACGCCGAATCGCGAGGGGCATTTGCCCTTGCACGCGCTAAATCCCGCGCGGCCGAACGAAGCGTTTTTCGAACTCGTGGACTACACCCTGCAACGGGCGGAAGAGCGCGGGCTCTACGTGGCGCTGTTGCCGACCTGGGGATCGCACGTGGAGGACAAACCTCATCCGCGCTTCAAGAACTACCATCCGTTCAACGTCGAGAACGCTCACGCGTATGGCGAGTTTCTCGGACAGCGGTATCGCGACCGGACCAACGTGATTTGGATGCTCGGCGGCGATCGCAGTCCCGCCGGCCACGAGGCCATCTGGAACGCGCTGGCCGCGGGTATTCGAAAGCACGATACGCGCTCGCTGATGACGTATCACTGCCAGGGCTACGCGTCGGCCGCGCGATATTGGCGGGATGCGCCGTGGCTGGATTTTAACCTGATCCAGTCGGGCCACGCGCGGTTCTCGACACGCAACTGGCAGATGATCGAGCGCGAGTATGACGCGCAGCCGGTCCGGCCGGTGTTCGATGCGGAACCGGCTTACGAAGATCATCCGGCGGCGTTCGATCCGGCGAATCCCCGTTTCACGGACTACGATGTGCGGAAGGCGGCGTATTGGGCGATATTCGCCGGGGCGTTTGGTCACACTTACGGCCATCACAGCGTCTGGCAGGTGTATCGGCCCGGGCATGACACACCGATCCTGGATGTTTCGACGAGCTGGCAGGAGGGTTTGAACGCGCCCGGTGCCGGTCAAATGCAGCACCTGCGCGCGCTGATCGAATCGCGGCCATTCTTATCGCGGTTACCGGATCAAAGCCTCGTGAAGGATCTCGGCATGGACACCGATCATGTTCAGGTGACGCGCGACGGAAGCGCGGGGCAGAAGAATGCGACGACCATCATGATCTATCTGCCGATTTCACGAGACCTTGAGATCGATACGTCCGTGATTGCCGGTGAGCGCTTGCGAGCGTGGTGGTTTGATCCGCGGACGGGCGAAGCGCGATTGATCGGTGAAACGAATAACACGGGCCGCTACAGACGGCATGAGGAACAGCGCGTGCGGCCCGAGTGGGGCGGGCCGGACTGGGTGTTGGTGATCGACGATGAGGCGGCGAACTACCTGCCGCCGGGAGCGGCTCCGACGCGAGACACGGCCGGGAGCCCCTAGCCGGGGATGGACGCACTGCGTTGTGCTGTGCATCCGGACGAACGAGAGGGCGTTGGTCTTACTCGCTGGACGATGTAGTTTCCCTAGCAGACTAACCCGGTGATGCTTTCCACCCCCAAGGTTAATGGCTGCGCAATGAGTGCGAAGTCCCGACTCTCATGTCCTTTACGCCTGCGTTCGTGCCGAGGCGAGCGATGAAGAAGATTCTGACGCAACAGCCGAAGGTGTCGTGGCTCACGGTAGCGATCATCCTGCTGCCCTGGATGTGTTATGAAGTGCACAACCAGCTGAGCAAGTCGGCGATGGTGTTTTCGCTGCGGAAGTTCACGAGCGATCCGGCGCTGATCGGTTTTATCACGAGCCTGAATTTCGCGTGCGGATTGCTTACGGGCTCGATCGGCTCGCTCGTGAGCGACCGGATCTGGACGCGTTACGGGCGGAGGCGGCCGTTTCTCATCGTTGGATTTTTGTCGGCGGGGATCATTTCGCTGTTTCTGCCGCACATCTCGTTTCTGTGGGGCTTCGCCGCGAGCGTGCTCGTTTACCAGCTGGCATTCCACCTGGTCCATCCGTTCGAACCATTGACAATGGAGGTGATCCCTCCGGCGCAGCGCGGCCGGGCTGGAGCGATCCGGCAGTGGATCCAGAGCGGGTTTTTCATCTTTTTCTTTTACGTCCTGATCGGCCAGTTCGACCGAACCTATCTGCTGCCGGGCGGGTTCACCTTCACGGGCGAGACGCTGATCTACGTGGTCAATGCGCTGATCCTGATCGGTGCCGCGGTGTTGTTGTGGTGCTGCGTCGAGGAAGTGAAGCCGGCCGATGCCGAAGCGCTGCCGTTCCGGGAGGTGAAAATCTGGAGTCTGTTGAAGGGTCTGTTTTCGCGCGAACTCCTGCCGCTCTTTGGGCTGGGCTACGTGGTGATGAATCTCTGGGTGGGACTCGAGCAATTCGAGCCGCTGCTCGTGACGGACCAGTGGGGATATTCAAAAGCCGAATACGGCGAGATCATGAGCTACGGCATGTTGATCGCGCTGATGGTCGTGCCGTTGGGAGGCTGGGCCTCCGACAAGTTCGACCGGCTGGTGTTGCTCAAGATCGGACTGGCCGTGGTGCTCGGGCTGAAGGTGTTTTTCTACATCTACGCCGAATATATCGCGCCCAATGCGCTGCCGCCGTTTCACATGGTGATTTTGCTTGGGCTGATTCGTGGGGCGGTCGCGAAGATCATGATCGTTGCGGCGGTGCCGTTGCTCTTCGACTACGTATCGACGAATCGTCTCGGCACGCTCTCGTGCGGACTGGCGATCGTTTTCGGCCTCGTGAACTTCGTGCAGGCGAACTCGATGGGGCTGTGGATTTCGTTCAGCTCCGGTTGGCTCTACGGTTTGCCCGAAGGACGCTACAACTACATGGCCGCTTACCACTACCTCTTCATCATGGGATTGGTTGGCATCGGCTATTTGTATCTCTTCGCGCACTGGGAGAAGACGGGCCTGGTGAAACGTAGGGCGAAAGAGGCTACCGACGCTCCGGCTCAGCCGAAGAGTGAGCCGGCCGGGCAGGCGGGCCGGAAGTAAGAAACCGCCTCCCAAGCGGATGCTTCCGAGAGGCGTTCCCTAGGGGGTGCGGGTGCGGATCGTAACGCGCGGCTCGAGATGGGAAAACGCCGGCCCGGGCCGCACGTCGTGGGCCAGACCCGCCGGCAGTTCGACATCGAGATAGAACGTTTCGTTTTCGATCCGCCATTCGACGACGACGTCGCCTTGCGGGTGCGGGTGAACGCCCCGAGCCTGCCTGAGACTTGCGGCGCGCGGGACGATCGTGACGCGGTCGGCCTCCGTTTGAATGCCGAGAACGGTGCGATGGAAATACACGCTCGGGCCCGCGGCCCAGCCGTGGCATTGACTGTCTTCTTTTCGGAGTCCGCGGTAAAAAGCTTCCCACAAACACCACGCGCCGTGGTCACGCTGCAGACCCCAGAAGCGGCGGATGATGGTTTCCGCCTCCGCGAGAAGTCCGCGATCGGCCAGCAGTTCGAGCACGTAATGGAGGAAGTAGAGTTCGATGTGGCCGCCGCGACGGTGACAATGCCCGGGATCGGACGCGGCTTTTTCGATCGCGGTTCGCACCGTGGCGAGGGCGCCGGCTTCCTGATCGGGTGAGGCGATGCGGTAAAGAAGCGCGAGCGCGTTGGCGTGCGCTGAGGCGGTGTCGACGAAAACGCCGCCACGCAGACCGGGAGCGAAGGCATTGCGGGAGGGATCCCACAAGACGTCGCGAAACGCCGCGGCTACGCTCTCGCGTTCGCGGCGAAACGCCTCCGCGCGCTCGCTTTTGCCGATGGTTTCGGCGAGCTCCGCGCTGGCTTGCAGCGCACCGACGCGAAACGCGTTGAGGATGCCGTTGGCGTCGCCTTCGATCGACGCTTCGGTCGCGCCCCAATCGCCGAAGACATTCATGCCGTCGGCGGTCCAGAGACCGCGCGGACCCGAGCGCCAGGTGGGACTCGACCAGATGCGCTCGACTGTCGGCCAAAGTTCCTGCGCGAGCTCGCGATCTCCCGTGTGGCTGACGTAGTCGCGCAGGATGACGATCCACAGCAGGGTGTAGTCGGCATGCGCGCGTCGAAACCACGCCGGCACGACGGCCTGGAGTTGCCCGTCGGGCAGCTGGCTGCGGGCCCACATGCGCAGCGCGCGCACGATGTGCGTCGTATCGCGCGTCCAGATACGATGCGCCAGATACTCCACGAGCACGTCGCCGATGTAGAGGCCCTGTTCCCGCCACGGATCGACCCAGCCGTCGGTGAGGCTCGCTTCGAGCGTTGCGATGCCGGTGTCCCACGCCCAGTTGAACACGTCGTCGTTGCACGAAAACGCGCCGCTTGTCGGCACGGGCACGAGCGCATTGCGCAGCCCGAGGCGACGAAGGGTGACGGGACCGCTCGAGCGAACGGTCAGCTGGACGTAGCGACCACCGCGGGCGTGGAACCCTTCCCAGCGATTCAGGCCCGGGCGGAGGTGAATCCGATCGACGGGATTGATGCCCGGGTTGGGCCGGAACATCCGCACGGCCCCGTTGGTTTGCAGCAGTTCTTCGTTGGCGACGTCGATCGTGCCGCCGGCGGGCGAATCGATCTCGATCGAAATGTGGCCGATGAACTCGCGTCCGAAATCGTAAACCACGACACCTTCGCCCGCTGCGCTGAGCGGTATTTCCCGCGGCGCAATCTCGTCGGGGCGTTCGACGATGGCCGCGACGGGTTGATCCCAAGCGATCTCGCGTGAAGGGAATGAAGTGTGGATATCGCCTTCATCGAACAACTCGCCGAACCGCTCGAGCCCGGCCTCCGTGGCGGGCACATCGCTGCGAATGGAAGGGAGGCGTTCGGGGGAGAGCAGCGGAGTGAAGCGGATGCGATTCTCCGGCGCATCGTCGCGCGGATGCGAAGCGGCTCGCAGGGGATGTTCACGCGGCCAGCCGACGATCACGCCGAGAGTTCGCGCAAGCGGCGGAAGTTCGCCATAGAGGAGATTCCAACCGGCGCGCAGCTCGATCGGGAACCGTGCCTCGAGCGGACGCATGGACGAGGCGGATTGAACGAGGGGCAGGCCGTTGAGCCAGAATTCTCCCGGCGTGACGGACAGGTGAGTGCTGAGCGCAGAAGGCGCGTGCAGCCACATGGCGCAGGCGAAACGCTGGCCGCGTTCCGGGCGTTCGGAAACGGGCAAGCTCCGGTTGGCGGAGACGCGAGTGAGCGAACTTGCCAGAGGCGCGAGTGTCGCGATTCGCTGCGGAATCCAAAAATCCAATACCGGCCGAGGCACGGACCGAGGAGACAGCGTTCCCCAAGCCCGGCGGTCCGCGAAAACCGGCTTCTGCCAATCGGAAGTGCTGCCGTCGACGACGTTGCCGTGCGCGGGCAGGCGAGAAAGGTCGACGATTTCGACGGGGCCTTGCGCAAAACTAAACGGCGGCGCTTCAGGCGCCCACGCATCCGCGCGCCTAACGTGCCATTCGCCGGGGGTGGAGAAATCGGCGAGCAATGCGGAATTTGCACCGTGAGCCCCGCCCCAAGCGACGAAACCTCCACGGGATCGCTCCGCCTGGAACGACGTATCGCCGCGTGAGTTGACCTCGACCGTCAGCTCGTTTTCGCCGACGCGCAGCCAGCGCGCGAGATCGATGGAATCGTATTCGGGATGCTCGACGAGAAACGCGGCGGGGCCGTAACTCACGATCTCACCGTTCACCCGGAGGCGATAACGCGTATCCGCGAAAAGGTGGAGCCAGGCGTCGGCGGGTGCTTCGTTCAGCACAAAGGCGAGGCGGAAATGCGCGAAAACATTTCGTCCCGACCCGTGGTCGTCGCACCAAACTGGCTGGGCCAGAGGCTCGTTGGCGGCGGCCGGAGTGCCTGCCGCACGCACTGAAGGTGTGCCCGGTTCTGCTCCGGGCAGTCCGATCGTCGCGAATCCGGCCATACGGAGAAAATCGCGACGACTAAATCGCATGCTCATGAAATTGAAGGAAGGCGGCGCGCCGCATCGGCGAAATCATTGTGCAGCCTCGCTGTTGTCCCAGATAAGTCGATACATCCGAATGCGTGCTCCTGCTTCGTCGCGGGAGGATGTCACGTAATCGCGTCCATCGGGACCGACCACGAGTTCCGGCGAAGTGAGCGGGAGTTTGGCGACGGCTTTGTTGACCATGTAGCCGCGTCCGAAATCGAGCGGATCCCGGCTGCGATAGACGTAAGTTCCGTCACCGCCGGCGGTGCGGAACAAATAATACCAGCCCGCGCGCTGAACGACGATGGGCGATTCGTGGGTGTCTGCGCGGCGCCCGCCGACCGGCTCGTAATCTTCGTGAACGATCTTTGGCTCGGACCACTCGAGCAGATCGAGCGATGTGCGGACATAGACGGCGGAGTTTCGTTCGTCGTTGTCGTAGTCTCCGGTGTAGTAGCAGTGCCAAGTGTCGCCGAAACGAACAAGGAATGGATCGCGAGCGGCTCCCGGTCCGGAAAAGACCTGTGATCCTCCGTCGGCGCCGCGATAGGGCGACCACGCGCGTCCGTCGGCTGAAACGCTCGCGACGATGCGACGCTCCGTCGCGTCGCGATCGTTGGAGGGCTCGCTATGGAGTCTCCACCACCGGCCGTCGTGTTGCGCGACAACGGGCGAACGGAGTGAAGCACGAATATTGGCGGCGGCGGAGCGATCGCCGCGCGCGATTTCACCGGTCCAACGCCAGGCGCTGTCGGAGAAGAAATCCTTCGATTCCCAATGGCCGAGAACATCGCCCGCGGCGGTGTTGCGAATAGAAGCCCAGAGATGCCAGGTGCCCTGCGCGTCGGGGAAAAGCGTGTGTTCGGCGACTTCCGCGCGAGGGCTGCGCAGCTCCGGCGGGAGTTCGGGCGGCGTGGCGAGCAACAGAGTTTCGGGAGCTAGCGAAGGCTTCATCGGACGCGCGGCGGGTTTGCTTGCCGCCACCGGCGAGGTGGCGGAGACCTCGGCGGTCGATTCGGTCCAGCCGAGCCGTGCGACGCGAATCCCGTCGAGACCCGGATTGAGCGCGGCGACGTAGTCGTTGCCCTGATACTCGAAGATCTCCGGCGCGGCGATCGGAAGGGTGCCGACGTGATACACGTCCGAGTCGATGCCGAACTTGTAGGGCGACTTGGAGCGGTAGATATGAGTGCGGTTGTTGGCGCCGTAAACCTCGGTGCGAAAGAGGTAATACCAGCCGTGGCGGAAGATCACCTGCGGACATTCGGCGTTGTAGCCGCCGCTGCCGGCCTGGCCTTCGGAGTTCACGATGAACTCGTCGCCCCACTCGCCAAAGAGCGAATCCGTTTTGGCGATCTTCACGAAAACGGCGGCGTAGTGCTTGCCGGTGGGATCCGGCGTGGACCCGCCGTAGTAGCCGTGCCATTGGTCCTGTATCCGCGTGAGCATGATATCGCGCCCGTAGGTGCCTGGATCGGCGCCGAAGATTCGGGCCGAGCCGTCGGGCGCGAGCTGGCGGGTGAAATGTTTCCCATCGTCGCTGACCTGCGCGTGGAAGCCGGCGCTGTGGTAAAACATCACGTAGCGTCCGCCTTCCTCGACGACGTGCGGCGCGCCGATGCGGCCCTCGAACTCGCCGACGGACGGATCGGCTTTTTGGGCCACGCCCATCGGCGTCCAGTCGGGCTGCGTGAGTTCACGGCCTTCCCAGCGAAAAAGAACGCGCGTGTTTTTCGGGTCCGACGTGTAGCGGATGCACGACCAGAGTTGCCACGTGCCGTCGCGCGCCTGCCAGATCGCGAAGTCGACCGGTTGCTGGCGCGGACTGTTCAGCGGGCCGAGATCGGGCTGACCGGCGACTTGCCACCAGTCGCCCTCGATCGTGGGCACCATGATGGGTTCGGCCGCGGTGCTGACGCTGAGTGTGGCGACGGTGAGGAGGGCGGAGAAAAGTCGGGAGGACATGGCAAAGGGGCTTGGGCCGCGGGCCGGAATGGAAGCAGGCGGAGCGTTGAGAAGATCGCAGCTCGCGCAACAGACGTCCGGTTCATCCGGACGAATCCGCGTGAGATTGTTCGCCCGCGACGAATCGGCTGAGTGGATTCCGCGCCCCGAACCCCTGTTGTTTATGCGTCTTTCCATGATCGTGAATCCGCTCACCGAGCGGAATCTTCAATTGACCGCGCAGGTCGGGGTCGAAGAACTCGTGCTGGCGTATCCCGGACTCGACGTGGAGCGGCTGCGAGGGATGAAGCGTCGCGTCGAATCGTTCGGCATCCGCCTCACGCACATCGAGCGGAAGATTCCGCATCTCGCTTTTGTGCACGATCTGCCGGGCCGGGCGAAGCAGGTGGAGGATTTCAAAACGCTCATTCGCAACATGGCCGAAACGGAGATGACCGTTCTCTGCTACAACTGGATGCCGGCCGAAGATTGGCAGCGCACGAGTGCGGAGGTGCTCGAGCGCGGTGGCGCGAAAGTGACGGAGTTCGATCTGCGCAACATCGGGCGCAATGTCACGGATGCTGACGGACGTCCCGCCCAACCGACGCCGGCGGCGAAGTTGTGGGACAACCTGAAACGTTTTCTCGAGGAAGTCGTGCCGGTCGCGGAAGACGCGGGGATCAAGCTCGCGCTTCATCCGGACGATCCGCCGCTGCCGTCCGTGAACGGGCAGGATCAAATCATCATTTCGAACGAGGCGTTTCGTCGCGTGGTCGATCTGGTGCCGAGCAAGGCGAACGGAATTTGTTACTGCGTGGGATCGTTTTCACCGGCCGGGATTGATCTGCTGGGCGGGATTCGATCGCTCGCGGAGAAGATTTTTTTCTTCCACGCGCGCAATGTGCGCGGCACGGCGGAGCACTTCGTCGAGACCTGGCATGACAACGGCCAGATCGACATGGCGGCGGTGTTTCGCGTGTTGAAAGAGGTCGGGTATCGCGGAACGGTGCGGCCGGATCACGCGCCGTCGATGGCGGGCGAGACGAACGAGACGCCCGGTTACGAAATGCTCGGCCGCTTGTTCGCCGCGGGTTATCTGCGGGGGCTGATGCACGCGGTGTGAAGGGGCGATGTTCGTGACGCCGAAGGTGAACATCGCAGCACGAGGAGGGCAGGGCGGAGCCCCGCTCAATTTTCGGCGGAAAAATTGAGGAGACCTTCATCATGCACTGGCTCGATTGGACGGTTTTGGGACTCTACTTCGCGGCCGTGCTGTATTTCGGCGTGATCGTGGGCGGGCGGCGCACGAAGACGCTCGGAGATTTTCTCGTCGCCGGCGGCAAATGGGGCCCGTGGGTCTCGTTCATCTTCGTTTTCGCCTCGGCGATCGCAGGCAACGAAGCGGTGGTCGTCGCGCGCGGCGGTTATGAAGGCGGGCTCTCGGGCGTGTGGTATTGGTGGAGTTTCCTTTTCGCGACGCCGATCTACTACGCGTTCGCGACCTACTATCGGCGCGCGCGCGTTTACAATGCGGCCGAGTTCATCGCGATGCGCTATGGCGAGCGACTCGCGGGCTTTTATGGATTCGTCGCGGGGACGCTTTGCGTGCTCTTCATCGGGATGTTCCTGCTCGCGGTCGGAAAGATTCTCGCGGGCATGATGCCGATTTTCGAAGAACCTGCGGCGAACGTGCAGTTTCACGTCTGGCTGATCGCAATCGTGGTGGGTGTTTACGTCTGCGCTGGCGGGATGATGTCGACGCTGATCAACGATATTTTCCAAGGACTCATGTGCCTGTTGATTCTCGGCTTTGTCGGACTGCCGTTTCTCTGGAAGGAGTCGGGCGGGCTGCCAGCCTTGCGCGCGCTGCCGGACGAAACCTGGAACATGACTTCGCCGGCGATGGGCCTGGAAACGGTGATTGCGCTGAACGTGGCGGCGCTCGTCGGCGGAATCGCGGCGCCGTGGATCTACAACTGGATCGCCGTTTCGCGCGACGAGCGCGCGGCGACCCAGTGCGGTTGGGGCCATTTGTGGAAGCGCGTCATCACGCTGCTGTTCGCGCTCTACGGGATCCAATTTCTGATCTATCAGCGGGACGTGCTGAGCGTCGAAGCGCCGGAGCTTGCCGCCGCGCTTCAGGCCGACCCGGAATTGGGGTGGGGGATCGTGATGCAGCGGATCCTGCCGCCGATGTTCATCGGCCTCTTGCTGGCGAGTTTCTTCGCGGCGGCGATGTCGAGTGCCGGGACGTATGCGACGACTTCGTCGGCGATGTTCGTGGATTTCATCTATCGGCGTTTTATCGCGAAAGGGCGGCCGGCGTCGGAGTATCTGAAAGCGGCGCGAATCTGGGTGGGCGCGTCGATCTTGTTCGCGGCGCTGTCGACGCTGTGGCTGTCCTCGATTTCTCAATACATCAAACTCGCCTTCAACCTGCTGAGCTTTCTCGGCATTCCGATTTACTTCGCGGTGTTGTGGCGGCGTTCGAACCGTTTGGGCGCATGGTGCTCGCTGCTCGCCGGTTCGCTCGGGTATCTGGCGGTATCGGTCGCGACCGCGTTGACCGATGAGGTGAGCTGGCTGGTTGCGGCGGAGCGGTCGTTCGCCATGACGGTTTTCGTCTCCACGGCCGCATCGCTGGTGGGAATGCTGGCGGGCACTTGGCTCGGGGGACGTGAGGACGACGCGCGGGTGCGACGTTTTCATGTGGTGTTGAACACGCCGGTCGGCGACGAAGCCCGGCTGGTGCGAGCCGGGATCAAGCTGCCGGCGCTCGTCGACGCCGGCTTGGTGCCAGCCGGCCCGGAATCGATCGATGAAGCGGAGCTGCGGCGGCTGGATGAGCTCGATGCGCAGGACAAAATTTTCGGATCTGGCAGCGCGCTCGAACTGAGGCACGAGCGGAAACTTCCGTGGTATTATCGTGGAATGTTGCGGATCGCGCTCGCGTCGATCGGGCTCGTGGTCGCCACGTGGCTTGGCACGCGTTTGCTGTTCGTGTGGTGACGTCCTCCGCGGACCGGAGCAGCCCATTCGCCCGCGGGCCGGTCGTATCCGAAAACATGTGACAACGGTCGAAACGCGTCGGTCGCGCGCGATTTGTTCAACCGGAAGAATTGTGAGGCGGTTGAGGCGGACGAAAGTTGAGCGAGACTCCGCCCATTCCCCTGCCGCACGACGCCTCCCGCGGTGGCGCCGCCCGCGGCCCCTTTTGAAAGACCGCCTTTCCGCAGATGCCCGCCGCTTAGTCCCAACCCGTTTTGCACTGCGCGTCCGCTACAGCGCGAGTGCTCATCACAACCCAGACATAACCCCATGCATCAAATCAGAAATCCCGACCGGGCCACACACGCCCGGCTTTTCGCGACCAGGCGAACTCCGTTGTCCGCCTTGTTGGCTGCCGCTGTCGGCATCGGCTCGCTCCACGCGCAATCCGCGGCGCCCGCGCCAACGGCCGAGGCTCTAGAAGATGAAGTGATCGTGTTGTCGCCGTTCACGGTCTCGTCCGAACGCGACCGTGGATATCAAGCTGCCGACACGCTCGCTGGCACGCGCATCCGCACCGATCTCGCTGACGTCGGTTCCGCGATCTCGGTTGTCACGAAGGAGTTTCTTCAGGACATCGGTGCGACCGATAACGAGACGCTGCTCGCGTATGTGGTCGGAACGGAAGTGGGCGGCCCCCGCGGCAATTTCTCCGGCGCGAGCATCGGCTCGGAACGCACGGAGGAGCAGAACGGTTTCGGCAACCCGAATGCCAACACCCGCGTGCGCGGTCTCACTGCCGCCGACAACACCCGCAACTACTTCCTCACCGACGTGCCGTGGGACGGCTACAATGTCAGTCGCGTCGATCTTCAACGCGGACCGAACGCCATCCTCTTCGGTTTGGGCAGTCCGGCGGGCGTGGTGAATGCCACGACCGACCAGGCCAACGTGAATCGCACGTCGGGCGCGGTCGAACTTCGTTACGATCAATTTGGCAGCAAGCGCGCGTCGTTGAATTACAACCACGTGCTCATCCCGCAGGAGCTCGCGGTCCGCATCGCGCTGCTCGGCGATCATCAGAAGTTTCGTCAGGATCCGGCGTTTGAGGATGACGAGCGCGTGTATGGCGCCGTGACTTACCGTCCCGGTTTCCTGAACAATCGCGCCAACACGCTCCAGATCTCGGCGAATTTCGAGCACGGCAAAATCGACAGCAATCGGCCGCGGTTCGTTGCGCCGATCGATCAGATCACGCCGTTCTTCGTGCCGCGTTCGGAGGGAGGGCAGGGCGGGCAGACGGTGAATCCCTACCTCTTCAACAACGCGACGACCGATCCGAACTACAATCCGTGGCTCGCTCCGATTTTCGAGTTGGGGCCGCGCTATGTTTTCAACGGGGCCGGTCAGGCTCCGCACTGGATCTATCCCAACGTTCTCGCGCAGGGCGCGCTGACCTCGTCCGGCCAGGTTGTCGGTGTCGATCGTCTGCCGAACGGAAACCTTGTCGGCGCGACCAACACGACGATCTGGGGACGCTCATTCTCGCCGTTCTGGATCGAGAACTCCGCGGCTTACGCCCAAGGCGAACAACTTCCGTTCTACAGCATCGGCGCTTACGATGCGAAGGCCATCACCGACCCGCGGATCTTCGACTTCTACAACAAGCTCCTCGATGGCCCCAACAAGCGTGAGTTCACCGACTGGGACACCTGGGATGTCAGCCTTTCGCAGACGTTCCTCGACAACCGCCTCGGCTACGACGTGACGTATCATCGCGAAGAAAGCACGAGCGGGCAGACCGGCATTCTCTCGTGGTGGAACCGCATCAAGATCGACATCAACGAGGTCAATCCCGACAACACGCCGAACCCGAACGTCGGCCGCGCCTACGTCGAGGAAGAGGCACTCGGTGGCAATCGTCTGATCCGCACCGAGCGCGAAGCCTTCCGCGCCCAGCTCTTCGGCGAGCACAACTTCGCTCGCAACAACGACAACCTCTTCGCCCGCATCCTCGGCAAGCATCGCCTGACCGGTGTTGCGATGGAGGACAATCGCGACTCCGAGCTGCGCACGTTCCAATTGCGCCAGCCCGACGCCGCGTTCACCTCGCTCATCGGCAGCGCGGCGGCGATCAGCGGCGTTCCGGCGCGCATCAATCCCCGCTACTACATCAGCGGCGATCTGCGCGGCGCCTCGCTCGCGAATGGCCTGCACCTGAGCAACGTCGATGCTTACGTCGTTCCGCCCGCCGGCAGTCAGTCTATCCGTTATTTCGATACGACCTGGACTGCCCCCGCCTCGGTGAATCCGGGCGATCCGTGGGCGCCGGGCATTGGCTTCAACCAGACGCAATACACCACGCAGTCACAGAACCCGGCGAACTACCGCGGTTGGACCACCGGCACCTTCAACCTCATCGATCCGCTCGACGGCACGCAGGCGAGCCTCGACTACTCGACGCTCTCCGCGACGTTGAACCGCTTCAACGTCGAGTCGCTCGTCGCCGTGTGGCAGGGGCATTTCTGGAAAGATTCGATCGTCGCCACCTACGGCTGGCGCGAGGACAAATCCGAAGCGGTGATCTTCACCGCGCCGAATCGCGCCGACAGCCACGCGAATGTCGATCCCTCGGTGTTCAACTTCGATGCGGTCACGCCGCAGACGCAAACGGTCGAATCGCGCAACTGGAGCGTGGTTTCCCACCTCCACAAGATGCTCGGCGAAGACCGCCTGCCGCTGAAGGTCACATTGTTCTACAACAAGGGTGAATCCTTCCAGCCTTCCGCCGGCCGCACCGATTTCTTCGGCGATCTTCTTCCTCCGCCCGCGGGCAAGACGACCGACTACGGCGTGCTCCTCGCGACGAAGGACAACCGCTACTCGCTTCGCCTGACGAAATACAAAACATCGGTCAGCGACGCGACGCTCACGCGGAGCTTGTCGAACTGGTTCCAGTTCGAACAAGCGATGTGGTCCTCGGCCGAAACCTACGGACGTCTGCTTCGTGGCGAAATTCAGCCGACGGGCTTCCCCGACGCGAAAGGTGGGCCTGACGCGCTCATGAATGTCGTGATGCCCGCTTACGGGGATTTCCTCGCCGACTTGAACGCGACGTTCCCGAAGTTCGGGCCGGCGACGGTTTGGCAGGGCTCGCTGTTCGGACCCGACGGGCCGAGCAATCCCGTGCGTCTCCGTCGTCCGGGCACGCACGTGTTCACGGAGGACTCGGTCTCCAAGGGTCTCGAGATCGAGTTCACCGCGAATCCGCTGCCGAACTGGCGCGTCGCCATCAACGCGTCGAAGACTGAAGCGATCCGTGACCGCGTGCCGGGCGAGTCGCTCGTGAACTTCCTCGAGTTCATCGACGACCGTTTCCGCAACACGCCGGCCGGCGATATGCCGATCTTCAGCCAGCCGAATAATCCGCAAGGTGTCTTCGGTCGCGTGTGGGCTCCGTTCTGGGGGCAATACAGCCTGATCCGCCATCTCAACGGCCAGAAGCAACCCGAGATCCGCGAATGGCGTGCGAACCTGGTGACGAACTACTCGTTCCAGGAAGGCGCTCTCCGCGGCATCGGTCTCGGCGGCGCCGTCCGCTACGAAGACGGTGCGACTTACGACTACGCGCCGATGGTCGACAGCAACGGGATGGAAGTTCCCAATCTCGGTGCTCCGTTCAACACCGACTCGGAAACGCGCGCGGACCTGTGGATCAGCTACAGCCGCCGGCTCACCGATAAGATCAACTGGCGCATCCAGCTGAATGTCTACAACGCGTTCGGGAAGAACAAACTCATCCCGCTCAACGCGCAACCCGACGGCACGCCCGGTGCCATGCGCATCCAGGAAGGTCGCAGCTGGGCGATCACCAGTTCGTTCACGTTCTAGTTTGTGGGGCAGATGGCGGCGGCCCGGCTGGCTTGGCCGGGCTGCCGCTCTCCCGTTCCCATGTTCAACCCGCACCCCGCGTTCGTCTCCAAAGTTAGGATACTGTTACTTCCAGGTTTTTGGACTCCGATTGTTAGCGTCCCGCTTTTCCGCCCCTCGCGACATCTTCGTCGCTGCGCCCCCCGCCCCGTTGTTCCTCCAGCGCGCCTTCTCTAAATCGCCCTCCTATTTGACCGGTCTAGAATGCCCCTGACGCGGAGCGCCCTGATTCGCCCCCGTTTTGGCCCGCCTGCAGCCCGTGCGGCTGCTGCCCCGTTTCTTCTTTTTCCGCCCATCGAACGCTCCCCGTGAGCGCCGCCGCTGCCTGTGCTTCACGCCGCCTTGGCCGGGCGCGCGCGACGTTCCGAACCCACGGCGAAGCCCCCATTAAAATGAAAACCGCATCCTTCGATCATCATCGCTCGTGTGCGCCTCTCCGCCGGCGCGCCACGTTCTTCCGCTCCGCCGGCGCCGTGCTGGCCCTCGTGTTCATCGCTGCCCAAGCCGTCGCACAAACCTACGTGTTCGACGGCACGCTCAACGCCTACACCGGCACGTCGAATCCCAATCTCAGCGGCACCGCGACGACCGGCCTCGATCTGGGACTCGGCACGGCCGGCGCGAACGACACGCGCGTGTTACGATATTTCGATACGCTCGCCTTCGGAGGTGCGGCCCCCGCGAGTCTCGGCGGCTTCTCGATGGGCTTCGATGTCGAAACGGCCCCGAATCAATTCCTCGCGTCGATCGCGTTGCGCGGAAACGACAATCCCGACGTCGTTCGCTTCAACGCCAATGTCGCCGCCGCCAAAAGCGCCCACGGCGTCATCGTGTGGCCCACCGCAACCGATACGGCGTTCGAAGATCTGCTGTTGACCCTCGATACCCGCGTCACGCTCGGCGGCGGCGGGCAGTTCCACAAGGTCGTGCGGGCGGCCGGACAATATTACGTGTCGGTCGAGAGTTTTTCCGCGACCAACGGCAATTGGCCTCTTTCCTCCACGGCGAACACGACATGGCAGCCGTGGGATTTCACGGCGAATGGCGGCAATAATTTCGCCGTGACGTTCTCGTCGCCGGTTGCGCCCACGGCGGCGACGGTCGACGCAATCGGGGTCTATTTTGTCGCGACTTCGAACAGTGCGATCGTGCACGACATCTCGCGCATGGGGTGGGCGTCCTCGGCCGTGTCCGATGTAAGCGTGACCCCGACCGAGTTCTTCCTGTTGCCCGGAAACTCGCGGATCCTCGAAGCGCAGATCGTGCCGGAGAGCGCCCGGAACAAGAACGTCACGTGGAGCAGTTCCGATGAAAACGTCGCCACCGTCGACGCGTCCGGCACCGTCACCGCCGTCGCCGTTGGAACGGCTGCGATCACCGTTACGACGGAGGACGGTGGTTTCACCGCCGCGTCCGACGTCACGGTCACACTCCCAACCGTCACGGGCGTCACCGTGTCGCCGACCGAACTTCCGCTCGAGGTTTCCTACACCGGACAACTCACCGCCGAGGTCCAGCCCGGCAGTTCAATCAACAAGAACGTCACGTGGTCGAGTTCCGACGAAGAGGTTGCGACGGTCGACGCCAACGGCCTGGTCACCGCCCTCGCCGTCGGTTCCGCCACGATCACGGTGACGACGGAGGAGGGGAATTTCACCGCGCAAGCCGCCATTGAGGTAGTTCCGGCGCTGGTCACGAGTGTGACGATTTTGCCGGACTCGCGCGATGTGATCGTCGGGCAAACCGTTCCGTTCGCGGTCACGGTGGAACCCGAGGCCGCCGCCAACAAGAACGTGACCTGGACGAGCTTGAACCCGAGCGTGGCAACCGTGACCGAGGACGGTCGTGTCACGGGCGTAGCCACCGGCAGCGCGACGATCCGCGTGACCTCGGACGACGGCGGTTTCACGGACGAAGCGACGGTCAATGTCGTTCCGCTCCCCGCGCCGACGCCCGAAACCGGACTGCCGCGCATTGCCGCGACGAATCTCCACTGGGTGCGCGACTGGCTGCCCCCGATTCTCGCCGACGCGCTTCAAAACACCGCGGGCATTCGCATCTGGGCGCAGTTGAGCACCGAGGATCCGGTTCCCGTCGACGCCGACGGATGGCCGACCGCCGATGCGCGGATCTGGCTCTGGCACAATCAACCCAACCCGCGTCTCGGCACCTACACGCTGACTTTTGAAGGGCAGGCGACGGTTGCGTTCACGAGTCCGGCGATGGTCGTGCAGAGCAATGTTTACGATGCGAACACCGATTCGTCCGTCGTCACCCTCTCGCTCATCGCCCCGACCACGGAACTCCGTATGAGCCTCACGAATACAAATGGCGGCGTGCGCAACGTGAAGCTGATGCGCCCCATCGCTCCCGGCGCGACGGAATCGCACGCGCCCGGCGAAGTGGTCGATCGCGTCATGCGCGACCAGCTCGCGCGGCTCGACATCATCCGCTACATGGATCCGAGCAACATCAACGCGAATCCGGAGATCGCGTGGAGCGATCGCCGGCTGCCGGACAAGTTCCAGAATCGCCGGATCTCCTACAGCGTTGCCGGCTCCAACATGCGCGAGACGGGCGTCGCGTGGGAATACGTCATCGCCATCGCGAATGCGACGATGACCGACGCCTACATCTGCCTCCCCGCGATGGCGGATGACGACTACATCACGAAGGTCGCTCAGATGTTCCGCTACGGCAGCGACGGCGTGAACCCCTACACGGAGCCGCAGGCGGATCCAGTGTGGGCGCCGCTCAATCCCGAGCTTAAACTCTATGTCGAATACAGTAATGAAAATTGGAATACGGGCGGCGCGTTCCCGCAGAGCACCTACGTCGCGAATCGCGGCATCGCGCTCGTCACCGCGGATCTGAATCACCCGCTCAATTACGACGGATTCATCGCCTCCACGGGACAGGTCAGCAGCAATGGCGGCAACCTGCGCCTGCGTTACTCCGCGTATCGGGCGTCGCAAATGAGCCGCTTGTTCCGCGCGGTGTTTCCCGACCAGATGATGACGCGCGTGCGCCCGCTCTGGTGTTATCAGGTGAAGCAGAACAACACCGACGACGTTCATGGGCTCGACTTCATCAGCGGCTACTACGCGTCGTCCGAAGGGCTTGCGCCGAGTTACTTCTTCTGGGGGGCGGGTCCGGCCAACTACCGTGCGGCGGCCGGGGGCGCGACGATCGACAGCGTCTGGACCACCGGCCAGATGGACCGCGAAACCTTCAAGACGCGGATGACCAACAATGCGCGCATGATCGCGTCCTACGGCATCCCGTTCGTCACCTACGAAGGCGGTCCGGCGTTCGGCGATCCGCAAGGTTCGACCGCGGCCCATCCGCTCGCGGAGCCGGCGTTCTACGATCCGCGGCTCTACACCGAGATGATCGAGAGCTACGAGATCTTCGAGGAGACCGGTGGCGTTTTCCAAACGACCTACGTCTGGCATCAAGACTTCCGCTTCGGGCATATCGATCCGAGCACGCACTCGGATCAGACGCCGCGCGCGATGGCGCTTTACAACGCCAGCCTCTCGAACAACGCGCGTCCGCTCGACATCGGGCAAACGCTGCCGTTCACGTTCACGGGCACCAATTACTGGTCGGTGAGTCCGTTCAACGGCACCAATGTCCTCACCGCCGTCGGCCGTCGCGTGAGTTATCTCATGCGCAGCGTCGCGGGCGACGACTACACGGCGACGATCAACTACTCGACTTCAGGCGCCGCGAGTTTCGCGATTCTGGTCGACGGAGAATTGGTTGAAATCATCAACACGCCCGGCGCCGTTTCCAATGCCTCGACGAGTGCCTACGCATTCTCGCTCCCGGCGAACTTCCTCTCCGGTGTGACGGTTCAGAAGATCGCCGGCACCGGCGACGTCACCGTCAACGCGGTCGAGATCTCCGACGGCACGTCGTCTTCGTCGAGTTCCTCGTCCTCGAGCTCCTCCAGCAGCAGTTCGTCCTCATCGTCTTCGAGCAGTTCATCGTCCTCGAGCAGTTCGAGCTCCTCGAGTTCGTCGTCGTCCAGTTCTTCGTCGAGCAGCAGCTCGTCGTCTTCGTCGAGTGGCGGGCCGGTGACGGTGACGCACGTCTTCGACGGCACGCTCAATGCCTACACGACGAGCAACGTTCAGGTGAACGGCACGGTGTCATCGGATCTCGATCTTGGACTTGGCAATGCGGGCGCGAACGACACGCGCGAACTGCTCGCTTTCAGCACAAGCGATCTCGCTTTTGGCGCCACGGCGCCGGCCGCGTTTGGCGGATTCGTGATGGACGTCGATGTTTCGCCTGCGCCTGGCTCGACGGTGCTTGCGCTGGTGCTGCGCAACGACACGCCCGAAGCGATTCGCTTTCAATCGGCCGTCGCGGGTGCGAAACGCTCTCATGCGGTGGCGCTGTGGCCGGTGAGCGACGCCGGCATGTTCGACACCGTGCAGTTGGAGTTGTCGACCCGCGTGGTCGCCGGCACCGGAGGCGCGTTTCACAAAGTCGTGCGCGCGGGCGGGAAGTATTACGTCTCCGTCGAATCGTTTGCGACGGCGGACAGCGACTGGCCGCTCGCGCCGACGACCGCGACCACCTGGCAGGAATGGGATTTCACGGCGAATGGCGGCAACAACTTCGCCGTCGAGTTCACTGCGCCCATCGCGCCGACGAGCGAGATCGTGGACGCGGTCGGCGTTTACTTTGTCGCGAACACGACCGGCAGCATCCAGATGGATCTCTCGCGGATGGGTTATGTGCCGGGCATCGTCACGCCGCCGGAACCGGAGAGTTACCGCTACCTGCGTTTCGAAGCGACCGCGCTCGCGGGCAATGGCCAGCTTCAGATCGGCGAAATCGAATGGCTCGTGGACGGCACGCGTTATCCGACGACCCCGCTTACGTCCAACAACTCCGCGGGCGTGGTGGTGACGTCCAACTACGCGTTCCCCGGGAATGCGTGGCGCGTGTTCGATCATAACAACGCATCGAACCAGACGTTCTTCTTCATCAGTTCCGGCACGACTCCGTTGCCCGTTCACATCACGGCGGATCTGGGCGAAACCGCGATCTCGCCCAATGGCGTCCGCATCTCGCGCGCCTCGTGGAGCGACAATCTCACGGGTCTGCGCATCTCCGGATCGAACGACGGCGCGAACTGGACGACGCTCGTCGAAGACGACGACGCGTTGCCCGACTTCGCGCTCGTCGACGGCGTCGATCAGGCGACGTATGAATTCACGCCGCCTCCCGGTGGCAGCTCGAGTTCGTCGTCCTCCAGCTCAAGCAGCTCGTCTTCGAGTTCGAGCAGTTCTTCGTCCTCGAGTTCGAGCAGCTCTTCCAGTTCGTCGAGTTCGTCTTCTTCGAGTTCAAGCTCCTCGAGTTCCAGCTCTTCCTCGGGCGGTCTTCCTGTGGCCCAGCCCTACCAATACCTCCGACTTTGGATCGACGGCTCGGCCGTGACGAGCGGCACGAATGCCGGACGCGTTTTCCTCCGCGAGATGCGATTGCTCTCCGGCGAGAACCAATTGCCGCTCACGGTGCCGACCTCGAACACCGGCAATGCCGATTACACGATCAGCAGCAGCACAGCTAACATCAATGCGCAGGATCGCCCGGCGTTCGTCTTCGACCGCAACGTCAACTCGCATTGGTATATCAACACCGCCGACGCGAACAACGTCGCCAACGTGAATCCGCAGGAGATGACCGTCCGCTTCAACAACGGTCCGGTTTACATCACCGGTGTGCGGCTCGAAATCCCGAGCTACATCCTCGCTTCGGCATTTCGCCTCGAAGGTTCGAACGATGGCACGGCGTGGACGCCGCTGATTCAGCGCACCGGCTTGAATTCAAGCGACTATCCCGAAGTCGTCGTCGCGGGACCGCCGTCGGTCCTCGCGGGCACGTTCGAGTTCGCGAGCGTTCCGGGAAATTTGGATACGGATCCTCCGACCGTTCCCAGCAACGTGGCGGTGAGCTCGACGAGCGACCTCACGGCGAACGTGAGCTGGACGCCGTCCACGGACGCGGGCTCGGGCGTCTCGATCTACACGATCTATGTGAACGACGAGTTCTGGACCACGTCGACTTCGACGGACATCACGCTCCACGGCTTCTCGCCGGAGTCGACTTACACGGTGACGATCACTGCGACCGACGGCCTTGGTAACGTGTCCGCCGCGAGCACGCCGGTTCAACTCACCACCGGCGCGGGCGAGCCTGCCGTGAAATCGATGCAGTTGGGCACAGGTCTGTGGAGCGACACTGCCGGCATGTGGCGCGAGGGTGTGAACTTCGCCGCCGAATGGGCGAACTACGAAAACAGCAACCCGTTCAGCGACGCGTTCCTCGACGACATTCGTCCGTTCAAGGTCCTGCGTTTCATGGACTGGGTTGCGACCAACAACAACTGGACGGTCGACTGGTCGGAGCGGAAACAGCCCGACGATCAGAATCAGACGGTGAATCCGAACTTCCAGGAGGAAAACATCCGCGCCGCGCATGGAGTGGCGGTCGAGTGGATGATTCGCCTCTGCAACATCCTCGATGCCGACATGTGGTTCACGATTCCGCACGCGGTGAACGACGCCTACGCGACGCAACTTGGCGCGCTCATCAAGCAGCACCTCGAGCCGGAGCGGAAGATCTACATCGAGTATTCGAACGAAGTCTGGAACGCCGATTTCGCGCAGGCGATTTACGCGAGCGATCAAGGTCTCGCGCTCGGCTTGCACCAGAACGTCGCCGAGACCTACAGCCAGAACGACACCTCGCTCGCCCGGGCGCGGTTCTACGTGAAGCGCACTTTGGAGCTGCAGGCCGCGTTCGACGCGGGTTTCGGCGCCGATGCGAACAACCAGATCGTTTATGTTCTCGCTGGTCAGGCCGGAGCGTCGCAGAGCCCGAAGCTCCACCGCGACGCGCTCGCGGATCCGGTGACGAACCCCACCGGTCGCACGATCGATGTGTATTCAATCGCTCCCTACTTCGGGGGCAGCCTCAACGGCGGCGCGCCGGACATCCTCGATCAAATGATCAACGACATCGACACGACGGTGATGAATCGCGTCCAGACGCATTACAATGTCTGGTCGCCGCTCGGCATTCCGCTCATCGCTTATGAAGGCGGACAGCACATCGTGAATTTCGCCGACGCCGCGTCGCGGAATCCGGTGATGTATTCCGCCTACAAGCACTACCTCGACGCGATCGCGCCTTACTTCGAGGTGTTCGTGCATTACAACTATCCTCAAGGCTGGTCGCCGTTGCGCGCGTTTGGCAGCAAGCCTTCGGTCGGCTATCCCGATCTGCTCAGCTACAAGCATCGCGCGCTGACGGACTGGATTGAGCTGAATCCGGACAGCGCCACCGGGTCGGTGCCGATCATCGTGACGCAGCCGCAAGGCGCATCGGTCGGCAGCGGCGCGAATGTCACGCTGCAGATCCTCGCCATCGGTTCTCCGCCGATCACGTATCAGTGGTATCGCAACGGCGAACCGATCGTCGGAGAAACCGCGGCGACGCTTACGTTGAGCGATCTCGACCTCTCCCTGAATGGGAGCACCTACCATGTGGTTGCCTCGAACGGGGCGGGCAGCGTGCAGAGCGAAACGGCCACCTTGTCGGTATCCGAAATTTCGATTCAGCACGCCACCGGCGAGATCGTCGTCGATGGCGTCGGGGCGGACGAGGCCTGGTCGGCGGCGACGGCTCACGCGTTGGGCAATGTCAGCCTCGGCACGGTGAGTGGCCCGGCCGATCTCAGTGCGACGTATCGCGCGACTTGGGACGCCAGCGGCCTCTACGTGTTTGTCGACGTCACGGATGACGTGCTGGTGGCCGATACCACCGGTTCGAATCCGAACGAGTGGATGTTCGACAGCGTCGATCTCTACATCGATGCGACGAACGCGAAGCAGACGTTCTACTCAACCGGCGTCGGCCAATACGTCTATCGTTGGAACGGCGCGCTCGAAGCCGCGTCCGGAAATCCGTCGCTCGCGGGCATCACGGTTGCGAGCGAAACGACCGCGAGTGGTTATACGGCGGAGTTCCACTTCCCGTGGAGCACGCTCGGCGTGACGCCGGCCGCCGGTGACGTGATCGGCTTTGAAGTGATGATCAACGACAACGACACGCCGGGCTCCACCACGCGCGACGGCAAGATCGCGTGGTTCGGCACCGCCGATCAGGCGTGGTCGAATCCGTTGTTGTTCGGTTCGGTGCGGCTCGCCGGTTCGCCGAACTCCGCGCCAACGATCAGCACGACCACGCTCGACAATGGCACGGTGGGCGTCGCCTACGAGCAGACGCTTTCCGCGAGCGGCGGGAATGGTGCGCTCGTGTGGAGCATCGCGTCGGGCAGTCTGCCGGACGGGCTTTCCCTCTCGACGGAAGGCGTGATCGCGGGCGTTCCGACTGCGGCGGGAACAAGCAACGTCGTGGTTCGCGTCGCGGATAGCGACAGCGTCGAAGATCCGTCGGACGAAGCCACGCAATCGCTCACGCTCGTCATCGACGCAGGGCAGGCGAGCGTGACGCTGGGCAATCTCTCGCAAACCTATTCGGGTGCGCCGCGCGCAGTCAGCGTTGCCACCGCGCCGACGGGATTGGATGTCGACGTGACTTACGACGGCAGCAGCACGCCGCCGACGAATGTCGGCACGTATGCAGTTGTCGCGACGATTGCCGATCCGAATTACACGGGTTCGGCGACGGGCACGCTGACGATCACGCCGGCGGTGGCGGTGGTTTCGTTGGGCAATCTCAGCCATACCTATGATGGCTCGCCCAAGGCTGCGTCGGCGACCACGACACCGGCCGGACTCGCGGTCGTGTTGACCTACGACGGCAGCAGCACCGCGCCTTCGGAGGTCGGCAGCTATACGGTGAACGCGGTGGTGACCGATCCGAATCATGTCGGCTCGGCGACGGGCACGCTGACGATCGCGGAAGCGACGGCGACGATCACGTTCCACGGATTGCGCCAGGCTTACGACGGGACGCCGAAGTCCGTCAGTGTGACAACAGTGCCTGCGGGCTTGCCGGTGACGATCACGTATGGCGGCGGCAGTGAAGCGCCGACGCTGCCCGGCACGTATGAAGTCGAGGCGACGATCGATTCGCCGAGCTACAGCGGTGCGGCGATCGAGACCTTGCGGATCACGGTGACGGCGCTCGTGCGTCGCGCGCCGACGCTCAATGGCGGACTCGACGGATCGGTGCAGGTGTTGAATGCCGAAAGCACGACGCTGAATGGCAACGCGTGGGTTTCTGGCGACCTGCTCGTCCGCGGCACGCCGACCGTGCGACTGAATGGACGTCCCGTTTACGGCGGCACGATTGACGCGAGCGGCGAAGCCTCGCCGTCGAATCACACCATCACGCTCAATGGCAACGCGGCGCTGCGGCATGTGGTGCGTCGTGTCGATGCGATTGCGATGCCCAGTGTATCCGCGCCGCCAGCACCGACGGGGACGACGAATGTCTCGCTCAACAAAGCGAGCGACAACGTCGGCAACTGGAGCAAGGTGCGTAATCTGACGCTGAACGGCAACGCCGGCACGCGCACGGTTCCGGCGGGCACTTACGGCACGATCACGATCAACGGCAACAGCAGCATCATCCTGGGTGTGGCGGGCGCGACGGAACCGGCGGTTTACAACCTGCAGGGCCTGGTCGTGAACGGAAACGCATCGGTGCAGGTGGTCGGACCGGTCATGCTCACGCTCGCGCAAGGCGTGTCGTTCAGCGGCAACGTCGGTGCGAACGATCATCCGGAGTGGCTCACGTTGAGGGTGGCGAACGGCGGTGTGACGCTGAATGGCAACGTCAACCTTCACGGCCAAGTCGAAGCGCCGTCCGGCACTGTGACGATCAACGGCAACAGCACGTTGAACGGACAAGTGATCAGCGATCGATTGGTGATCAACGGCCAGGGCGCGTTGGTCCAACCGGACAGCGAGTAACCCTCACGCGCACGCCGGCCCTTCGCGGCCGGCGTGCTGCTTTCCAGCGGAGAAAACCTTCCGATGAGCTTCAACCAGCCTCTGCACCATCCCCATGCTTACAAATGGTTGGTTTTACTTTCGTCGCCGCTCGGTCTTGGGCGGAAGGACCGCGTTGGCATCTTTGTTCGTTTTCCTCTGCTCGGTTTCGTTCGCGCTCGAAGTCCCGCGACTTGACGGCGGCTGGTGGCGCATTGCGCCGCGCGGGCCGGATGTGAGCCCCTACAACAATCTGGGCGTTCACATGACGAAGGACTTCACGATCTATCAGGCCGCCGATGGCACCTGGCAGCTGGTTGCGTGCATCGCCGACACGACCTATCCCGGCAGCACGCGGCTCTTCTATCGCTGGGAGTCGACGAGTCTCACAAGCGCGGATTGGACGCCGCAGGGAATCTTTTGGACGACCGACATGAGTCCGCCGGGCTACACGCAGGGGAGATTGCAGGCGCCGCACTGTTTCCGCGTCGGAAATCTCTGGTATATGTTTCACAACAGCGGCGGCGCGCACTGCCTGATCAGCACCGACGGGAAGAACTTCACGCAGCATTACGACCTCGACGGCGACATTACGTTCTACGCGATGTCGCGCGACACGATGATCCTCGATAACCGCAGCGTGGACGGGCTCTGGTATGCCTACTTCCTGCAAAACGGCACGGGCGGCGCATCGGCCTACGTTGCCGCCCGCACTGCCGCGGTGCTCGAAGGCCCATGGAGCGGATTGAGCGCGGTCAACGCTGTGGTGAATCCGGAGAGTCCGTTCGTGATGTGGCGCAACGGGCTCTACTACCAATGGCTGCAGATGAGCGTGTGGGCGTCGGCGGATCCGATGGATTTCGACGGCGAGCCGATCATCAAGATGACGCCGGGTTCATTCGACGGCTATTACGCGCCGGAGGTGATCGAGCACAACGGCGAGTATTTTGTCGCCGGATACAACAACGACGGCGTGTGGCTCTGTCGCATGCGCTGGACGGATCCGGGCGAAATCCTGATCGACAACCTCGACCCGCAGTTCAGCTACACCGGCGCGTGGGTGAACCGCTCCGAGGGGAGCGGATTCCAGGGCGCTGATTTCCGCACGGTGAGCGATCAGGCAAGCTACGGCGTGGCGACGGCCACCTACGCACCTGCGACTGCGAACGGGACTTATGATGTTTACGTGCGCTATTCGAGCGGCTGGACGACGCCGTCGAACAGCGTTCGCTACACGGTGAATCACGCGAGCGGCAGCGCGGTGTATCCGGTGAACCAGCAGAGCGGCGGCGGCACGTGGGTGTTGCTCGGTCGGCACACGTTAAACGCCAACTCGACGGTCGTCGTCGATGGCAACACAGGCGACGGCCAGCGGGCGTGCGCGGACGCCGTTCGATTTACCCCAGTCGTCGCGAACGAAGTGATCGTCGACAACGATTCGTCGTTGGTGACGTTCATCGGCGCGTGGTGGAACGTAACGCTCGGCGGCGGATACCACGGAGCGAATTTCCGCACCTTCAATGACCAGTCGATCCATGGTGTCGCGACGGCGCGTTACAGCCCGAATCTCGCCGGCTCGTATGATGTGTATGTGCGCTACGCGACGAACTGGACGTGGCTCTCGAGCGGCGTGCGCTACACCGTCAATCACGCGAGCGGCAACACGAACTACACGGTCAATCAGAAGACTGGCGGTGGCGCGTGGGTGCACCTCGGACGGCATACATTGAACAGCAGTTCGAGTGTCGTCATCGACGCCAACACCAACGACGGGAACCGCGCCTGCGCGGACGCGATTCGCTTCGTGCCGTGAGCTGGAGCGAGCTGTCCCTGGCGAGCCATGTTGGATGCTCGCGGCTCGGCGAGACGCCTCGCCCTACCACGCAAACCCGCCCGACGAGGACGTCGGGCTCCACCTTCAGCAGCATTTTCCCAGCTTCCCGAAATCCCAACCCCATTAAACATGAGCTCGTTTCTCAAACTGCTCGCGAGCGCTCGCTCGCTGTTTGTCTTCTGTTCGATCCTTGCCGTCGCCGCTACGCCGCTGCACGCGGCTCCGCGCGTGGCGGCGATCAATATCCATTGGTCGCAGGACTGGCTGCCGCCGATGTGGGCCGACGTCGTCCAAAACACGGCGGGGCAGCGCATCTGGCAGATGCCGACCACCGAGTCCGCCGCGCCGGTGGACTCGAATGGCTGGCCCACGCAGGACGCGCGTCTCTGGATGTGGGCCGGCCAACCCAATGCGCGCCCCGGCACCTATCGCCTGTATTTCACGGGCCAGGCGACCGTCACGGCGCAGGGGACGGCGCCGATCACCGTGCAAAGCAATACCTACACGGCGTCGACCAACTCCTCCGTTGTCGTGCTTTCGCTCGCTTCCTCGACGGGCGAAACGAATCTGCGCCTGTTGTTCAGCAACACCTCCGGCGGCGTGCGCGACGTGAAGCTGATGCGCCCGATTTCGCCGGGTTCGACGACGTCGCACGCAACCACGGAGATCGTCGATCGCGTGATCCGGGATCAGTTCGCGCAGTTCGACATCGTCCGCTACATGGACCCCTCTTCGATCAACGCCAACCCGGAGACCACCTGGAGCACCCGCCGACTGCCTGGCCGCTTCCAAAACCGTCAGCATCCGAATCCCTATAACTCGAACATGAACAAACCGACGTCGGTGCCGTGGGAGTATATCATCGCGTTCGCCAACGCGACCCAGACCGACGCCTACATCTGTCTGCCTGCGATGGTGGATGCCGATTACATGACTCGGGTGGCCCGGACGTTCCGCTACGGCAGCGATGGCGTGAATCCATATACATCCACGCAGTCGAACCCCGTGTGGCCGCCGCTCGATTCGAACCTCAATCTCTACGTCGAATACGGCAACGAACTCTGGAACGGCGGCGAAAACAACGGCGATAACTACGCCTTCTCGCAATCCATCTACGCGCTGGAGCAGGCCCAGCAGGTGGTGACGAACAATATAAATCATATCATCAACCACGATGGCTGGGCTACGCCCAGCACGATCTTCACCAGGCGGTGGGATCTGCGCGCTCGGTATGTGATCTGGCGGGCGGTGGAGATGAGCCGGATTTTTCGGACGGTTTTCGGCGACAGCGCGATGATGACGCGAGTGCGCCCGCTTTGGTGCTACCAAATCAAGCGCGAAGCAGTCGACGATCAGCACGGCATGGCTTGGGCCAACGCATATTACACGCTGACCGAATCGCATCCGATCACCTATTTCTTCTGGGGCGCGGGGCCGGCGACCTATCGCTCCGCCGCCACCGGCACCACGATCGACAACGTCTGGAACACGGGCGAGATGGTGCGGGCCGACTACAAAAACAACATATTGATGCTCAACTCGAAAATGCGGGCGGCCTTCGGAGTGCATTTCGTAAGCTATGAAGGCATGCCGAATTTTGGCGATGCGCGGGGCAGCGGCGTGGCCCACCCGCTCGCGCAGCCGGCGTTTTCCGATATCCGGATGTATGACGAGATGATCGAGAGCTACGAAATTTTCGAGGAGGCGGGCGGCACTTTCCAGACCGGCTATGTCTGGCACCAGGATTATCGCTTCGGCTATATACACCCGGACACGCACTCGACCAACACCCCGCGCGCGCTCGCGCTCATCGACGCACCCAGCTATACCGCCTCGGTGCTGGACAGCGGGCAGACACTGCCCTTCACCTACGCGGGCGCCAACTATCAGGCCTGTTCGCCGGCGTGGAAGATTGCCCAGGCGGCGTCCACTGGTTCGGCCACCATCACCGGCGTGACCAACCACTCCTCGTATCTGTTCCGCAGCACGAGCGGGGGAAACTTCAACGCCCAGGTGAACTATTCCACGAGCGGCGCTGCCACGTTTGCGATTTTGGTTCATGGCGCGCTGGCGCACACCGTCACCACGGGAGGCGCAGTCAGCAACGTAAGCACGGCGCTGTTCCCGTTCACGCTCCCGGCGAACTTTCTCTCGAGTGTGACGGTGCAGAAGCTCTCGGGCAGTGGCAGCGTGACGGTCAATTCCGTCGCGGTGACCAATGGCACGTCCGCCACGACCTATACGCGATTCCGTCTCCAGGTAAACTCGGGCACGAGCGGAGCGTGGGGCCGCATCGGCGAGATCGACTGGATGGTCAACTCGACGGCATATCCGAATCCTCACTACAGCGGAAACAGTGCGAACATCACCGGCACGGGCACGGCGCTGTGGGAAGCCTACGACAACTCCACCGCGACCTCGAGCTATTGGGATTTGCAGGGCACGACGGGCAATCTCGCGCTCAACCTCGGCAGCACTTCCGTCAGGCCGACGGCGGTGCGTATCCGCGTGCCGGATGCGAACCGCGCGCCGGCGACCTTCACGATCGCCGGCTCCAACGACGGCACCAACTGGACGACACTCTACACCCAGAGCAGTCCGCTCACGAGCAGCAGCTGGAGCGGTTTGGATCTTACGTTCGCGATTCCGTGACGCCCGGATAGTTTCCTGATTCAGATCAGGGTCGGCCCGCTCAACAGCGGGCCGCGCATCAGCGAGAATGCCGCCTATAGCCGCAAAGAGGCATAGAAGGCGCAAAGATGAATCGACGAGGCATGGGTCCTTGCGCCTTTTGCGCCTCTTTGCGGCGAACAGTATGGACGGGGGATTTACGAACCGCTCTGAGCTCCCCGGACCTTTCGAGTTTACGCTGCATTCGCCGACTGGACTTCGGCGCGCACGGCTCGCTTTCGCTCCCAGAGCAGAAGGGGGACGCAGAGCACGAGGGCTTCGACGGGTTTTCGATAGCGGCCTTCGTTGAGGACGATGGGCGTGAGGCCCTGCACGACGAACCAGGTGAGCAGGACGAGCGCGAGCAACGCGGAGTCGTGGCGGCGTTTGTTTCGGCAAGTCCAGAGGATCGCGAACGTGGCGACGAACAGCGGGGCGAAAAACCAGCGAAGCTGGATGTTGAGACGATCGACGAAGAACGCGGGATTGTTGTCCGGCCACGAACTGCCGAAGAAGAGGAAGATCAGATTTTCGGGCAGCCAGCGCCACCAGGACGGATTGGTCGCAGCGACGGCGGCGAATGCTTGCTTCCAGGATTCGCGTTGATGGTTGAGATCGATGGAGAAGTTGAGCGCGCCGTCTCGTTGGGTTGTCCAATCGGAGAACGGCCGAAAGGGCTGCTCGTTCATCGACGGACTGCCGAACCAATACGTGTAGCGAGTCGTGCCGTTGTCGTGGAAATTCAGATGCACCGTCTTTTTGCCGGAAACGGCGTAGGAATAATCGTAGTGACCGGAGGAGAGCGGATGGAAGATGCCGGTCAGCGCGTGAGTGCGATACGCGCATGCGAGCAGGATCGCGCACAGTGGAAGACCGAGCCCGAGCGCCCTTGTGAATTTTTGCGGCTGGAGGATCCAGAGGTAAAGGGTCACCACGGCGGCGATGGGAATCGCGACGCCGCGGGTGAGACCGGCGAGGGTCCAGCACAGTCCCATGGCAATGAAGGAGCCGACGGTGGCTTTGCGTTTGCAGCGCCAGGTCATCCAGAGGCTCAGGCCGATGAGCGGGATGAAGAGCGTTTCGGACATGAAGAGTCGAAACGCGCCGAACCACGAAGGCCAGTAGAGCAGAACGATCCACGCGATCAGCGCAGTGAGTTTCAGCCGGAAGAACTCGCGGAAGAAGCGATACCAGATCCACGTGTTCGCCACGCTGAGCAGGCCGGCATAAGCGGCGACGAGCGGCGGGATGTTGAGTGTGAATTTCGCGATCATCGCGAGCCACACCTGGTAGCCGATTTGGTTGATCGCGTGCAGGGGTGTGCGTCCGAGGAGGTCGGTGGCGTTGTTCCAATGGCGGGCGGGATCGCTCCAGAGTTGGTCGAGCGGGTTGTGGCCCGGAAGGAAGGGATTCGCGAGACGCAGGGTGCAGCCGAGGGTGATCAAGGCCCACGCGATGAGCGTTGAAACGGGAACGGAGCGGAGGCGGTAGAGCGGAGGCACGAGGGAAGGGGTTTAGCGGCGGGGGCGGGGCAGAGACGCGCCCGACTGGAGAACAAGGTGGCGCGGCGGGTTCGCGTGCTCGGCCGCTCATTTGTTCATCTAGACGAACGAAACTGACCGACGAGGCCGGATGAGTAGCGTGCTCGCGAGTATGCCCCGTGTGTCGATCCGCTGTGCCTGGTTGGCGCTTCTTCTGTTCGCGTGCGCTGCTGCCGTGCGCGGGGCGGATGTTTCCATCGAGCTTTCGCTCGATGCGCGCGGAACCGATGTAGTGGTCACACTGCGCAACGCGGCGTCGGCGCCGCTGCGCGTGGCGGAGGTGTCGGTCGAACTGGAGTCGCGGTCGTATCGGGCGGCGCAGGGTGCCACGATCGCCGCAGGTGCGGCGCGGCGGTTTCCGTTTCAGGTGGCGTGGCCGACCATGCCGGGAAGTTATCCGCTGATCGCGCGCGTGGCGTATTTCAACGGCGGGCAACGCTACTCGCTCGTGCATGTCGGCGAGTTTCATGCCGGTGCGCCGCGGCGGATATCGTCGGCGGCGGAGGTCAAAGCGCCGTTCCTGCAGAAGGAAGGAACGATCACGCTCGAAGCGGCGGAGCCGGAAAGCTGGACGCTGGTGTTGCCGGAGGAAGTGGAAGTCTTGGCGGACGAAACCGCGATGACGGTGCGTTCGTGGCGGGTGCGGGGGCGGAACACGGATTTCACCAACACGTATCCGATTTTTGCTTACCGGCAGGATGACGCGGGCGGCGGGCGCTCGTTGGAACTCGTGCAAGGCAGCCTGCGGATGGATTTTCGTTCGGCTCACTATGCGCGCGGAGCGATTCCGCAGCCGGTCCTGCTGGGGCTGGTGGCCGCGGGCGGACTGGCGGCGTTGGGGTGGCTGGCGATCGTGCAGCCGAGAGGCGCGGTGGGGAGTCTTGTCGCAAAGTTCATCGCGCGTGTCTGGCTGCTGTTTCTCGGTTACGCGGTGCTGCGTGAACTTCCGGTGATTTGTGGAGTGTTGCAGCAGTTGCCGTGGGTGGGCCGATTTTTTGATATCGCGAAAGCGTTCACGCTGGGGCCGGAGTATCGGCGGTTTTTCACCCCGCAGGGGTGGCTGCCGCTGGGGATTGCGGATCTCTACTGCGTCGCGGTGATCGTGGTGTCGCCGGTGTATTCGTGGTTCTGTGACCGCGAGACATCGTGGCGGGACGACAAGTATGCGGCGTTTGCGGCGTATGTGTTTTCACTGCCGCTGCGGATGGAGCGTGCGCTGCGGTTCGCGGCGGTGCGGGAGTGGCGCGGGCCGGCGAAGCTGGGGTTTCTCACGTGTTGCGTGAAGGTATTTTTCATTCCGCTGCTGTGTGCGTGGGTGATTCAGAATTCGCAGCACATGGCGAACCTCACGCGGTCGCTCGATTGGAGCTGGCCGTTGATCAACCGCTACCTGCGCGAAGCGTGCATTTTCGTGGATACGGCGGTCTTTTGCGTGGGCTACACGGTTGAGGCGGTGTTTTTGCGGAATCGGATTCGGTCGGTGGAGCCGACGTTTCTCGGATGGATGGTGTGCCTCTGGTGTTATCCGCCGTTCAATGCGGTTTCGTTTCAGCCGTTCACGGCGAATGCGTGGAATGTGTCGCTGCGGGTCGGATGGCTGCAGCATGAGATTTGGGCGACGATCGGACAGGCGTTGATCACGGCGAGCTGGGTGATTTTCGCTTGGGCGTCGGTGGCGTTGGGGTTCAAGGCGTCGAATCTGACGAATCGCGGGATTGTGACGTCTGGGCCGTATCGGTTTTGCCGGCACCCAGCTTATACGGTGAAGATTTTGGGGTGGGTCGTCGGTGCGGTGTTTTTCGCGGAGCACGGGGCGATGGGATTATTGGGGCTGGCGCTGATATACTTTTTGCGCGCGTGGACGGAGGAACGGCATCTCGGGCTCGATCCGGAGTATCGCGCGTATTGTGCGAAGGTGCGGTGGCGGTTCTTGCCGGGGGTGGTGTGAGGGTGGAGCCCGAGGTCCTCGTGGGGCTGGACTGGATACGTGACGTTATCAGCCCGACGGGACGTCGGGCTCCACCTGCGGCGTGCTTCAACCTGATGAACGAATCCGGGGTTTCGATTGAAGTTCGGTTGAGGTTGGATTGGTTCGCGGCGAACCCCTGATCGACGATGCGTTTCCTGTTTTTATTGGTTCTGGCGGCAACGAGTGCTTTTGGGGTGATCCCGGTCCCGCGTGATGTCGTGCCGGAGCGGATACCGGGGGCGAAACCGAGGAATGTCGTTTTTATTCTGAGCGACGATCATCGTTACGATGCGATGAGCTTCATGGGGCATCCCTTCGCGCGGACTCCGCAGATGGACGCGATGGCGCGGAACGGCGTGCATTTGAAAAACGCGCTCGTGACGACCTCGCTGTGTTCGCCGAGCCGGGCGTCGATTTTGACGGGGCTCTACACGTTTCGGCATCGCGTGATCGACAACAACCGTGCGATTCCGCCGGGGACGGTTTACTTTCCGCAGTATTTGCAGAAGGCGGGTTATGCGACGGCGTTCGTGGGGAAGTGGCACATGGGCGGGGACTCGGATGAGCCGCGTCCGGGGTTCGATCACTGGGTGAGTTTTCGCGGGCAAGGCGAGTATTTGCCACCGCGGCCGGATTACACGTTGAACGTCGATGGCGAGCGTGTGCGGCAGAAAGGCTATATCACGGACGAGTTGACGGATTATGCGATCGACTGGCTGGAGAAGCAGCGGTCGGGCGAGAAGCCGTTCTTCCTGTATCTGTCGCACAAGGCGGTGCACGCGAACTTCACGCCGGCGGAGCGGCATGAAGGGGCGTTGCAGGAGGTGCCGTTTGAGAGGCCGGAGTCGGAGGCGGTGCCGTTGCCGGAAACGAATCGGCCGCGTTGGGTGGTGGATCAGCGGAACAGCTGGCACGGGGTGGATTTTCCGTATCACAGCGAGTTGGACATCGAGCGTTACTACAAACGCTACTGCGAGACGCTGAGTGCGGTGGATGAAAGCATCGGACGCGTAATGGAGCAGTTGAAGAAGATGGGCGTGTATGAGGACACGCTGGTGATCTACATGGGCGACAATGGATTCATGTTTGGCGAGCACGGGTTGATCGACAAACGCGTGGCGTATGAGACCTCGATTCGCGTGCCGATGGTGATGCAGTGTCCGGCGTTGTTCGAAGGCGGGAAGGTGGTGGAGGAAGTTGTGGCGAACATCGATGTGGCGCCGACGATTTTGGAAGCGTGCGGGCTGGCGCCGCCGCCGCACATGGACGGGCGGAGTTTTCTGCCGCTGGCGCAAGGGCGCGAGGTGCCGTGGCGGAAGGAGTTTCTGTATGTGTATTACTGGGAGAAGAATTTTCCGCAGTCGCCGACGGTGTTCGCGCTGCGCGGCGAGCGTTATAAATACATCACCTATTACGGGCTGTGGGACGCGGATGAGTTGTATGATTTGCAGAACGATCCGGGGGAGCAGAGAAATCTGCTTTATGAAGCGGAGTATCGGAGCGTGGCGGTAGACATGGAGAAACGGCTTTACGCGATGATGGATGAATTGGGCGGGATGGAGATTCCGTTGAATGCGCCGATGGGCGGGTTGAGCAATAAACGGTTGAGGACGCGCGGAGGGGCGGAGGCGGCGGATTTTCCGGCGGCGTTGGTGGTGGAGGAGCCGGTGAATCGGGATGCGCGGTGAGGACGAACGAGCCGGGACTTTTAACCACGAAGGGACGCGAAGGGGCGCGAATGACGGATTACATATTTATGCTTAGATTTTTGTTGGGCTTCTTGGGGGTGGCGGGGTGGGGCGTGGCGGCGGAGCGGCCGAATGTGGTTTGGCTGACGAGTGAGGATCATGGGCCGGAGATGGGGTGTTATGGGGATGAGCTGGCGCGGACGCCGCATGTCGATGCGCTGGCGAAGAGAGGGATGATTTTCACGAAGGTTTGGGCGGTGCATCCAGTGTGTGCGCCGGCGCGGACTGCGCTGATCACGGGGATGTATGCGCATAGCACGGGAGCGATGCACATGCGCTCGATGGTGCCGATGCCGGCGGGAGCGAAAATGTTTCCGGAGTTGCTGCGGGAGGCGGGGTATTACTGCACGAACAACGAGAAGGAAGATTACAATCTGCCGAAGACGGAGCGGACGTGGGACGAGTCGTCGAAGGAAGCGCACTGGCGGAAGCGCGGCCCGGGGCAGCCGTTCTTCGCGGTGTTCAATTCGATGAAGAGTCACGAGTCGCAGATTCGGGTCCGGCCGCATGGGCTTGTGACGGATCCGGCGAAAGTGCGGGTGCCGGCGTATCATCCGGATTTGCCGGAAGTGCGGCGGGATTGGGCGCAGTATTACGACCAGGTGAGCGAAGCGGATGCGGACGCAGGCGCGCGGCTGCGGGAGTTGGAGGAGGCGGGGCTGGCGGAGGAGACGATCGTGTTTTATTTTGGGGATCACGGGAGCGGGATGCCGCGGAGCAAGCGGTGGCCGGGCAACTCGGGGTTGCACGTGCCGCTGGTGGTTTATTTTCCGCCGAAGTGGCGGCATCTCGCGCCGGAGGAATATCAGCCGGGGGCCCGGTCGGATCGGATGGTGAGCTTTGTGGATTTGGCGCCGACCATGCTGAGCCTCGCGGGGATGCGTGCGCCGGAATGGATGCAAGGGCGGGCGTTTGCGGGAGAGTTCGCGGGGGAGCCGGTGGAGTATTTGTTTGGGGCGCGCGGGCGGATGGATGAGCGCGCGGACGAGGTGCGCAGCGTGACGGACGGGCGGTATGTTTATCTGCGTAATTTTCGGCTGGATACGCCGCAGGGGCCGTTTATCGCGTATCAATTCGAAACGCCGACGACGCGCGTGTGGCGGGAACAATTCGAGTCGGGGAAGACGAACGAGGCGCAGTCGGCGTTCTGGCGGACGCCGCGGGCGGCGGAGGAGTTGTATGATTTATCCGCGGATCCGGACGAGGTGCGGAATCTCGCGGAGTCGGCGGAGCATCGGGCGATCAAGGCGCGGTTGCGCGCGGCGTTGTATCAGCATTTAGGAGACGTGCGGGATGTTTGCCTGTTGCCAGAAGGCGAGATGGTGGCGCGGTCGCGGGGCGGATCGCCCTACGACCTGGCGAGGAATGGCGAGGTGTATCCGTTGCGGCGCGTCCTCGCGGCGGCGGATTTGGCGGCGGGATTGAGTCTGGGGGACGTCGAGACGTTGCGAAAGCTGCTGCGCGACGGCGACAGCGCGGTGCGGACGTGGGCGGTATCGGGATTTTCGATGCGCGGTGAAGCGGCGGTGCGGAGCGCAGAAGAGGAGTTGAAGGAGGCGTTGAAGGACGAGTCGCCGTTCGTGCGCGTGGCGGCGGCGCGGGCGCTGGCACGGTATGGCGAGAGTTCGAGCGGGGCGGCGCTGGCGGTGTTGGGCGCGCACGCGGATCCGAGCGAGGTTGGAGTTTTCGTGGCGATGAGCGCGTTGGAGGCGATCGATCAACTCGAGGAGAAGGCGGCGAGTTTGAAGGAGCGCGTGAAGGCGATCGATGAAACGGCCGGTGTGCCGCATCCGCGCTATGGCGGGTATGTGCCGAGTTTGAAGAAGGAGATTTTGGAGCCGCGAGGGTGGTAAGGGGGGCGGCTCGGTGGGGACACCTCGCCCTACCTTTTCTCGATGCGCTGGAGGTGGACGGCGGCGTGGGAGGGGAAGGGGTTTTCGAGGATGAGGTCGGCGCGGGCGGTGACGTTTTCGGCGGGGTGCGATTCTCCGGTCTGGCCATCGAACCACGTGACGCGGAACTTGGCGCCGACGGCGGCGCTGAGGTCGAGCTGGAGTTTTTCCCCGGCGCGCACGAAGGCGGCGTATTCATGGCCTGGATGCGCGAGGCAGTGTTCGCTCGAGGTGAGTTCGCGGTGCGGGATGCAACGCGCGAGATCGATCTGACGCGAGAAGCGCGCGGCGAAGCCCATTTGGCGGCGGATTTCGGCTTCCTCGGCATTGGGCTCGGGAGGCGAGCCGAAGCGGGCGTCCTTGTAGGTGTCCATGTAGATGAAACTCGTCCCGCGCATCAGCGCGCGCCAGGGGAGGGTCGGATCTTCGCGGGATTTCAGCCACTCGATGTGATCGGTATCGATGATGATGACTTTGCGGCCTGCGGCGTCGGGGATGTCGTGGTGGTAGCCGTCCTGTTTTTCGGGCGCGATCCAGTCGGCGTTGCTCGCGAAGAGCTTTTCGTTGGTGACGTGCGCGCCGGTGAGTCCGACGAGGTGTTGTTTCGGTTTGGTGCGTTCGTAGGCTTTGATGAAGTCGATCCAGTAGTATTGGAAATCGACGGCGTTTTCGTGGAGCTCGTTGCCGATTTCCCAGACGAGGCCGTCGATGTCGTTGAGCGTATCGATCATCTTCCGGACGTAGGCTTCCTGGACTTTCAGGACGGCGGGGTTGTCGAGCGTGTGAACCTGCAGGCCGGTGCCGCTGCCGTTGGGATCGCCGTCGATGCCGTTGATGTTGTTGGCGCGGTGATATGGGTGGCCGTTGTAGGCTTTCTGCAGGCCGGGTTTTCCGCCGGTTTTGTCGAGGCTGAAGCCCTGGAAGAACATGACGGCGACGTAGAGGCCGCGCTTGTTGGCGCGGAGCACGCGTTCGCGGAGGCGGCTGAAGTAGGCGTCGTTGAAACGCGTGAGGTCGAACTTCGGTTCGCCGTCGAGTGCGTTGCCCGGACCGGTGCGTTCGTAGATAGTCGGCGAGTAGCGGACCATGCGCTCGGTGAACTGCATCCACGACGCGTGTTCCCAGACCCAAACGCGCAGGAAGTTGTGCCCGTGGCCGGTGGTGAAATCGAGCCACTCGTCGAAGTTGAAGTTGGGTGTTTCAGGAAGCTGGCGCTCCTGCACGGTTGCCCACGTGTGGGAGCCGGTGAGGAAGATTGCGCGGCCCGTGTCGTTGGTCACCCAACGCGGGTTTTCGGGATGAACGCGCAGCACGCCGGGTCCGACCGGGGTGGCAACGAGCAACGGCGCGGCGGCGGCGAGAACGGCGAAGCTGAGCAGCGTGCAAGTTTTCGACGCGGACCCGATGAGCGAGCGGGGCGGGCGGGGTAACATTGCGAAGGTGTAGTTATTTTACGGATGCGTCGGCGGGGCGCCCGGCGCGCTCGTAGAGTTTTTTGCGCGAGTTCTTGTCCCAGTTGAGCGTGTAGCGCGCGTAGTCGGCGACCAGTTGGGCCTTGGCGCGGGGGACGACGACCACGCCATCGCCGTCGGCGACGACGACATCGCCGGGGTTGACGAGCACGCCGCCGATGACGACGGGTCGATTGACGGATTCGAGATCGTTGCGGCCTGGCCGGATGCCGCGGGCGGGCTGGCGGTAGTAGAGCGGGACCTCCTGGGCGATGATCTCGTCGGTGTCGCGCGCGCCGCCGTTGGTGACGACGCCCACGCAGCCGGCGAGTTGCCAGGACATGATGTTGTTGGAGCCGATCGAGCCGACGTCGGCGTCGGCGGCGTCCTCGATCACCAGGACCGAGCCCGGACGCAGGACTTTCTGGAACGCTTCGGAGGAGCGTGTGCGATACCAGTTCACCATCCACGGGTTGAACTGTTGGGCGGCGCCTTCGGGTGCGGGGGGCTGCTGAGTGGGCACGTAGCGAGCGGTGACGGCGATGCCAACGACGCGATGTTTGAAATTCTTGGTGTCGCGCCAGAGTGGAGCGATGGCGGGATCGACGAGACCGACGTTTTTCAGGCCGGCGACGTCCATGCCGTCGCTGACATCGGACACGCGGAGATCGGCGAAGGCTTCGAGCAACGACTGATCTTCCTCGGGTGTATAGACGGAGGTGGCGATCAGCGTGCTGCCGGCGCGCAGCGTCTCAGCGGCGGCTTCACTCGAATGGGCAGCGGGGATCGAGATGGCGGCGAGACAGGAAATCGCGATCGCGAGACGGAAAGCGGGGTGGGGAGGCTTCATTCTTCGCAACGGAAACGGCGTGTGCGGGAATGACGAACAGCGGGAAATTCATGGGGTTGAACGGCCCCGTGGGCGGGAGCGTGGCGGGGCGCTGTGTCGTTGTTCGCCGGGCGCCGACGATCGCGGAGGATTCCGACGATGTTGACCTCTGAGAAGAGGTTGAGTTGGCGCCCTCACGGGGAATTAAGCTGCGCTTTGCGCGCTCGGGCAAACTACGACGTAAACCGCGACCGGAACGATAGATGCGAAGGCTTTCCGCCAACTAGGTTCTGCAAGAAACCAACGGAAAGAAGGGACTTGTAGGTGTGAATTAGTCGCTGTTCTTCTTAGAAATTCTTAGTTATCTCTGGATAGGCTGACCTGGCCCGCTTCAACAATGCCTAAACCTGAATTTCCGCTTCACGTTAAGAAAGGTCCGATCGCTGGAACGATCTTCCGTTTCGTTCACGCTGAGAGTGCAAGCGGCTACGTGTTCAAAGCAGTTTGCGGCGGCAAGACGATCAAGCAATCGACGCAGCTTCAAAAAGTGCGCGACGCGCTCGATCTGCACATGAGCAAGTTAGCGGTCGGCGAGGTGCAATCTGCGCAAATGACGAAAGAGGACCGCGACGAGCTCCTGCTGCTGCGCAAGCTCGTCGGCAACGATGCCACACCCCTAATTGCATTGCGGGAGTGGCGCGCGGCGAAGGACGAGCAGAAGCAACTGCTCGGGTTCAATCGCATCAAAATCGAAGACGCGATCGACGAGTTCATCGCGGCGGGAGAATCGCGTGGGTTGCAATACGAGAGGACCTATCGAGCAAAGCTCTCGCCGCTCGCGAAGAAAGACGATCCGACTGCATTCCGTAGCCGGTTTCTGGATACGATCAGCCCAGCTGAGTTAGAGATATTTTTTCAACGCTGGGCCAACGGCGTGACGCGCAACGATCTGCGAAAAAAAGCGACAGCACTCTGGAACTGGGCGCTCCGAAAAGAGTATCTGCCGGCGGAAAAGGTGACCGCGATTTCGCGTGTTGATCGCGCTCGCGAGGATCCTTCGCCGCCGGGCGTATGCACGCCCAAAGCGCTCGGGCAGCTGCTGATGTATTTGCGCGACTATCACCCGCATTACGTCGCTCCGCTTGCGGTTGCCGCTTTAGGAGTTCGCAGTGATGAAATTCACGGCAAACGTAGCGGGAAAAAGAAGCTCAATTCGCAGAGCGGCGAAAAGACGCGCAAGCAACTGCGTCAGCTTTGGTCCGACATCCATCTCGAGCCAGCCGACAAATCAGAGTCTCCGTTTTTGCGAGTCACAGCTGCGAAAATAAACACACCGTCGCGCCGAAAGGTGCCAATTCTACCATGGGTTGCTGCATGGCTCGCGACCGTGCCGGAGGAGCAGCGAAAGGGATGTATTTGCGAGAGGCACGCGCTCGATCGTATCCGAGCCATCGGGCAAAATCTTGGATTAAAGCTGCCCGAAAATTGCTTCAGGCACAGTTACATCAGCTACCGCATGCAGATCGAAAAGAAGATCGATGCGATCGCGGCAGATGCAGGCACTTCGGTCGCTAAAATTCACAGACACTACCGCGCAGAAGTCGATCACGCTCAAGCGCTCGAATGGTATCAGCTTACGCCCGAGTATTGCCGGACGCACTACGAGCGTCTCACCCAAAAGACCGCTGCCGAAAACGGCGCCGCAGGCGGGAAAAGCGCATCGCCGAAAAAACTGGCTGCGATCGCGGCAAACCTCGCGAAAGCGCGGGCAGCGAAAGCGGCGAAAGCTGCGAAGATCGCAGCAGCGGATCCGATGATTGCGCTCGCGAACCTTGCGCCTGCGAGCTTCACGCCAGACGCATCTGATTAATTCGCGTCGCTGCTACGCTGACATAGCCACGCTTCGACTGCAGAAGGCGCGAAACGTATGACACGAGCGTTAAGCCTCACGCATGGTAGTCCTTGTGAGTAGACGAGATGCCAAAACGCTTTGCGGCATTTGTAGCCGAGTCGCTGCATTACTTCGCTAGAAGTGAGCAGTCGATTCGAGTTGCTGGCAGATGTCAGTGCTGAGTGCGACATCTCGACAGATAACAACACCGCGACCGATCGATTTTTCGGCTGCGCCTCAAGCGTCGAGCAGCGCGTAACACGCGACAGCGACGTTCCAGAAAACCGCGCTCATTGTGAGCGCAACGCACACCGCGATTGCGAGAGCCGCCCTCGCTTTTTTGTGATCGTCTCCGCGTTGCACGCAGACAACGAGAAACGCGACGAATGCGCATACTGCGACCTTTGCCGCTGCGAATCCGATGTCGCCGCGGGCGGCGAGGATGCCGGCGGACACAGGGTTAGCTTCAGACATGCCGATTGCGATATTGCTGCACGTCGTCAGCAAATCGAGCGACTGCGCGGCGACAGAGAGCCACCAGAGCGACCAGATGCATTGCATTTCGTCGTGTTTGCCGAAAATGGCTGAGGCGAAGCGAGAAGGAGCAGGCGCGGTAGGTGTATTCATCGCTTCTTACTAACACTACCGCGCGTCAACGTTTCGCCGCCGGTGCCGCTCAGAGGCCGCTTTTAAAACGCGCGCCCAACAGCGCTGTCATCGCACTGCGGATTCGCTCGCGTTCAGCATCTGTCGTTAGCGCGATGGGTTTCGCCGTGATCTCAAATTTGTCCCCAGCTGTCACAAGCTCGTGAATACGCGAATAAACCGGGATTCCGGTGATTTCGTCGCGCACGCCAGCAGAGCGCAATTTGTCGAAAACCAGCCGGTATTCCCCGTGCCGCATCGGCACTTGCGCCGGCGCATAGCGCGCATCGCCGACCTCGAGCCAAAAATCCCCGCTGACGTCGCTCGGCGGCCCGGAAACGAGGCATTCCAAGACGCCGACGGGATCGACGAGATTCGCAGCATTCCGATCGCGCGAAAACGTGTTGTAGCCTTCAATCGATGCGTCTGCGAAGCACGACCAGCGTTTTTTGTCGCGATAATGCACCGGGCGGCCACCGCGGCGGCACTCTTCGTAGTAGCGCCTGAAACCGAAGGGTATCATTAAGCATTTTTCAAGAATCGTGCGCTTGTCATACTCGAGGCAGCCCATCGAGCGCGGGTGGCGCTTCACCGCTTCGCCATTGCCACGAACGACGACGAGATAAGGCAAGCGATACGGCTCGTCGCCGCCGGCTTGCGCGCCCGGAACCGGAACCGGTGCCGGAGCAGCGGGAACCGGAACGCTGGCTACCGGTGCTGCCGCCGGAACCGGGGCTGCCGGTGCTGCCGCAGGCGCCGGTGCCGGTGCGGGAGAAGGAGCGGCGTGGTGCACGACCGGGGGCAGGTGCGACATGCGGAACGTGACGTCGTTGCCGAATTCGGCGAGAATCGCAGCGCGGGCCGCGGCGATGGCTTCCGGAGAGATCGTAGGTGTTGATTGCGTAGTCGAATTCATTTCACGCAGCAATAACACTAGCGCCGTTCGCCGCCCCGGGCGCGGGGGGCTCGGAGGGGGCCGGGGCGGCGGCGGTTGCGCGGATGCCGCGGATCAAGTCGTTCGTCTCGTCGACGATCGCGCGAGCGAACCAGTAAGCCCATCCCTCGATCGCGCCGGCGGCGCGATGCTCGTCGCCGGCGAACACGAACGGGATACCGTAGCGCGCCTCGAGGGCTGAAATGCTGTGCAACACTGCGACTGGATTTGCGCGCGAACGATATTCCCCTGCTGCGATTTGCGCACGAGTTCCCGTGACGACAACGCGCGCGAAACGGTAGCCGCGAAGTCGATGCAGTTCGCGGGAGAAGCGGTCGCGTTCGCGGGTGACAGACGCGACGAGATCAGCGACAGATTTGCGTTCGATTGCGAACTGATCTTCGAGTCCGGAAATTGAGTAGTCTCCGCTCGTGAGCCCTTCGCCCTCTTCGCCGCGCAGGTATCGCGCAGCGAGGCGTGAAAAAATGAGCGGCGTTTGCTCGCGAGAATCGACGACGATCGTAGGCAAAAACGAGCGACATTCAGACGCGTGCTTGAGCAGCGAGAGCGGCGCGAAATCGGAGCTCATAGCGCGACCTCCGTCGTCGCCGCTGCGGGTTGTTCGACCGCAGCAGGCTTCTGCTGCGCGAGCTGCGTGTAATGCTCGCGCACTTCGATCTGATTGCTCGCGATGTAATCCGCTGTCGCAAAAATTTGCGCAGACGTGAGCACGTTGTGCGCGTATTCAGATGCGCGAATGCTCACGATGCGCACGTTGCCGCGAACGAGACCGCGGGATGCAACGATAACATGCAAAACCGCGCGGTCGCGCGGATCAGTGCCAGCGACGCCGTTCGATCGAGCGAACCGGACGCCGGTCACAGGGCAGCGGCCGCCCGCGCGCGCGAGCAGATCGAGAACGTCGGCGATCGTGAGCGCATCGCCGCTCGGCGCGGCGCTGAACTTTTTCAACGCGCTATCGAGCAAACGTTTAGCATATGCTTCCGGCCCGAACCGACGGTTCGGTTTGTGCGTCGATTGCACGAGCGGTTTTCCGCTCCGCAAGCCGGCGATCGCATCGACGTGATCGCTCACTTTTGCCGCGAAAAACGACTCGTCGTCTTGCACAGCATCAGCAGCGTTCTGCGCTTCCAGAAACAGTTTCCATCGCCCAAGTTTCCGGAGCACCTCAGGGTCCGTTCCAGCGCCCTTCAACTCGTTGCAAATCAAGGCAATAATGCGAATGTTCCCTGCGATATATTTCAATTCAGGGATCACACGATCGATCGACATCGCGAATTTCGTATGTTTCTGAAAAGCAATCTTTAAGATCGGGCAAATGCCGCACGTCTCGATGATTTTGCGTTCGATATCTTCTACAGTCAGCGTGCAGATACCGTTCTCTTCGTCGCGACTGCGCGAACGCGCTTGATACAACATAGTCAGCGCCTCGCCACGAAGCGTGCCCTTAAGCTCTTCGCGACGACGCGCTTCGTCTTCGTTTTTGCGCGCGGTTAATTCCGCAAATTTCTCAGTCGTAACAAAATACGGGCGTCCCTTTCGCATGCCCCAAAAACGTTTTGTCCCGCCAGCATTCCAGTCTCCGTGACTAAGCTCGCCGTGCTCGACGGGCCCGAGCGGGATTTTGTCTTCTTCGGGAATGAGAGCTGGATCGACGATGTGTTGTTGCGCGTGCTGAGTAGTATTCATAGCACACGTCGATAACAACGCGTCGCGATTCCGCCTCTGAGCCCCCCTCCCTCCGCGCTCGCGCTCGCGCTCGCGCGCGCAGGACAAGGGCGACGCTAAAAAGCGTGACGCTAAAAAGCGCGATGAGCGATGCCGCCGCGGGCGCTGTGGACGCCGGGGTGCGGGGGTGCCGAGGGGAGGCGGGCTGCCGGAGGTGCCGGGCGTTACGGCGGGATGCCGTGTATCGCGGCTAGCACGAGCGCGCGCACGCGTGCAGCGCCGCCCGGCGTCGAGAGTTCTTCGCGCGGCGTGCGACCAGCGAAGCGGCGGTCGGGGGTGTCGAGCCAAGTTTCGACTGCTGCCGGCGTCGTGAAAACTTCGCGCAGCAATTTGCGGATTTCTTCGAGTGAGTCGTTCATTTTGCGAGTCAGCTCGGGCTGCCGCCGAGAGCGTCTGCGACGAAGTCCGCGATCACCGCAGCGCGGCCGCGCTCGATCCAATATCCCGGCGATTTGTTCTCTAACATACAATGGGGGGTGCGCAGCCATAATCTGAACATCTCTGCGTCTCCGCCGGTGGCGATGCGCCAAACCGCAATCCCGGCGAGCGCTTTCAAGGTGTCGTGAAAGGATGCAGCTTCCCTGTGCCAGCCCTTCAATGCCGAGATCTCGACTCCGAAGAGCGTGGCAATCTTCGTCTCAGAAAACGATCCATCGGCGCTCCGCAGGTCTGCTGCGTCAGCTATCGATTTCGCTGTTTCGAGCGACAGTTTCACGTCGAGATCGGATCAAAAACCTGGGCTGGAGTCGACGCGTTCCAAAGGTGTTTAGCCACCAATTCGCCGCCCTCGATTAGCGCATACCAATCCGCCTTCCCGCCGATATTCGTGTCGAGGCAAATCGACGCGCCGACCGCTCGCGGAACGTGCCCGGGCGTGTGCCCGAAGATCTGCCTTCCCGCCCATTTTTTCTCGCAGAAATCACACCACAAAATCCCGCCTGCGTCGCAATATCCACCGCGCTCGACGCCGCGCGCGGAAAACCAATGGCCAGCTCCAAAAAAATATGACATACGCGCGTTTGCAGACTCTTTATCCAACCATTTCCCGACATGATGAGAGCTGTCCCTTACTACCTCTGGAACCCACTTTGCTGCTAGTCCCGCGTGCGTGAGAAGCCACCCGTCGATCATCGCGAAAAACGCGAATTGCGGCGCGAATTCAGCGCCCAAAATTCGATCAAACTCAGATTGTTTTTCAACGCTCCAACCGGGGCACGACGCAGCATCTGAACGAAAGAAATACGGCAGATCGTGATTACCGAAAAGATGCGTTCGACGCGGGTCGCAGAGGCTCTCGCGAAGCCATTCCGCAGTGCGCCGAATGCCCTCCACGCTCTCGTCGTCAAAGCGATCGAAATAATCGCCTAAAAACACCACGCGATCCGGTTTGTCGTCAGCGATAACCGCCTCAATTCGCCCTATCACGTTATCGTCTGGCTCGTGCAAATCCGCAAAAATGAGCGTTCGTTCGGGCATGGTTTGCGAGGTTTCGACCGAGGGCTGCAGTCATCGTCTGCAGTCGCTCGGATGCAACACAAGACACAACGCTGTAGTCGCTTGCAACGCGTCGTGCGATCGCTAGAGCCTGATGACGAATAGAGTGAAAACGGTGAGACTTTTTGAGGACGCGAACGGCGATCTTTGCCTCCGACTTCCGCGGTCGATCGTGAGCGCTTTTGGGCTCCGCGCTGGTGATCGTGCGCGCTGGCGTGAACGTCGCGACGGTTCGTTGTCGCTCACGTTTTACCGCGGTCGAAAGCGGCTTCCCTGCGCCCGCAAAAACTGCGCGTGACTGCGCTTATCTATCACCCGTGATGCATCCCACGGACGCATATCTCGACCGCAATCGCGCAGCGACTCTCGCGCTCATTCGCCGCCGAGATCGACGCTGCTTTCTAATCACGTTGCGCGCTCGGCACCCGCTCGCGACGCGTGTCGTCTGCAACGCTTTTTTGTTCGGCCTGTGGTTCTGGTATTCGTGTCTCAACAGCCCGATTTTGGGCGGCCTGAACGACCTTTTCATTTCGTTTTTCGCGCGTCTTCGTTGGTGACAAGTCACACCCGAGTTTTCCGCGGGTGGGCCACGCTTCGACATAAACGCCCGACTTAAGAAAAAATCGCGCGTTTTGCGCACGATTGAGCGCGGAAAATCGCTCGCTAAATCCGTCGTTTACGCTGCTCCGCGTCCCGCCTGCGGATTTTTGGGCCACGAACCGACATAAACGCGCGACTTAAGCGCACAATCTGCGCGCACCGGGCCACGGAATTACATAAACGCCCGACTTAAGGATTTTCGCCAGGTTTTTGGATCACTATCCTGCTGCATTCGCAGCAAAATCGCGTCGCGCACACCCCGCCCACTCGAAAATCGCGTCGAAAACTTCGCCAAAAATCGCCCGCACCGGCACCCAAAATTCGGTCAAAAACCGCGCGCAAAACCGGGCCGCTGGGGTGCCGGATTCCGGGCTTCCGCGGGTGCCGGAGGTGGCCGGGAAGCGGGCGGATTTCAGAGGGTTTTTGTGAGCCCAGGCGGGCGTTCGGACTCGAATTTCGCCGCGATTTATTCGCCGCTGGCGCCGGTTTCATCGTCGTCGCGAGACAGGAAAATCGACTGAGAAACACCAGTCCAGTCAGCGACTGTTACCCATCTCGCGCCGTCGAGTTCGCCGCGATCGCTGAGCTCGATCGTAGCCTCGAGCGCTTCGGAAAAGTCGCTGGCGCGCACCCGCGCTAGCAGCCATTCTCCCTCCGAAATCGTGTATGTCCTGAGCGCGGAATCGACGTTCGCCGGCACCGCCCCGAGGCGGTGAATCGCGCTCAAAACGTCGCTCGCATCAGCAAAAAAACCAGTGTCGCCGCCCGCGCTCCAAGCTCGGATTAGACCTGCGACATTCACCGTTGCGCCGCAGTTTTGCTGGCGCGTGACATACACGTTTCGCCCGTCGCGGAGCGTGTATTGCATGCGAGCCGGGGGCATGTCGCGATCGATCGGAATCGGGCATTCGAGCACGTTTACGTTCGGGTTTTTGCAGCGCTTTTCAGGCATACTTACGGTAACAATGAACGCGCAAAATCCGCGCAAGGGGGTGCTCCCGCCGGGGTCTCCGCGGAGGCCTCGGACGCCGGTTTCCGTGGCCCTTCGGCTGCCGGTTTCCGCTGCTCAGCGCGGGCGGGAGCGAAGCGTTGGGCGCGCAGGATTTGCTGCATTAGCGAGCCGGCGTGCGTGCAAAAACCGAGGCGTTGCGAGGGGTCCAACGGGTGTTTCATTCGACGAAAAGATAACGCCGAGATCGCGTGAATTGAGTGTGCTGCGGACACGAAGAAGCCCGGGAGCGCGAGGCTTCCGGGCTTCGGGGGTGCCGAGTTTCCGGCTGCCGGCGGGCTTAGACGAGGCCGTTGCGCATGCAGAGCGCGAGGTGCGTGAAGGGCGCGGCGATGACGGTGCCGTGGTCGGACGGGGACCATTTGAAGCCGGGGATGAGCCGCATCTGCCCGTCGTCAGCAACGACGACACCGGCGCGACGATAGAGCCCGGGCATCACGCTGAACACGCTGAAAACCCGGCGGCCGCGGCGGATGCCGGTCGCGCGGAGACGAGCTAATTGTTGCTGCAAATCGTATGGTAGCAGCGTGCCGATCGCCCCTTCGCGAGCGCGGGCGCGAGCGTCGAAGAGGTGGTGAATTGGTGTCGCGCTCATTGTTTTCCGGGAGCAGCGGGTTGAACGACGTAGCGACGAAACGAGCGCAGCGCATGCGGAAATTTCGCGCGACGCGCAGCAGCGTCATCCGCAATTTCGACGAGCTTTTTCCCAAGCAGCCGCAGCTCATCCGGCGTCAGCTCGAGGTTCGCAGCGAACGCTGTGCGCAGCTCGACGACGTGCTTTCCGGTATATGCAGACTCGCAGAATGCAACGAGCACTGTTCGCTCTTTATAGTAGCTGTTCTGACTCCACTCGCAGCAGTAAGACTCTTCAAAGCGCGGCGCGGGCGCGGGCGCGGCGTCGGGGGTGGTCGCTGAGGTATTTTTGTTCGTCATCGCTTTTGTTTTTTGCGCGACGCAGATGATTCCGCGTCGCACGCACAGATAACACCGCCGGCTCGAAATGCGTTTTGCGGGGGGGGGCTCGCGGGTAGCCGCGGGTGCCGGGGGTGCCG
>JAFAAS010000014.1 GCA_023426435.1 Verrucomicrobiota bacterium | reverse complement strand
CGTTTTTGTTTTTCTTGGGCCGCACCTTCCGCCGGGGGCGGGGGGGGGGTGGGGTAGGGTGCAAGGGCGCGGTTTCATTCGGCTGCTCTACAGCTTGGAAGCGTTCGCGTATCGGCGCGCCGCGGCGGTGTCGGGCATCTCGGATGGGATGATGAGCGAGTTCCGGCGGAAAGGCTTGCGCGCGCGGAAGCTGATTTTCTTTCCGAACTGGCTGCGGACCTCGGGCGGTGTTGCCAAGACCTGGGCGCGAGGGGCGTTTCGCGAGAAGTTCGGCATTCCGTCGACGAACCTGCTGGCGGTTTACTCGGGAAACCTGGGCCGCAAGCAAGGCATCGAGATTTTGTTGGAAGCCGCCCAAAAGCTCGAGGCGGACCGAAACCTCACGATCGCGATCATCGGCGCGGGCGCGCAGCGCGAAGCGCTCGAAGCGCAAGTGGCGGAGCTAAAGTTGGCGAATCTGCGGCTGCTGCCGCTCCTCAGTGACGAGGATTATGCGCAGATGTTGACGGATGCGGACGTGGGATTGATTACGCAGGCGAGTGGCACGGGACGATATTTTTTCCCGAGCAAACTTCTCTCGCTGCTGCAGGCGGGAGTGCCGGTGGCCACGGTGGCTGATGAAGAGAGCGAGCTGGCCCGGGCGGTGCACGATGGCGGTTTCGGTGTGAACGTGAGGCCGGGACAAGCGACGGAACTCGCGAACGTGCTGCGGAGATTCGCAAGCGATTCGGTGTGGCGGACGCAGCTCGCCGCGAAAACGCGCTGGGTGCAGCGTTTCTCGCCGGCGGTGGTTTTGCCGGGCTTCGCGGCGCAGCTTGAACGCGTGGCCGAAGCAGCGGGAGCGGAGGAAATGCTGCAGCAGCACGAACTTTCGCGTCCCTGACGCGTCCAACGTCGCCCTTTTTCCATGGATGCTGCTTCCAGCCTGCAAGCCACGAAGGTTCAACTCGCACCGCAAGAAGTCCGTGTCGCGACGCTCACGCGCGACTGGATTGCCAGCTTTGCGCTGCTCGGCGCGTTTTGGTTGCTGATTTGGAATCAGCAACGACTCGAGTGGTCGGTCAATCCGACCTACGCGTATGGCTGGGCGGTGCCGCTGCTCGCGGGATACCTGTTTTATGAACGTTGGAACACGCGCCCGAATCGCAGCCGCGCGATGGGAGGGTGGGGCTGGCTGCTGATTCCGGCGTTATTGCTGATCGCGTATCTTCCGGTTCGCGTGGTGCAGGAAGCGAATCCGGACTGGGTGAAGATCAACTGGATCATGGCGGGACTGGCGATCGGCGTTTCGTTCTTTGCCGTGTTCGCCGTAAGCGGGTGGCGTGGCGCGCTGCATTGTGCGTTCCCGATTTTATTCTGCATGACGGCGCTGCCGTGGCCGGTGTGGATGGAAGACAATCTCACGAAGTCGCTCATGCAGTGGAACGCGACCGCGTGCGCCGAAGTGCTGACCCTCGCCGGGTTTCCGGCGCTCTCGAAAGGCAATCTGATTCTCGTCGGCAGCTCGTGGGTGAACGTCGAGGAAGCGTGCAGCGGGGTGCGCTCGCTCCAGACGGCATTCATGGTGTCGCTCTTCTTCGGCGAATTCTACCGATTCGGCTGGGTGGCGCGCGCGTTGTTGATGTTGAGCTCGTTTGCGCTGGCGTTCGTTTTGAATTTCGGGCGGACGGTGACGCTCACGTATCTCGGCGGCGCGGGTGGAAACGAACTCGCGGACAAGTGGCATGACACGGTCGGCAACGTGGTGATGATCCTGTGCCTCGCCGGATTGTGGCTGCTGGCGGAAGGATTTCAGCGGTGGCGCGGACGCCAGCCGGCGCCGGCTCCGACACGTGCGGCGAAACCGCGTCGCGCTCCGTTTCCGTTCTGGTTTGCGCTGGGCGGACTCGCGTGGCTCGGCACCGCGGAAGCGGCCACGGAAGGCTGGTATCGTTATCATGAACGCGAAGCCTCGAAGCCGGTGGCGTGGGATCTTGCCTGGCCGGACAACGCGCCGGCGTTTCAACGCGCGGAGTTGGGCGAACGCTCGCGGGCGCTGTTGAAATACAATGAAGGCAGCCTCGCGTCGTGGCAGACGAACGAAGGCCATCGCTGGCAGATGTATTATCTGCGCTGGCTGCCGGGACGCGTCTCGAAATTTCTCGCGGGCAGTCACTATCCGACCGTGTGTTTGCCGGCCAGCGGCCTGCAACTCGTGTCGGAGACCGGACCTTTCGTCTGTCGCGTCGGCGATTTGTCGCTGCCCTTTGTGACCTACCTTTTCGATGACAACGGTCGCGACGTGTATGTCTTCCACGCGATCGTGGAGGAGAACGAGGCCAGCTACGACAATCGCGTCGTTTATCGGCAGGCCAATTCGACCGAGCGGCTGCGCTCGGTGGCCCGCGGTGAGCGCAATCTTGGCCAGCGGGTCGTTGGAATCGCGGTGACCGGCCCGATCAGCGAGACCGACGCGCGTGACACGCTGCAGGCGACTTTGCACGAAATCATCACGATCGAGTCGGCCCAGACCGCGTCGTTCCCCTCCGCGCTCTAAACCCAGTCCCGCCCTCCTGTAGTCGGATTTCGACTACAACCTGCATTCCCGCTCCATGAATCCTAACTCCGCTTCCCGTCTGCGCCGCTGGTTGATCATCGGCGTGATCGCACTCGTTGTTCTGCCCGGCGGCTACTACGTCGCGCGGCATCACGGCTGGCCCGCTTACAAGAACTGGCGTGGCGAGAAGCTCGCGCGGATGGCGCAAAAGTTCATGGACGAAGGCGACTATGACAACGCGCTTCTCACCGCGCGTCAGGCGCTGCGGGACAACCAACGCAGCCTGGTGCACTGGCGGCTCGCCACCGAAGCGGCGAAGGCGAAGCAATCCGCCGAAGCCATTTACTACCAGCAGAACGTCGCGCGTTTGGACAAGACGCTTGGAAGCCGCATCGAGCTGATTCGAATTGCGCTGCAGCACGGCGTGACCCGCTCCGCGCTTGATGCGATTGAAAACGCCGAGGCCGCGGCGGCGCAGAGTGCGGAGTTTCACGAGCTCGCCGCGCGGACCTATCTGGGAGTTGGGCGCACGGTGAAGGCGAAGATGCATCTTTATTCGCTGATCGATCTTCAGCCCGAGAACCACGGGGCGCGGCTCGATCTCGCGGAGCTCGAACTCGCGGAAGATAGGGACGGAAAGAATCAGGAGTTGCGGACCCGGATCGAAAACCTGAGCCGTGTTCCCGAGCTTCGGGTGCGGGCGCTGTCGCTGTTGTTGCGGGATGCGATCAACGCCGAGTCGGGCGAGCGGGCTTTGGACTACTCGCAGCAACTTCGTCAGAGCGAGGATTTGAGCGGAGAGCAGAAAGTGCTCGTGCTCGCCGGACTGGCCCATGGCGACGGGGCGGAAGCGGAGAAGTATCGCCGCACGCTCGAACGAGAATTCGAGAACGATCCGGCTTCGGCGGTCGCGCTGGCGGATTATTTTCGCAAGGAAGGGCCGCCCGTGGAGGCGCGCAAGTGGTTCGATTCGCTGCCGCGCGAAACACGCGAGCAGCCCGCGGTGCAGGAAGCGATTGCGGCGGCGTTCCTGGAATGGGGCGAGTGGGCGCGGCTGGACCAGGCGGTTGCGTCGGGACCGTGGGCGGAGCGCGAGTTCATGCGCCAGGCGTTCATTGCGTATTCGGCGCGGAAGACCGCGCGATTTGCCGACGCGGGCAACGCGTGGCGGCTGGCGGTGATCCAGGCGGGCGACAGTCCGCGGAAAATTTCGGAACTCCTTGCGCTGGTCGCCCGCTGGGGCTGGCAGAGCGAACAATATGACCTCGTGTGGAAGCTGTTCGCGCTGATGCCGCGCAACGAATCCATCAGCCGCCAGCTCATCGCGTGGGAGCATCATCAAGGGCGGACCGCCAATCTGAATCGCATCTATGCGCGGCTCGCCGAGTTCTCGCCGGACGATCGCATGGTTCGCAACAATTTCGCCTACACGAGCATGCTCTTGGACGCGAACCTGTCCAAGGCGTATGAATACGCGCGGGAGAACTTCCGCGCCGAGCCGGAGAACCCCTTCTTTGTGACGACCCAGGCGCTCGCGCTTTACAAGCAGGACAAGCCGAAGGAAGCGCTCGCGTTGCTCGAAACGCTGCGTCCGGCGGCGTTGTCCGAGCCGGAGCGGGCAATGTATCGTGCGCTCTTCCGGGCGAAGTCAGGCGACGCGGCGGGGGCGGCGGATATCCTGAGCGGATTCAGGCCCGGCAAATTCCTTCCTGAAGAACGCCGGTTGGTGGAGGTGACAGGTGAGGAGATCGCGCGGCTCGATCGTCAACGCGGCGAGGAATTGAGACTCTACGCCTTGGATAATCGCGGCGAAATCGATCGGTCGAAAGGATGGATGCGGATGGTGCCCGACATCACGCCTGAGAGTGCGACGGTCGAGATGCAGGCGACGGATTCGTTGTTCGCGATTGGCGACATGTCGGGGCTTTCCGCCCAGTTGCGCAAAGGTGGCTGGGGCGAACGCGAACACCTCCGGTTGGCGCTCGTGGCGTATGTGTCGCGGAAGCGCGGAGACGATGGAGCCACGCGCTCCTACTGGCGGACGGCCGTGGGCACCGCGTCGGGCGATCGCGCCAAGTTGGAGCAACTCCGCGCGATTGCGACGGCGTGGGAGTGGCAGGCGGAGCGGATCGACGTTTTGGCGCGGATCTTCGATTCCGACGCGGGCAATGCGGAGTATTTCGCCGAGCTGATGAAGCATTATCGCACGGTGGGGCGAACAGCGGATCTCGTGTCGGTGCTCAACGCGTATCTGTCGGTGCATCCCAGCGATCAAACGCAACGCTGCGAACTGGCGTATTACAGCATGCTCAGCGGCTTGAACCTCGCTCGCGCCTATGTGGCGGCCCAGGAGGTGTATTTGGAAGCTCCCAATGATCCGCGCCGGCGGGTTGTCTATGCCTTCTCACTTTGGAAGCAGCGGCGCGCGGCCGAAGCTTGGGAAGTGCTCGAGCAGGCGGATGCGGCAGGGACCGATCTCGTGCCGGTCGCATTGCTGCGGGCAGCCGTGCTGGCCGACATGGAGCGCCGCGATGCGGCAGCGGAGGCGTTGCAGGAGTTCGATCCTGCGAAAGCGCTTCCGGAAGAAGCGCGTATCGCGGCAGTTCTGCAGAGCAGGCTTAAGGAAGACGCGCGAGTGTCGCGCGTCGACTAAGCGGCTGCTGTTACGCTCGAAGGAGCGTTGCACCCCGGCTCGGATGGTTGCGCGCGGGTTGTAATGACTCCCCCGATACGGTAAATATACCGTAGGGACTATAGGGGAAAGTTAGGTGTATCGAATGGGGATTGTTAAGCGGCTGTTAATCCGTGGCGTCTCCGATGTTGAGATTGAGTAACAGCACCGCGGGCGGTGAGAAGGCAGTGCGCAAAGCACTCATCACCGAACCGCGTCATGTTTCATCGAATCGCTCTTTTCGTCGCCGCTCTGGCGCTCCTTCACACCTCGCTCACCGCACAAGAGCGCTTCGTTGGTCATTTCGCGGAGCCTGCGGACGGCGGCAACATCGATACTACGCATTCCACGTTCGATGGATTGACGGTGACGATCGTGCCGCGTTCGCATGCGAGTGAAGCGGTGAGCGGCGGCACTCGCTGGCGGAATGTTTTGTTCGCGATTCGTGGCATGGCGGGGAAGACGCCGGTGTTTCGTCTTCCGCTCACTTCGCCCGGAAGCGGGAAGGTGATCCTCTCCGGCGATGCGGTTTCGTTTAAGAATATCAAGATGGTGTGGAGCTATGAGCCGAAGCCGAGCGCTTGGAACTCCTTCGATACCTACACGCGCACGGGCAGCGGAACCGGCAGCTGGAAGGTGGACGGACGAAACGCGCAGCCCTTCACCCAGGACGTGGTTTACGTCTCGATCAACCAACGCGCGGCGGTGGAAGACTTTTACGAGTGGCTTGAAGCCGAAGTGCTGACGCATCCGCGCGTGAGCGCGACGCCCAGCGAGGCGGCGCCGGGGACGTTTGTGATCGGATACCAGTCGGGCGCTCCCGCGAGTGCGGCGTTCAGCCGGGCGATTCCGGACATGCCGCTCTTTGCGTTCATGGTCAAAGATCCGCAGGCGAATCCCACCAAGCTCGTCATGCTGGTGAGCGGACAGCATCCCTACGAAGGCCAGAACAAGGTCGCGCTGAGGGCGGCGGTCGACTGGATCATAAATTCGGATACGCCCGAGGCGAAAGCCTATCGCGCGGAGTATGTGACGGTGGTTTATCCGTTCGTGAACCCCACGGGCGAACTTGCCGGCCTTTGGCGCGGGACGGCGTTTGCGCCTTACAAGGACACGAATCGCAACTGGCACACCGGCGAAACGGTGCCCTCGCGCAACCGCGGGATCGACACGGTGATCGTCCATAAGAACGCGATGAAGCGTGACATCGAAGCGCTGGGCCTCGGTGAGCCGTATGCGGTTTTCGACTACCATCAAAACTACGGCGATCGTCCCGCGACCCCGGACTACTTGTTGCACGCAACGCTGTCGACCTCGGGCTCCGCGCCGGCGGCGCGCAAGGCGATGCTGACGGATTTCGCGCCGTATTTCGCTCGGTTGCAGACGATGACAACGATCGGCTCTGCGCCGTCGGACTTGTCGTCACAGGAAACGCTGCGCGGTTACATGGTTGCGCGCGGAGTGAAGCTGCCGCTGACCTTTGAACGGAGCGTGTATAACGCGCTCGACACGGAAGTGACCTTTGGTGAGGCGACCGTGAAGGCGCTCGTGGATCCGATCTCGATCGTGTTGCCGCCGACGCCCGCGCCGCAGCCGGAGCCCACGCCGGAGGAATCGAACTCTCAGCCCGAGCCGCAGCCGTTGCCCGAAGAGGTTGCCGACGTGGAACCGGAAACGCCGGCGGAGGAGCCATCGGAAGGCGAAGGAGAGCGCCCGGCTCCGGCGCCGGAGGAAGTCGTTCGGGAAGCAGTTGTGCTCGTCGCCGACTCGTTTGCGGGCGGCTCGTTTCTGAACAGGCGCATCCCCGATGGCGCGACGGTGGAAGGCGCGGCGTGGTCGGTGCACAGTGGCGTGATGACGATGGCGGCCGATTCGTCGGTCACGGCGAATACCAGTGCTCACGCGACCATCGATTCGTCGGCGGCCGACGCGGTGGTGAGCACGGTCGTCGCGATCGGCTCGAACAACACGGGGCTGGTGCTGCGTTCGTCGAACAGCTCGAACTACCTGCGCTTCATGATCTCGAGCAAGAGCTGGATGCTGCAGAAGACCGTATCGGGCAAGACATCGTCGATCGCGAGCGGCAAGACCGCTTACGCCACCACGACGGATCACACGCTGACGGCGCGACTCTCGGGAACGTCGATCACGTTGACGGTCGACGGCGTTGAACTCGGCACCTTCGAGGTGGACTTCAATCGCAATGCCACGCGGCACGGCGTGATGAGCAACGGAAGCGGCGTCCGTTACTGGCGCGAGTTTTCCGCGACGAGCTTATAAGCTTCAGCTGCCGGCGCCGCCGATTGCGTCGGCGGTTTCGGATGCGGGAGCGCCGGGAGGGTGCTCCATCTCGCGTTGCTTGCGCAGTTCCGCCGCTTTGGCGACGGCGAGGAATTCATAGACGGCATGCAGACGCGCGAAAATGTAGCCCTCGCGACCGTCAAGAAACCCGGCTTGGAAAACGTAAACGTAGAGAAACCGCAGCAGAGGGCGGCAGGGGAGATGGCGAACCAGCCGCTTGAGCGTGCGCCGGATTCGAACCGGGGCGGATTGCGGCGTGTGATCGCGGTTGCGGTCGAGGCCTTGTTCCAGTTCGAGCCGCGCTTCCCAGTTGGAGTAGCGGTTGTGTTTTTCGACAAAGACATCGATCGACGCGAACGCGTAGTGATCCATTTCGCACCGCATGCGACCGGTGGTGCCATTGACGATGATGTGTTCGTGCACCTCGTTGTCTCCGCTGTGCGTGGCGCCCTGCACGAGGCGTTCGTAGCGGCCGAGGCGGTGTTTGAAGAGGCGCAGATTCCAATTGGGGTAATACGCGTGGCGAAGCCAGCGGCCCATGAACATGAAACGGCGATTGATCCAGTAGCCGGCGTGGCCGTGGCCATCGTGCGCGACGATGTCGCCGATTTCGTCGGCGGAATCCGGCGGCATCACTTCGTCGGCGTCGAGGATGAGAACCCACTCGTGTTTGAAAGGCAGGCTCTCGAGCGCCCAGTTTTTCTTCTTCGGCCAGACGCCGTTGAAACGGAACTGGACCACCTCGGCGCCGAAGCGGCGGGCGATGGCTTCGGAGCCGTCGGTGCTCTGCGAATCGACGACAAACACCTCGTCCGCCCACGCCACGGAGGCGAGGCAGCGGGCGAGATTGGACTCCTCGTTGCGAATGGGAATAAGGACCGAAACGGGAACTTTGCGCATGGAGAAAGAAATGGACAGCGGATCAGGCGTGTTGTCTCAGCCAGAGCATCAACCCGACGGTGTTTTTGAGCGGGGTGGATTCGGTGATGGGATCCTGGATACGGCGGACGGTGACACCGGACGGCGGAATCACCTGGGCGAGCCGGTCGGAGCGGAACAGCGTCGAAGCAGCGCTGCGGGCGTCGTCGGCCATTGCGCGGATCAGGCGCCAGCCGGGGCTGTTGATTTCCATTGTGCGGACGTAGAACCGCGGGTCGCGTCCCAGCCACGCCATGGCCCGCCGGCCGAGCTTGCGCGCGCGACGTTGAAGATCGAAGGCGAACGAACGGCGGGTTCCGATCAGCGGAATGGTGTCGAGGTAGTTGCGATCCAGGTCGAGCCGCGCGAGGTGCGGAAAACGAGTGACGAGGAGATGCTTTTGCACGCCGCGGTTCTTCGAAATTGCGTAAGGCAGATGCGCGGCCAGGCGAATCAGCCGACGATCGAGCGCGGGCAAGACGGGCCAGGCGAAGAGCGAGTAGCGCCACGCGCAGGAGCCCACGGCGAAACGCTGGCGATGCGCGAGGTTCATACGCCACTCGCGCAAATGGTCCGCGGGATCGGCGGAGCGATATTCGTCGACGAGTTCGGCGCGAACGTCGTCGCACGCGCGGGCCAATTCGGGCGCGGCGATGAGTTCGCCGAGTTGCTGCCGCGCGTAACCGAGTCGGGCGATCCGCAAGCCGTCGAAGGAGAGATCGGGATCCGCTGCCGCCACGGCTTTGGGGCCGCCAATCACCGCGTCGAGCGTAAGGCCGCAGATCATGCGATCCATTTTGACGCCGGGCGGACGCACGGAGGCATTCCAGCCCATCGGCAATGCGTAGAGACCGCCGCTCAGTTGCTCCCACGTCACACTCGATTGGGCGAACTGCGCGTAGTCCTCCGGAGTCACATCCCAGATGGTCTGGGAAAACTGAAGCTCGCGCGCGACGAGCGTTGCGCAGCGCGCATCGAGGTCGGTGGAGCGTCCAAAAGTCAGGCAGTGCGGTCGCGTGCCGGTGGTGGCAACGAATCCGGCGAGCAGGCGCGAGTCGAGTCCGCCAGAAAGCAGAAGCCCGGGCTGCTGGGAAACGCGGAGCCCGGCGCGGAGCGCGGAGAGGTGAAGTTCGGCCACGTGTTCCGAGACTTCGCCCATCGTCGACGGCACATCGATCGGGCGCAGAGGCGGCGGCGCGATTTCGCGCACAAGCCCGCCGGGCGGGCAAAGTAGCAAGTGGTCGGGACCGAGTCGACGAACGTCGCGCCACAACGTGCGGCCGCCGACCAAGCCGCTGGTCAGGAGCAGGGCGGCGACGCCGTGAAGATCGATCTCGCGTTCGAAGGCGGGGTGGCAGCGAAACAGTTCAGGGCTGCTCGCTACGAGCAAGACGTCGTTTTTTTGCCAGTAGTAGATGGGGAAGACGCCAAGGGCGTCGGCTTCGACGCGAACGCCGAGACGCGGATGCACGCACAACGCGGCGTAGTATCCATTTCGCTCGGACGGAGCGTCCCATACCGTCTCGTGCACGCGGCTGATTTCCTCGGCGGAGAGATGCCGGCCGGAGTCGTCGAATGGCTCGCCGAAGAGGAGGCAATCAGCGGCTTCCGGATCGGTGGAGCGATACTGGCCCACGGGCGCGGATTCGCCGGCGGCCCAGGCGATGGCGTAGCGTGACGCGAGCAGGAGCTCGCCGCGCAACTGCGGCAGGAACGCGACCTGACTGCGTGCGCGCAAGGCGGTGAATTGACGCCGCACGGCGTCGGGATCGTGCACGAGAAGGAAATTCGCCATGGATGAATTGAAGCTTGGAAAGCGAAACCGGCCGCGAGTGCGGCCGGTAAAGGTCCAACGAAACCGCTCCCGACCGGGAGCGGTTTCGAAAGGAAACGGCGTCGCCAATCAGGCGGCGGCCGGGAGATTCGGCACCGTCTTGGCGCCGCGGATACGACGGTAAGCGACGAAACCGACCAACAGCGCAGCGCCGAACGCGGCGTAGGTGGACGGCTCCGGCACGGGCGTGAAAGTCACGGTGACGTCGCCGCGTTGCACGGTGGCGTTTTCCGCGATCTGGAAGTGCGTCGGTTCGAAGTTCACGTGGAACTGCACGAGGTAGTCGCCCACCTTGATCGCCGACGGCTGGTCGAAGGAGACCGAGAACGTGTCCGGAATTCCGCCTTCGCTGTTGGGCGTGTGATCGATGTGGAACGTAATCGTGCTGAGCGCGACGGCCTGCCACTCCGGGGCGGTGAGCTGCAGACCCAGATTGAACTGGGCCGTGGGCGCACCGGAGCCGAGGAGCGTCATGCCGTTCGTGATCTCGAACAGACCCGCTTGGATGATTTCACCGGAGCCGACGCTGTTGAACGCGGCGTTGGTGAACGAGATGATCGACTGACTGGAATCCGTCCACGGGATACCGGTCGAGAACGTCGCCGAACTTCCGTCCGGTGCGTTCATGACCGTCGTGTTGGCTTCCGCCAAGTCGACGAACGAACCCGTGGTGTGTCCGCTCAACAGGAGTTGAGCGTTCGCCGCGGAGAACGTCAGCGCCAGCCCGAAGGCCGTCGCGAGTAGGGAACTAATGCGAGTGTGCATTGGTTTGTTTTTAGGTTTGAGCAATAATCAACTTGCCATGCCGCTCGTCATCGAGGGGCGGTGGAAACGATGTTTCGCAGGTCATTGCGCAACAAGTGGATTGGGCGACTTTATCCCCCGATCGGTTCATAGGGGAAACGAGTAAAATACCGGGCGGAACACCCCACCTTTGAGGCGGTCGCGTTGGGCGATGAACGACCTCGATTTCGCCGCCACCAGCCGCGGCAGGGAGGCCGCAACGCGGTTCGCGATCGCACTCGCGTCCACGGTGCTGCTGGGTGTTTGCAACGTCGCGCACGGCGCGGGACGAAACACGGCGGACGTCTTTGCGACGGCGCCTTCAGACTACGCGACGCCGCTGCAGGCTTCGTTGGAAACGCCGGATCGTATTCTGCGCATCATCAACGTCGAGGAACGCGCGGGCGTGGAGCGGCGCGGAGAATTGGTGCGGGTGCCGCTCTTTTTTTCCGCCGGCGAGTGCGCGAAAATCGAAGAGCTGGCGATTCTCCCGGGCCGTGAAGGCGAGGGCGAAGCGATTGCGTTTCAAGCGGACGATATCCGGCGTGGACCCGATGGGGGAATAGCGAGAGTTCACCTATGGTTCCCTGCGGACCTCTCGGCAGGAGAACGCCGCGTTTATCGACTGGTGAAGAATTTTCCGGGAACCCGGCGGGCGGCTGAAATCGCGGACGCGGCCGGGAAAATGCCGCGCCGCGACGGCGCAATTCGCTTCGAGACCGCGCGCGGCGCGGTGACCTTCGGAGCTGGCGGCGAGTTGAAGATGATCGAAGCCGATGGCGCGAAATGGGAGTTCGCTGGGGCGGGTGCGGCTCCGCAGGTGGAGATCGATTTGCCCGGCGGAGACGGGGTCGAGGCGCGTCAGATTACGTTGGGGGGGACGAAGGGCGAACGAGAGGTGGAGTGGAGCGCGGGGCCGCTGTTCGGAAAAGTGCGCGTGCGTTGGAAGGGGCCGGAAGACACCAAGCTCGAGCAGGAATTCAGAATCCCGCGGGACGGACGCGAGATGGTTGTGACGACGGCGGTGTATCCGAGTTCTCGTGACAACGCGACGGTCAAGCTGAACCGCTTGCTGGTTGGGAAGCCCGTTGGCCAGAAGGACGATTTGAAAGTTGCGCGAGTGCCAGCGGGTATTCGTCACGCCCTGCGCGCACAGCATGCCTACGATGTGACGGGTCTTGTCGACGAAGCGGGGCGCCGCGCCCTCATTGCGCTGCCGCTGGTGATTGGAGGGGGAAACGGGCGTTGGTCAGTCGACAAGGGCGAAACGATATTGCACGGGCAGAGGAATCTCCGCCGTGGCAAAGAAGGGGAGAAGAGCTCGCTTTATGCGTTTTGGACAGAAGTTCGGCTGGTCCCGACGACGGGCGATGTCGCTGGCGAGGCGTTGTGGCGGAAGTATCGCGAACACGTGCAGCCGCTGGTCGCGGTGGTGGACGAACCCGGCGTGACCTTCGATGCGTTGCACGTCGCGCTGCAACAGGTCGTGCGCGAGATGAAGCCGATTGGCTGGCGTCAGGAAGCGGGGCGAGCGCTCGTGCTCGGGGATGCGGCGCGGGCGGCAAAGATCCTCGCGCAAGGGCCGAATGCGAAAGAGGCGAATGCGGACTCGCTCGTGCGCGGCGCGGAAAATGCGCGCGCGAAGATTACGAACAATGGCCAGCGCAAGGTGCTGGAGCATGAGAAAGGGCGCGCCTACGGCGGCGTGGACCCGTATCACATTACTTACACGCAAAGTGCGGCGGCGGCTTTGGCGGTGTTGACGGATGCGCCGGCGCGGGTGAGCGAAATCAATCTGGCGATGGCGCAAGCGGTGCGTCGGGCGGGAGGGAAAGTCGATGAGGCGGGCAGCCCGTATATCGATTGTTTCAATCGCACGCTGAACATGCAGATGGGGCCGGTGGTGTTCGGCCTCACGGCCGGGGTGAGCGCGGGGGAGGTTGAGCTCGCTGGATTCTATCGCGATCTCGCGACTGCGCCTGCGGTGCTCGGCGTATTTGGGCGCGGGCAGCGGCCGTATACCGGTGCGCCGGCGACGCGCGCGGACCAAACGGATTATTTGTATCAGGCAATCTGCGACTTCTGGCTGCGCACGACGGAGTTGTTGGGCAACGAAGACCTCGGCCTGCACCCGCTGGCGTATTCACGTTTCACGGACTGCGTGGATGTGACCGCCGATCTTTATCATGGGCCGGCAGCGAATCACAAAGAGGAGCTTCCGGGTTTGGCGCGGGCGAATTTTTTCCGCGGTCAAGCGCACACGCATCGGTGGCTCGGCTGGTCGGCGGCGCCTTATATTCGGCTGCTGGAGCGGCCGGAAGAACGCGGGAGCGTGGGCGTGACCGAAGCGCTGCACTACACGCAATCGTTGAAAGGTCGCTGGAAGAACTGGCCGGATCTCACGTTCTACGTGCTGGCCGATTTGCTCGTGCGCGAGGCACTCGAGCGCTACGAGCGACCGGAGATCATCGCGGCGCCGGAAAATGTGCGGGTGCAACGTGGAGCGCGGGAAACCGAGGTGGCGTGGACGGCGGTTGCAGGCGCGAGCGGATATCGAATTTATCGCGCAGAAACGCCGGGCGGTCCTTATCGCTGGTTGAATTCCCCGCACACAGAAACTCCGGGACGGCCGATCACCGGAACGCGTTTCGTCGATTCGGGGGCAACGAAGACCTCCACGTATGTCGTGACGGCGGTCGATGCGAACGGGCGCGAAGGACGCTGGCCCGAGCGCGCGGCGCCGTAGCAGCGAGGTTCAACGCGGCTCGTAGCGAACGGACGACGTGGTGCGTGGCCGTGGTTTTCCCTGGAAAACCCGACGCACCTTCATTTCGACCGGCCGCATGCGGCTCCAGTAAATCGCGCGGGTGAACTGCGCGAAAGAGAACGGCGTGCGGTTGACGAAACGCACCTGCGGCATGCCGGCGAGGCTGTGATCGTAGATCGCGCGGTTCTTGAAATAGTTGTTGCGGTAGAACGTGACCTTGCGGCCCATCATCGCCGCCGTGATGGCGCCGTGGCAGCGGTCGGTGTGGACGACGGCGAAGCGGGAAACAAAATCGAGCAGCTTTTCGGGCTCGTTCTCGGTGCCGTGCGAGGCGTCTTCGATCACATCGAGATCGCGCGGGAGTCGTCCATAAGCGGCCTCGTTGTCGTGCCGAAAAAGTCCGGCCGAACCCTGGCCCGGGCGCGCGGCCCACGCGCTGACGTCGAGGTGAAAAGCAAGATCGTGGCCGAGCAAGAGGACCTTCGGTTTTACGCCGAGCTGCCGCAGGGCGTCGAAGCTGACGAGTTCCCGACAGAAGACGCTGTATTTGCGATCCCACGACTGGGCAAACGCACGAACGACCGGTTCGCGAACGTCGAAAGAAGAAGGTAGAAAAACGACTTCCGAGAAGCGCGGCGCCACGTTGCGAAGCAGACGCGGGAGCGTGTGCGTGCCGCGAGACATCGCGCCGGCGCCGTAAACGAGCAGCACGTCGCCGCGCATCTGGCTGAGATCGTCGGTTTCGCGAAATTCACGCGGAGCGATGCCCACGCCGGCGAAAAACTGGCGTCCGCCGAGATGAATGACGCCGTCGCCACGGTTGCCGCGATTCAGGAGCGCGACGATTTCGCGTCCACGGAAGTCGCCGAGTAATTGTGCAAGGGCGCCGTTCTTCGACAAAGCGGGAGGCATCAGGAGGAATGCGGCGAAGCGGTGGGTGCGAGCGGTGCGACGGCGGGACGCGCCGCGGATTTCGGGCTCTTCAAGCGTTGAGCCGTGCGGGTGGCGAATTGACGCACGGAAGGCGGCAGGGAGTGTGCGAACGCTTTGGCACGGTTGCGGAGGATCCAGTGACGGCGATTGCGACGGAGCGCGCTTTCCGCGGGATGAATCCAAGCCTCGCGCAGGCCGGCACGGCGCGCTTCGGAAAGAAGATAATCGAATTCGTCGAGACCGCCCTTGCTGCGGATCACGACATTTTCGACGGCCCGGAGATCCAGCGGTTCGGGGAAGGCGGGCGCGGAGGCGACGCCGGCAACACGGAGCATGAGCATCGTGCGAAGGCATTTTTCGCAGCGGCCGCAATTGCGATCGAGCTGATGGCCCTGCCAGCACACGCGAACCTCGCGCAACGCCGTCGGCCATTCGGCGAGGTGCCGGAGTTTATCGATGCGGCCGAAGCGGGTTCCGTCGTGGATAATCTGATACGACGAGCTGGAAAGCAGCGGGTCCGTGACGGGGTTCGAACCATTCTCGAAATGCGCGTGCGTCCAATCGTGACAGGACGGAACGAGACCGAACGTGTAGGCGGGTTGGAAGAACGAGAGACTCGCGGCGACGGCGGCGGCGAAGGTCTTTTCCCACGGCACCGGCAGTTCGCGAAGGTTGGTGGCGCCGGTGAAGAACGAGAGTCCGGTTTCGTCGATCATGCGACGCGAACGCTCGGCGGCGCGTTGGAATATTTCCTCCTGGGAAAGAGGGATGTCGAACCCGTGCATCATCAACGCCGCGCGGAGCGGGCGTTTCGGCGCGAGCGACGACAGCGGTGTATGGCGGAAGGCGCTGAAACAGCTGTCGACTCCGCCGGAGAATGCAGTGATCCCGCCGACCTCCGGTCCGCGCGAAGGCGAAGCGACGATTTCGTCGGCGCTGAGCTCGATCGGTTCGCGCGGCTGTTTTTGGAAGGAATTAAAAGCCGATTGAAAATCGGCGAGATTGGCGAAAAGCCCGTCGGAAACGGTGCCGTGAACATGCAGGCGATCGACGCGACCGAGCAGGTAAACCAAGGTCGCGAGAACAAAAGGGTCGGCGCGGTGCGTCAGCTTCGGGGCGCTCGCTCGAGGAAAACGAAACCAGATGCGACGCGCGGAGGCGGGCTCGACGAGACGGCAGGCGAGCTCGAAGTGTTCGTCGGATACAAGCCGGGGAGCTTCGACGAAAAGTTCAGCGGAGCGGGCGGACGATTTCGGATTTGGGAGCATCGGTGAGGGGCGCATCGGCGCGGCGGAGAAAAGGTGACACGACCTCGACGAGACTGCGCGCCACGCGGCCGATTTCGTAGCGTTGGCGGAAAAGGGCGCGGGCGGCGGCTTGCATGTTCGAGCGGTCGGAAGGACTGAGTGCCGACCAACGTTGCAGCAGGCGGAGAGTGCCCGGTGCATCGTCGGTGTCGGTGAGCCCCGCGCGTTCCGACTCGATTGCATCCCAAATGTTCACCTTGCGCGAAATGAGAACCGGGGTTCCGACTGCAAGCGCTTCGACCACAGCGATTCCGAAATTTTCCTGATGCGATGGGAGCACGAAGGCTTCGGCGGCGCGCAAGGCGCCCCATTTGCGCGGGCCCTCGAGCATTCCGGGAAAGATCACGTGGCAGGAAGGCGGAAGAGCGGCGGCGAGAGCGGTGAGTTGCGCGCGATAAGCTGGATCCGAAAACGGTCCGGCGAGCACGAGTGCGGGAAGATCGCGGGTAGCGCTTCGGCCCAGTTCGGCGTAGGCTTGGAGCAGGAGATCGGCGCCTTTTTTCGGATGAAGCCGGCCGAGAAACAGCCAGAACGGACGGTGAGCGAGCTCGGGCAGCGATGCGTGCCATGCGGCGATTTCGGCGGACGAATCGCCCGTCGGGGTGGACGTGCCGTAAGCGACGACGCGCTCGCGACAGGAATAAGGGCGAAAGCTTTCGCGAGCGAGGCGGCGTTCTTCGTCGCAGGTGAACAACACGGCGGCCGCTTCGCGCAGGACGTGACGTTCGCAGAGCTGCCAGTAGGCCCATTTCTTGGCGTGCTTCAGCGGATACGCCTGGCGGAACCAAGGATCGAGCATGCCGTGCGGAAAAACGAAATAAGGAATGTCGCCGCGGCGGAGCGTGCGCCACGCGACGCGCCCGTGATGTTGCCAAAGCCCGTGCACAAACACGGCGTCGTAATGATGGACGTGGGCGCGAAGCCACGGCTCGAGGCGCGGGGCAAAAGCATAGCCGCCGCGGGCGGGGCCGAGTTCGACGAGCTCAGAATCTCCCGGCACGCCGACGCCGCGTCCCGGTGCGTCGAGCGTGACGAACGTGGTGTGGTGACCGAGGGCCGCGAGAGCGGGCGTGATGGCGCGCAAACCGGCGGAAGGACCGCCGTGACGCGGATCGAGGGTGGCGATGAGGCGGAGCAGCTTCATGCGGCGGCGAGCGGGGACGCGGTTGCGGCGAGTTTTTCGTAGGTGGCCAGATAGCGATCGAACATCAGCGATTCGCTCCAGAGATCGGTGCGCTCGAGTCCGCGACGCGACATGTCGCTCAGGCGCGGCCAGGCGAGCGCGATGCGACGGGCGGATTCTTTTGGATCGGCGGGATCGACGTAGCACGCGGCGTCGCCGCCGACCTCGGTCATCGGCGCGCGTTCGGATGTGAAGACCGGGCAGCCGCACGCCTGGGCCTCGGCGATCGGCCAGCCGAAACCCTCCTGCCACGACGGAAACAGCAGCGCCTGCGCGACGGAGTAGAGCGCCTCGAGCTGGGGTTCGGACAAGTTCGAAAGATGGATGACGTCGTCCTGCAGATGCAGGCGTTGAATCAAGGCGTGGAGATGGGGGGCGAGAGGTTTGCCGACCATGACCAGGCGCGGAGCGGGAGTTATCAGGCGGCGAAGTTCCGCATAGATCGCGAGCAGGCCCTCGCGGTTCTTATACCATTGGCCGCCGCCGATGTTCAGGAGGAAGCCGCGTCCCCCGTGTTCGAGCAGGCCGGGAGCGAGGCCGCGTTCGAGCAGCATGCGGCCAACGACGAGCCGAGCTGATGCAGCGGGCAAAGGTCGATAAGGATAGTTCAGGGCGAGCGGAATGATGGAGATGCGTTCGCTGGGGAGATTCGTGAGTCGTCGGAGATCATGCGCGGTTTGCTGGGATGGCACGATGACGTGCGGGAGCTGGGCGATGTTTTCGAGGATCCAGGCTTGGTAGCGGCGGCCGAGACGCGAAACGCGATGCTGGGGAAACTCGCCGCGGGCGGAACGGATTTGCAAGAGGTCGTGGCACGTCGCGAGGACGTTGCCCCGGGAAAACAAAGGCGCGTAAACGGAATTGGCGTGGTCGACGATGTGGACGACATCGGCTTGCTGCTCACGGGCGAGGCGGCGACGCACGCTTTGCGGAAAGAGCACGAACTTATCGACGTATCCGACCAGCTTCATCGGGCCGCCGTAGCGATAGCGAGGAAGCATCCGAACCAGCCGGGGCTCGGGAGACCAGGTGGTGACTTCGTGTCCGCGCTCACCCAAGCCGTCGGTAAGCAGCCGCGAGAAACGCAGCATGCTTTCCTGACGGTCCGGGGCGAAGTTGCCGATGAGGAGGATTCGCATGAGGGCTCAATAACGAGGGCGTAATGGAACAGGCGGCGGAGGATCGACGGCGAGGCGGCGTCGCTCGTCGGCTTCTTCGATTTCGGATTCGTCTTCTGCCGACTCCTCATCGTCGTCCTCCTCTTCGTCTTCATTGAGCGACGCGAGCACGAGACCTCCGCCGACCACGGCGAAGCCGAGAAGCGTAGGCGGCGCCCATTGATTCAACGCGATCGGGATCGCAGCGGCGGAGAAGAGCAGAATCGGAAGGTTGTCGCGATTTTGGAGGAGCGCGTTGATCGCCTTCAAACCGAGGTGGAGCGTGAGAAACACGCGGAAGGCGAGAAACGCGCCGCCGAGAACCGGGCCGAGCTCGAGGAAGATCTTGCCCCATTCGTCTTCCGCGAGAAGGAAGCCGACGCGACCCGAGAGCAGGCGGGCGCCGACGTTGGAACCCACGCCGATGCCGTATCCAAAAAATGGAGCCACGGTGGCCCAGTGGAATGGCTGGGTGAAGCCGCCGAGGATGCGTCCGATGATGCTGCCCCAGGCGTCGCTATCCTCGCCCCCGGCCGCGGTGACCCAGCGAGAAAGGAAGACGGTGCGCGCTTCGTCGAAGATGGGCAGAAAAGAGACGCCGACGGCGACGACGCCGAGGGTGATGATGGTCTTGAATTTCGAGCCGATTCCGATGCCCGCGCGCGACATGCTGAGGACGAACACGATGCCGACGATCGCGGTGGCGAGCATGGCGGTGCGGCTGATGGAGACAGGCAATGCGACGATGATCGCGAGACCGCAGGCAATCAGCACCGGCCACCAGAGCCGGCGATTGGCGGTGGCCTGGTGAAGAAAGAAGGCCGCGACGAGCGGATAGAAAACCTGCGGACCGGTGATGAACGAGAAGAAGCCTGGCGGGCGAATGCGGCCCATCGCGCCGAAGATTTGCCCGCCCTCGCCGCCGCCGATGCCCCGATTGATCGGGGCGTTCATCGGCGAACGGAATTGCATGATCATCACGAGCGTCATGGGAATCGCCACGAGCAGGAGAAAACATCCCAGACGCTCGACGTCCTTGCGCGTGAGCACGCGCGCCATGATCCAGATGAGGGGAACGTGGAGATAGTTGATGCGGATCCCGTAGGCGATGACCAGCGGGTTGGATTGCCCGGCAAAAAGGCTGGCGATCCCGGAACCGACCGCGAGCGCGCCGGTGGCGAGAATGAAACCGTTGAGAGGAAAGCGGCCGGAGAAGAATGCGGCGACGTAGATCGCGAGCACGACGGGATCGCGCACGATCAGGAGCGGATCAGCCAGGGACGGCATCACCCACTTGCGCAGAGCGCCCTCGAAAATGAGGAGCACCACATAGAGCCAGATGAGGATCTTGATGGTTTTCTCCATATCAGGCGCGCACGAGAGTGGAGGAAACGCAGGCGGCGAGTGACTCGCCGTATTGCTCCCAGGTGAATTCACGGGCGCGGAGTTGCGCGCGTTCGGACATGTCGGCGCGGAGGTCGGGGTTCCTCCGGAGAAGATCCAGTCGCTCGGCGATGGCGGGGGACGAGCGGATGGGAACGATGAAACCCTCGACCCCATCGGTGATGAGATCAGGCCCCGCGGTATTTGGCGTGGTGATGATCGGCAGTCCCATCGCCATCGCCTCGAGCAGGACCAAGCCGAAGCCCTCGAAAAGGGAAGGGAAGACGAAGACATCGTGCGCGGCCATTTCGGCGAGAACCTCGCGATGCGAACAGCTCGGTATCCACCGGACGGATGCGAGCTGGCGGTCGAGTTCCGGGCACGGCGTGAGCGGGCGTGCTCCGATCACGGTGAGCTCGACGGAACGACCCAACGAGCGAACGGCATCGAAGAGGTAACTGAGGCCCTTGCGCTGGCCGAGCGAACCGACGAAGAGCGCGCGCAGCGGGGCGTTTCGATCGCGAACCGCGCGCGGAGGCGGCGGTGCATCGAGCCGGGGCGCACCATATGGAATCATGACCACGGAGCCGCTGAAATCGGGGGCGTGCTCGAGCGTGCGAAGGGTGAACGAACTCGCGACGATCACGAGATTGGCCTGGTGAAGCTCGGCGTCCTTGCGCGCGGTTTTCTGCGGGCTGTCGATATTGCCATGCAAGGTCGACGCCCACTCCGGTTGAAGCTCGGCCTCCTCCTGCAGGATCGAACGCGCGGCCCGCCAGTAACCGATGGGAAGGTCGTAGATGCGAAGCTGTCCGTGGCGGGTGGCGGCGCGGAAGCTTTCGCGCGCGCCATCCTCGTAGGCGTAAACGGCGGTGAAGCGATCGTCGCCGAGGCGCTGGCTGACCTTGTGGTCGAGGGAACGGTAAACGGCGTCGACACTGAGCGGGCCCTGCTCGTGTCGAACGAGAGAACGCAGACCGGCCCGCGGCGCGATCAGGCGGGCGAGTTCGCGCAGAGGAAACGTGCGAATCACCTCGGACAATTCGGCCGGGAAGATCCGGCGGCGCAGTTGGCGGGCGATCGGACCCGGCACGATCCGGCGCAGCAGCGGCGTTTCCCGGTAATGGACGCAGGTCCAGAATTCGCCGAGCAGGCCGGCGCGGTGCAGGCCGAGCGCGGCGTGGCGAACGTTCGCGTTTCCGGTGGGATGGGAAAAGAGGATCATGCTGGCGAGGGAGGGATGAACGGAGCGCTCATGGTGCCGAGAAGCGCGGCGAACTTTTCTGGATCGACGACGATGTCGCGTTCGCGATCGGACACGTCGGGCACATCGCGCATCACGCGTCCTTCGCCCAGGAGCACGGTGTGTTCGAGCCCGAGCCGGGCGGAGATCATCCAGTGAAACGCCGCGAGCCAGCCGGGAGGCGCGATCTCGATCACCCGTGCACCGGGAGTCGCGAAGACGAGATTGGCGAACGCGGCGCCGGCGGGACCCGCGATGATTTCGGCCTCGGCGAAGAGCCGTGCCTGCGTGGTGAGATCGAGCGTGCCGGGAGTGACGATCTCGAAACCATGCGATTCGAGGAGGCGATGGAGGTCGGCCTCGTTGGCGAGGCGGCGGAACCCGGCGTCGGAGCGGCTGAGGAATATTTTCCGGAAAGGCGCCCGAAGATCGTCGGGCAGAAAGGCGCTGCGCAGGAACGTCACGTCCGACGCGGGAAGCGTTTGGTTGGACGACTTCAATGAAGGCACGACGAGCGTCTCGGCCCGGATCCACAGCGATTCGCGGGCATCCAGGAGCTTGTCGGGCGAGATGCCGAGGTGCTGCAGCGTCGCGCGTTGGAAGCGGCGATTCGCGTGATTGACGATGAACCGATCGAAATCCTCCAAACGATAGCCCGCTCGACGGACGAGACCGAGCCGGGGGAGCAGATCGATCATCCAATGGTGAAAGTTGTCCGTGGCTTCCGGTGTCACCAAATACAGGATACGGCCCGGGAAACGCCGCGGGGCGGGAAAATGCAGCCGCGTCCAGACGGTGTGGAAGTCGGCGCCGCACGGGTCGTGGGTAAACGCGGGAACGAACCGCCCTTCGCTCGTGAAGACGCCACCGGTGGGATGGCCCCAGGCGATCCCGCCGTCGAATTCGGCAACGCAGGACGGCGCGATGTTTTCGCGCGTGCGGTTGGAGAAAAAGGCCGCGGCGTCAGGGTGGTGAGGGAAAACGGCGGGCAGGGGGCGATCGAAGGAGCTGGCGGGATCGAGCCGGGTCACGGCGACGCCGCGCAGCGATTCGCCGGAGAAGGGATCGAACGGGAGGTTGTCGGGCAGGCGAAGCCGGCGGCGAATCCACTCGACGCGACGCGGTGCATCCAAGGCGCGGATACGAGCTCCGCGGGCATGGTAAAGGAACGCCTTGGCGATCTTGCGCGGGGAAATCATCGCGAGATCAGACCGGGTAGGCCGCGCGGGGGTAAACGCGCCGGTGAATCAAGGCATAGGCGGTGTCGGGGAGGGAAAAGCGGAGGATCTGGAGGTAGAACCGCGCGTTTCGCCAAGGCGAAATCGTGCGGAGGCCGTGACGGCGGCAGAAGCGGTTGAAGACACGGGTGCGCATGAGCGTTTGCTGGAGTTGAAGGCGGCGAGTGCGGGTCCGCACGGAGTCGGAGCCGACATGCCGGCGCCAGTCCGTGAGGACGTCGGGCATCGTGATGACGCGGCCGAAATACGGCGCGACGATGCTGAGGCGGGTGTCGGCCCAGAGCGGGTATCCGTCGGAGAGATCGAGCGGCAGCACGCAATCGAGGTAAGCGCGCGAGAAAGCGAGCGAGCTGCTGGGATAGTAGAAATCGACGTCCTGATGGCGGTAGATCGCCTTGAGATGTTCGACCACGTGCTTGCGCGGTTCGACGTTGCTGCCGAGCACGCGGCCGTGCTCGTCGATTTTGTCCATCGGCGACTGGATGAGCGCGACGTCGGGATTGGCGACGAAGGTGGAGACGTATTGCTCGACCTTGTCGCGTTTGAAGCGGTCGTCGCCATCGAGCATGAACACGAGCCGTCCGGAGGATTTTGCGAAGGCCCGCTCGATGGCGCGCACCTGGCGGACGTGGGCGGGATCGCGGCCGCGCGGAGTCTCGATCAGCTTGATGCGGCTGCCGTAGCGGCGGAGGAGTGCGACCGTGTGGTCGGTGCTGCCGTCGTCGTGGACGACGATTTCGTTCGGGAGCACCGTTTGCACGAGGAGCGAATCGATGCACTCCTCGATGAAACGCTCGTGGTTGAACGTGTTGACGAGGACGGTCGTGGTGACGCTGGCGCCCGGGTCGGGCGGAATCTGGCACGGTTCAATGTGGGGCGAGCCCGGGCCCGAGCGGCCGAAAAAATCGTTCACGTCGAGCGCCAGGAAATCGGCGCGCGCGATGGCGGCGGAGCTGCGGAACGTCGAGTCCATCAAGCGGAGGCGAGGGCGAGCGAGCGGTGCTCGAAGAAACCGCACCAGGCGTCGGCGACGACGGCAGGCGCGAAGACGCGATCGTAGGCGGCGCGCTGGGCGAGTCGCGACGTAGCGCCGCGGCGGATACGCGCGGCCATGCGAGCGACGGCGGAGGCGAGCGTTGCGAGGCTGTGCGGCTGTTCGGCGACGATGGCGTTTTCGGGAGAGAGGGCGATTTCCCGCGTGCCCCCGCGATCCGTGGCGACCCACGGCAAGCCGGCGGACATCGCCTCGATGAGGCTCAGCGGCATGCCCTCGTTGTGCGTGGAGAGCAGCACGAGGGCGTCGAGCTTTTGGAGGATGTTCGCCTGTTCCGCGCCGGACTTGTAAGCGCCGTGGTAAACGACGTTGGGGTAGTCGAGGAAGTATTCGGGAGGAAAGTGCGGGCCGGCGCCGTGGATGTGCCAGGTGATGCCGCGAAGATCGGAGCGACGACTCAAGGCGCAGAGATCGGCGATGCCCTTTTCGGCGACCAGCCGGCCCATGAAGCCGAAATGGAGCGTGGAATCCGAACTGTAACGGCGCTCCGAAACGAGGTGGGCGTCAACGGGACAACGCGTGAGGTAAGGCAGGAAGCCGATGTCGTGGCGGCCGGTGGCTTCGGCGAGCGCCTGCTGGGTGGCGCGGGAGCATGCGACGAGCTCGGGCGCATCGCGCAGCACGCGGCGGAAGCTGCCGGACCAGGTGGATTGCTCGGCGGCGTCAGCGGCGGTGTGGTGGTGGTGAATGACGCGCGTGTGCGGACGCGCGGCGAGCCAGGGAAGACGGGCGAGCGCACTCTGGCCGTTGGTGTAGATGAGATCCCACGCCTGCGGCTCGCGACGCAGGGATTCGCGCAGAAGCCAGAGGCCCTTCGTGACTTTTCCGGCGGCGCCGCGGCGGCGGGCAAGCTCGCGGAGGGATACGCCTGCGGCGTTGAGCGACGCGCGGAGTTCGGGGCCGAGGGAGTTGCTCGTCGTGAGCAAAGTGACGGCGTGTCCGCGGGTGGAGAGGACGCCAGCGAGGTCGCAGACGTGACGTTCCATGCCGCCGAATGCGGCCATTTGCGGAGCGTAGAAAAGGATCTTCATGCGACGAGTGCGCCGCCCGTGGTCGGGGCGTCGAGTTGAGCGAGAAATTGGTTGGCGAGCGTGGGGAGCAGCGCAGCGGGCTCGCGGCGCTGGCCGAGCCACTGCGGAAATTCGGCGGGCGAGAGATCGCTGAGACGACGAAGCAGCGGATCGCGAGGCGCGTGCGCGATCGAGCCGAGGCGGAGATGCCAGTCGTCCCGTGGCACGAGCACGGGCAGCCCGTGTTCGAGCAGCGTGGCGGTCGTGCCGCTTTTTTCGATCAACGCCCACGGGTGCGTGGCGATACCGAAGTCGGAAGCGCGAATCAGGCGCGAGATTCGATCGGGCGGTTGCGGACCGAGGTGGAAGACGCGCACGCCGCTTTTCTCGCGGGCAAGTTGTTCGAGCAAGCGATCGCCGTGAGCGCCCACGCGCCCGAAGGCGAGCAGACAGATGGGACGGCGACCTTCGATGGAAGCGGCGCGCAAAAATGAGAGCGTTGCGTCGGGCTTCCACTGCGGATGAATGGTGCCGAAAATCGCGCCGATCCATCGTGGTTCGGGAGGCAGCGGAGCGCCGACGAGCTCGGCGAGTTCGGCGCGCGCGAGATACGGTTTCACGGGGAGGACGGGCATGTTGCCGAAAAGCGGGAGCAGTTCCGCGGGCCAGCCGTGATGCGCCAACGCGAGTTGGTAGGCGGGGTTGGTGGTGTGAAGACTTGCCGGGCGAAGACGCCGGAGAAAAAGGAGGAGCTTGCGACGTTGCAGGGCGCCGATCAGGCGGGGGCGAAGCCGGTCGGATTGAGCGAGTCCGAGCCAAAGCTCGTGCAGCATGACGTGGTTGGGCCAGCGGCGCGCGGCGGCGGCGAGCCGGTAGATGCCGGCGGGAAGAATCCCCTTGGGATCGAAACCATACGGAACCATCTGCCAGCTGATCCAGTGGGGATCGAAGTTGGTCAGCAGTTCGTGGAGGAGTTTCTCGCGCTTCGCCCACGTCAGCGTGGCGGACAAACGAATCTCGTCGCTGCCGCGGATGAGTGCGGTCGACGATGAAAGGTGTCGGTCGTGCAACGCGACCAGCAGGCAGACGTGCCCCAGGCTGGTGCAGGCGGCGGCGAGTTGGCGAACGTAGTCGCCGACGCCGTCGCGTCCGGGAGCGAGAGAAGAGCAGAGAAAGACGAGTTTCACGTGGCGGAAGAAGCGGCGTTCAGGCGCGGCGATAGATGCGGCCGAGCAAGGCGCCGGAAGAGAGGGACAGGCGGAGCCGCGCGAGTTCGCCGGCGCTGAAGAGGCGCAGCGGTTTTTCGGCGAAACGGAAAAACGCTTTCTGGGCGTTGCCGGGAGGTTTGCCGTGAAGGGCGTCCTTTAGAAAACCGCCCCGCCACGGTTTGCGGCCGCCGATCGCGTGGGACATGAGGTGTCCACCCGCGGCGAAATCCATGCCTTCGGGGCCGGCGCCGTTGACGGGAAAATCGGTGACCATGAGAGCCATGTTCAACGCGTCCTGATCGGGCGTATGAAAGAGCGCGGTCGGGCGATCGACTTTGATGGTGTCGAGCGAACCAATTTCCGCGGCGGCGAAGCGGATGATTTTCGCCCACGTCTCGAGCAAAGACTCGAAGGAGCGCGGGAGTCCGATGAAGCCCGCGTTGTAATAGCGATCGAGCGGACGGGCGGTGGGAAGCTGCCGATGGGCGAGGAAGTCGGACCACGCGAGCCGCAGCGGATGACGCGCGGGCATGTAGTTGTTGACGTCCTCGCACAGCGCGATGCCGTCGGCGGCCCAGCGATCGAACGTCGACCACGGCGCTTTCACGACGATATCGGGATCGAAGTAATACAACTGCGCGGCGTCTGGCGTGTGACGCTCCCAGCATTCGCGCATGAAGACCGGTTTGAAGTGGGTGAAGTGGAGGTCGGGCGCGACCGGAACGAACTTCACCTCGATGCCGCTGGGAAGACGACGGGCGGCGTCGGCCCATGTGGGTTCCGGGCCGCGATGACCGCACACGATACGGCCGGAGAAGCCGCTTGCGTGAAGGGAATTGATGAGGGCGCCGACGCCGTAGTGGTAGTTGCCCTCGAAAAGAGTGCAGACGGCGGACCTCATGCGGCCTTTCCGCGGGTGTAGTTCAATACGACGGCGGCGAGCCAGTAGCCGAACGTCGACGGAGCGAGCGCACGATGACGCAGCGCGCGGGTGAAGAATCCGCGCGCGGAGGCGGGGTCGTCGCGCAACGCGATGCGGCCGGCGGCCTTCCACGCTTCGGCGGCTTGGAGGCGGCGTTGCTGGCTCGGGACGGCGTCCCAATCGATATTCTTTTCGTAAACGCGGGCGCTGGCCAGCGCCATGGCGACGCCGTGACGCGAGAGCGCGTTGGCGTGCTTGCGGTAAAGGCAGGTGTTGAGGCCGGTGTAGGCGAAGCGGGCGCCGGAGCGGGCGCAACGGATCCACATTTCGCGATCCTCGACGTAGCGGAAGGTGGGATCGAAGCCGCCGACATCTTCCCACAGGCAGCGGCGCATCACGACGGACGACGGCTGGATGATGTAGGAGCCGTCGAACAGGCTTGTCGGAAAATCGGCGATCATCTGCGGTGTGGGAGCGCGGACGGAGAGTTCGCGACCGGTGTCGCTGTCGAAAAGCACGGACCCGGCGTGGATGAACTCCGCGGACGTCTGGTGCATCGACTCGGCGACGGATTCGAGATGGCCGGCGGTCCAGACATCGTCCGAATCGAGCAGCGCGATCCATTCGCCGCGCGCGGACGCGATGCCGGTGTTGCGGGTGGCGGGAAGGCCAAGGTTTTGCGCGTGGCGATCGTAGCGGACGGGTTGCGAGACGGTGCGCGCGAATTCGCGCACGATGTCCTCGGTGGAGTCCTGCGAGCCGTCCTCCGTGACGATGAGCTCCCAATCGGAGAAACGCTGCGCGCGCACCGATTCGAGGGTGGCGGGCAGGTAGCGTTCGGCGTTGTAGGCCGGAATGCAGATACTGATCAGCGGTGGCTTCATCGCGACGTGATAGAGAAGTGGAGCGGCGCCCAAAAGTTGGGCGCGGCATGGACAGCGAATCCGGTCAGGAGTGCGCTGCGGAGTAGCGATTTGCGGCGACGGCTCCGATGTGCGTGGCGAGGCGGTCGAGAATGGCGGAGTCGACGGAATCGTCGAATTTGCGAGCGAAGAAGTTCGGACTGGCGATCAACCGGTCGAAATCGGCGGAGCGAAACGTCCGCGGGTGAGGTGTGTGCGGCGGAAAATCGATTTCGCGCAAGTGTCGGTTGACGATCGTGGGAGCGAGCGGGCTGTTGAGCAGCACGGTTTGGAAAACGATCTCGTTGGCGTGGGCCGAGTGCGCGAGCCAGCGCGTGATGCGGCGAGCCTCGGGATTCGAGACCATGTAATCGCAACCGGCCCGGCTCAAAATCACGTGATTGGCTCCGCCGAAATAGCGGAAGTCGGGCCAGGTGCGTTCGTAGCGAGGAAGGTGAGGCAGGCGGTTTTGCCAACCGAGGACCTTGCGGAGGCGGCGTCCGAGACCCGGGACGCGGAGAAGACGTTCGAGCCAGGGCCATTCGAGGTAGTAACGGCTGAGACGCTCGCGCGCGTTGCTCCAGAGCGGGTTAAAGACCGGATCGAACCAGCTGACGTAGTTTGCGTCGGGCTGGGCGGCGAGATGGGCGTCGAGCTCGGCGACCGGTTTGATCGGGAAGTCCTGGCCGGTGAGATTGATGAAGTGGTGCCACGTTGGGCTGGCGCGGAGGGCGACCTCCATGCCGGCGATCTGGGTGGCGGCCATCTGGTAGCCGCCCCAAAGGATCGAGCGCGGCGGGAGAACGTGAACGTTGGCGTGCCGCTTCGCGAGATCGCGACCCAAACGGTGCAGCGATGAGTCGGCGCGCCGGTCGAAATGCAGCACGATCACATCCTCGGGCCGGCACACAGCTTGAAACAGCCGCTCGATCTGGCGGGCGTTTTTGTGACCGAGGATGAAAAAGGCGAGAGACATGCCTCAGGCGGCGGCCTTGCCGTGCAAACGGGTGACGGCGAGATGCGCGAGAATACGCGGATTGAACGGTTCGCATTGCAGTGCGCGCCAGAGGCAGCGGGCGCTGCCTTGGCGATCTTGCGAGCGCAGCAGGCGACCGAGGGAAAGCAGGCTTTGGGCGAGAAGATGACGGCGAAGGCGCGCGGGAACGGCGGCGAGCGACCGGTATTTTTCGTAGAAGCGGGTGTTGTGCTGTGCGACGAGAACGGTGCGAGACATCGAACTCGCCGGATGTTTCGAGTAGTTGCACGTGTAGCCCCGGGTGACGTGGAACTTGGCGCCGGCGAGGGCGCAACGGAGCCAGTAATCGCGATCTTCGCCGATGCGAAGATTCGGATCGAAGTGACCGACGCGGAGAGCGATGCTGCGCCGGAGGATCACTGCGGAGCTGGTCACGATCACGCTCTCGCGGAACAAGCTGAGGACGGGATTACGCACGAGCGTCGCGGGCGGAGAGATCGTCTCGAGCACGGCGTGGCGGGAGAGGTCGATCGTGCGCACCCCGGCGACGACGAGATCGGCTCCGAGCGTGATCGCCCCGACGGCGAGGAGAAGATGAGACGGCTCCCACGTGTCGTCGGCGTCGAGGAACGCGACGGCGTCGCCCTGCGCGAGATCGAGGAGACGGTTGCGCACGATGCTGACGCCGAAATTTTTCCCGAGATTTTCGTAGCGGACGGGTTGTGCGACCGATGACGCGAAGTCGCGGACGATGCGCTCCGTGTCGTCGTGCGAGCCATCTTCGACGACGATGATTTCCCAATCCTCGTGCGATTGCGCGCGGACGCTTTCCAGCGCGGTGGCGATGAAAGGACCGGCGTGATACGCGGGGATGAGGACGCTGATCTTCATGCGGCGAACGAGACGTCGCCCTGCGCGAAGTGCCACCAGGCGAAACTGCGGTCAATGCCTTCGACGAACGTGACGGGCGGGCGGTAATCGAGATTTTGTTCGGCGCGGGCGTGGGGGAATTTCCAAGCACACTGCTGCAGCAGGGCCATCTCCTGCGTGATGTGCGGGCGAGGCGCGGAAGGGAGCGACCATGAGTCGTTGCGCGGAGTGGGCGACGCGGCGGCGAGCACGGCTTTGGCGCTGCGCTTCAGTTTGTAAGGGACGAGCGGAAGGAGGCGTTGGACGAACGGATGCGCGGCGGCGCGACCGGCGCGATCTTTCCACGAGCGATGAAAGCTCGGGAGCCGCGTCACTTGATGAATCGAAGTCCACGGCACATCGAGCTGCAGGGCCGCGGCGCGGTAGAATTGTTCCCACGTGATCGTTTCGTTGTCGCCGACGAGGTAGGCGCCGGCGGCTTCGTCGGGGGCGTGCAGGCAGGCCACGATGGCGGCGACGAGATTGTCGATGTAGATGCCGTTGCAAATGCCGCGACCGCCATCGTAGAGCCAGGCGCGTCCATCGATGAGGTCGGTGGCGAGATCGGCGATCCAGCGGGATCGGGGACCGTAAACAACGCCCGGTCGAAGCGCGAAACCGACGAGCCCGTGGCGCTCGCATTCGGCGAAGAACTTGTGTTCGGCGCGGACCTTGGCGCTGTTGTATTCCATCGCGTGATCGGCGGAGAGCGGCGACGATTCGTCGGTGCCGGGCGGCGGATTCTGGCCGTGGACGGATGCGCTGCTGAGATACACGAGCCGACGCACGCCGGCGTCGTTGGCGGCGAGACACAAGGCCGCCGGCATGCGCTCGATCTGCGCGGGATCGCCGATGGCGGTGTGAATGATGGCGGTGCAGCCGCTGAACGCGCGCGCCATGGCGTCGACGTCGAGCGCGTCAGCGAGATGCGTTTCGACCGCGAAACGCTTGGGCAGGGCGAGGCTTGAGGGGCGGCGCACAATTGCCGCGATGGCGGGTCCGCCCCGCAGTTGGAAATGCTCGATCAGGCGAGTGCCGATGAAGCCGCTGGCGCCGATGATTCCGATTTTCATGAAAGGGCGGGGATGCCGACGCTGAGTTCCTGAGCGTGGGCGGCTTCTTCAGGCGTGAGCCACGGTTGTTCGATCAGCGTGCGGTTGGCGTAGCAGTGCTCGATGAGACGAAGGGATTCCTGTCCCTGTTCGCCGGGGACGAGGAGCTCTTCCTGGCCGTCGATGGCGGCGAGCACGTTGACGAGTTGGAGGACGAAACACTGCGCGTTGGTTTCGAGGGCGCGCGGTTCGGCGAGCAGCGGAAGATCCTGGTGCGGCGCGAGCAGGGTGCCTTGAACCGCGGCGGGCGCGCCGGCGAGTTCGACGGTGAGGCCGTTGGCGTCGTTGACCTTCCAAGTGACCGTGCCGCGTTCGAAGACGAAACGATAACGTTGGGCGGTGCCCCAGTCGCGGCTGAGATGAAGGTTGCCCTCGACGCCGGGACCGTAACCGAGGCGGAGAAAAGCGTTGGTCTCGAGGCCGCCCATGGCGTCGTCGGCGTATTTGATGTCCGACGGCTGACCCAGCCACCAACCGAGCAAATCGAGCACGTGAACGCCGATATCGAGAAGAACGCCGCCGGGGGTTTGGGAACGGTCGAAGAACGAAGGACCGGCGGGCCAGCGGAATGGACCGCCCTCGCGAATCGAAAAGCTGACCAGCGGACCGAGCAGCCAGTCGCGGCAGAGCGAGCGGATGTAGCGGCTCGCGGGGAAGAAACGTTTGTAGAGCCCCACGGCGAGCAGGCGATCGTGACGCTTGGCGGCGGCGACCATCTCGGCGGCTTCGGCGGCGGAGGAAGCCATGGGCTTTTCGCAAAGCACGTGCCAGCCTCGCTCGAACGCTGCGATGGTTTGCGCCGCGTGGAATCCGGGCGGCGAAGCGACGATCACCAGCGTGCCGGCGGGAGCGGTGGTTTGTTCGAGCGAAGCGGCCTGACCGGCGCGGGGAAAGGCGCGCGCGATGGTTTCACGAGCGTTGACCGAAGGATCGACGATCGCCACGAGCCGGGCGAGGCCTGCGTTCTGCAACACCCTCAAGGCGGGCACGTAGAACTGGCGCGCGACGGCACCGCAACCGACGAGGATGACGCGACGAGGAGAGGACGGAGACATGTGCGATCGGTGGGATTCCAGCTTTGTCACGCAGCGCGACGTTCTGTGCCGTCCAGAAAACCGCCGGCCAACTGAGCCTGGATGTTTTCCGGATCGAATTCAGTTCGAGCGAGTTGGAGGGAGAGGCTGGCGAGTTCCTGCCAGGCGGACGGATCGCGGAGCTGCTGGCACCAGCGATCGAGCGCTGCCGTGTCGGATGGCGAGAAACAAGACGGGAAACGCACGCGGGCGGCCCAACGCGCGACGGCGCTGTCGGGCGGCGCGACGATCGCGATGGGGAGGCCGAGATGGCAGTATTCGACGAGTTTGCTGGGGAAGCTCGTGGCCGACCACGGCATGGACGAAATCTTGTCGGCGTAGGACACGATCGCGCCGGCGGCGTCGGTCGCGAGATGCGCGAGCGCTTCGCGATTGGTGGGGAAAGGAGCGCGATAGCGGATCGGTTCGGTGTCGCACAAAGCGCGCAGCCCGACCGACTCGCGAGCCATGATCACGAGTTGCGCGCCGGAGCGTTGGGCGGTGCGACCGATGCGCGCCAGGACGGGAAGTTGTTCGTTCCAAACGTGACCGGCGTAGTAGATTTCTGGAGACAGGCGGAAGTTTTCGTTCCACCGAGCGGGACGATCCCAGCCCTCCGGTATTGGATAAAGGATACGCCGGCGCGGCGCGGTGGCGGGGAAGCAGTCGGCGAGCTCGGGCGAGACGAACCAGCAGGTGTCGGCGCCGGCCAGGATGGATTCATGCAGGCGACGCAGCGCGGACTCGCGACCGCGGGCGTAGGGAAAGGCGGTGGCGTCGTCGTGAACGAGCACATGAAGAGGCGCCCCGGTGACTTGCGAGACATGCGTGGCGAGCTGGGTGGAGAAATCGGAATGTGCGGCCAGATAGCTCAACACCACATCGGGGCGTGAGAGTGCGTTGGCGGCATCGAGAGCCAGCAAACGCAGGCGAAGCCAGCGCAGACCGTTCGAATGCTGGCGGTAGGGAGGCCACCACCATTTGCGGTGGCAAAGATGAACGACGTTCCAACCGGCCTGGCGGGAGAGATCATAGTTTCCGCCGTATTCTCCGAGGATGGAAATGTGCCATCCGTCGCGGGCGAAACGTTGCAGGTGGCGCAGCACGATGATCGGGCTGCCCGTTCCGACGGTGGGATTTTGGCCGATGTAGAGGAGCGACGGCATCTCAGGCGGCGGTGGCGGTGGGCTGCGGAGGCGCTTCCGAACGCACGCGCCGCAGTGGCGCGGTAAGCGCATAACGAAGGCTCTTCCATGACTGGCGATTCCAAGGCTCCAGACGGCAGGCGGCGAAACCGTGGCGCACGGCGACGCGGCGATCGCCAAACTGAAGGGCGGTCGCGGCCCACTCGCGGTAGCGGCGCGCGGGCGTGCCCCAGGCCCGGCTTCGATCGGGAATGTCGGCTTCCTGGAACGGCAGACCGCGTTCGCGAAAAGCCTCGGCCATCACGGCGAGTTTGGTGCGGTAGCGGTTTTCGTTCTTGGTGAAGTTGATGCTGGTGGGATGAATCCGGTATTGCAGCAGTGTGTCGCCGAGGTTCGCGAGACGCCCGACGCGGGCCAGGCGCAGATAGATGTCGAGATCCTCGACGTATTGCGCCTCGCGGCGGTAGCCGCCGATTGAATACACGGCTTCGCGTCGAAACATCGCCGACGGGTGAATGATCATGCCGCCGTCGCCGCGGAGCAGCCCGGCTTCGATTTCCTCGTGGTCCAGAGGACGAGGACACGCCATGACGCAGGCGCCGTGGGCGTCGATGAAATCGACGGCGGTGCCCAGTCCGACGCACTCGGGATGCGACGCGAAGTATTCGACCTGGCGCTCGAAACGGCGCGGCAGGGCGAAATCGTCGGCGTCCATGCGCGCGATCAACGGCGCCTGGGCGGCGGCGAGCCCGTCGTTGAGAGCGCCGACGATGCCTGTATTGGGGCGGCGGATATGCCGGATGCGGGCGTCGCGCTCGGCGAACCGGCGGATGATTTCGGCGGAGCGATCGGTGGAGCCGTCGTCGACCACGATGAGTTCAAACGCGGCGAACGACTGCGCGAGCACGCTGCGGAGCGCGCCGGCGATGTAGCGCTCCGCGTTGAAGACGGGGAGCACGACGCTGAGTTGAGCGGACGGGTTCATGGAAGAGTGGAAGCGGGAGCGAGCGGTGAGTGGGTCTCGGCCCAATCGAGGAACGCTTCGATGTTGCGCGACGCGAGGAGCGGCTGGGCGGCGCGGAGACGATCGTCGGACCAGGACCACCACGCGCTCGCCACGAGCCGGGCGACGATGTCTTCGGAATAGCGAAAGCGGATCAGCTTGGCGGGGGTGCCCCCGACGATGGCGTAGGCGGGGACGTCGCGCGTCACGATGGCTCCGGCGGCAACGATGGCACCGTCGCCGATGGAAATGCCGTCGCGGATGAAGGCGCGAGCGCCGATCCAGACATCGTTGCCGATGGCGATGGGGCTTCGCTCGGGAAAAAGATCGGCGGTTGCGAAACTGCCGCCGCATTGGCCGCGCGTGGAATACATCGCGGGGGACGTGCTGCCGAGATCGCTGGGATGATCGCCGAGTCCGGCAAGCACGGCGGGGCCGATCGAGGAGAACGCTCCGATGGAGACGAGATTGAGATACGCGCGTCGACCCACGTAGGAAAAACGGCCGATGCGAGTGTCGGTGGCGGAGACCTGTCGCTGGAGCTCGACGTGATCGGCGAGGGTGGAGTTGAACAGTTCGACCTCGGGTTCGAGCGTGCAGTGCGCACCGAGGGTCGAGTTTCCGATTCGCGCGCGATGACCAAGGACACAGCGATCGGCGAGGCGGGTGTGACGCAGCACCTGGGCGCCGCGGAGAATCGCGCAATGACGTCCGGTGACGAGGCCGCGCGCGAGCGAGACCTGGTTTTGGACGTAGGTGCCGGAACCGAGGGCGACGCCGCGAAAGCGGAGACGATTACATCCATCGCGCAAAGCGGTGCGGGCCGCGGGAGGGAGGAAGCGGGAGGAAGCCATGGCGATCAGAGCGCGAGACGTCGTCGCAGCGGGAGCACGAGGCGGCTGTTGAGCCAGATGCGAGGGAAGGAACGATCGCCGCGCCCGGAGCGGTAGAATTCGTTAATGCGCCAGCGGACGGAGATGTTTTCGCGCAGCGGTATCCGGCGAACGGGGACCTGGTCGACGAGCGGCGTGTCGAAGCGCGCGTCCGCGTGGCAATGCACGCCGCTGCCATCGTGCCCGATGTTGCGAACGAGCGAATGCGTGGGGAAAAGCGTGAGCCCGTCGCGAGCGAGCCAGGACGCATACCAGCGGACGGCCCACGAACGGATGCGCCCGGAACGATTGTCGAGAAGCTGGCGGTGGAAGTCGGCGTGGCCCTCGATATTGAATTTTCGGATACGGTGGGGCGTGTCGAGCCGCGCGAGGTGAGTCTCGATGTTGTCGTCGTAGTGTTGCCAGGCCCGTCGCCACGTGGCCCAGCCCCAGCAGGAAAGAATGCGGAGAAACACGGTCCCGGGAGTGCGAAGCCCCAGCGGATACATGTAGCCGGAGAGGTGCATCACGCGCGGCTCGTTGGCGTAGAGCTCGAGCCCGCGATTCATGAACTCGAGGAAGCCCGGTGAAGTGACGATGTCGTCCTCAAGGACGATGACGCGATCGTGTTGGGCGAGGACCTGGCCGATCCCGGCGAGGATCGAAGCCGCGAGTCCGCGATTTTCCGACGATTCGATCAGCGTGACCTGCCGCGACCACGGCTCGGCGCAGACGAGCGCGCGGGTCGCGGCGATCCGTTCGCGATCGGCGATCGAGGCGCCGGGCTTGGGACCGTCGGCGAAGACGTAGAGCGGCGTGTCGGTGACGAGACGATTACGCGCAAGCGCTTCCAACGTCCGACGGGTATGGTCGGGACGGTTGTAAACGAAGAGAGCGACGGGGGCGCAGGCGGCCACGGCGAAAGGAAGCGGGAGGACTGGAGAAGGGAGAGGCTCAGGCGAGCAGCTCGACGCCGGAACGAACCTGCCATTCCATCACGGGGCTCAGATGGCCCGGACGGCGGACGACGAGGCAGGGCGAATCGCTGAGACCGCCCCGAATTTCGAAGCCGAGCGTCGGGCCCTTGACGCCCGGTTCGCAGATCCAGCGGCGGCGGTAGAGGCTCAGATAAAGGCCGACGCGGTATTCGCCCTCGTTGAGGAGGCGAGCGGGGATCTTCGAAGAAAGCCGCACGGAGCCGCGGGTGAGCTCGACCCAATTGGCCTCGGGCTGGTCGAGGTTCGTGCTCAGATAGAGCAGGTCCATGTCGTTCGTGAACAGCCCGTATCCGATTTGTAGATTCGAGTCGGGCTTCAGGACCTCGCCCTCGATGTTGACGGTGACCGGGGAGTCGTTGGCGACGGCGTGCGTGATCGGCTCGCCGCGGCTGTCGGTGAGGTAGAAGCGATCGACGCGGAAGTGTTCGTTTTCGTAAGAGTTGTCGTCGTTCTGCCAGGACGGAGCGGTCGTGGCGATCTTGTGCTCGGCGATGTAGTGACGGACGATATCGCGGACGTCGGTGCCCTCGCGGACGAGCTGGCCCTGTTTCAGCATGACGCCCCGCGTGCAGATGTTTTCCACGGCGTTCATGTTGTGGCTGACGAAGAGGACGGTGCGGTGCTGGCCGCGGGAGATTTCGCGGACCTTGCCGAGGCACTTGCGCTGGAACGCGACGTCGCCGACGGCGAGGACCTCATCGACGATGAGGATTTCCGGTTCGAGGTGGGCGGCGACGGCGAAGGCGAGGCGGACATACATGCCGCTCGAGTAACGCTTCACCGGGGTGTCGATGAACTTTCCGATTTCGGAGAACTCTACGATCTCGTCGAATTTTCGAGCGATCTCGGTCTTGGACATGCCGAGGACGGCGCCGTTGAGAAAAATATTTTCACGGCCGCTGAGTTCCGGGTGAAAGCCGGTGCCGACCTCGAGGAGACTCGCGACGCGTCCGCGGATGCGAATCTCTCCCTTGGTCGGTTCGGTGATACGGCTGAGGATTTTCAGCAGCGTGCTCTTGCCGGCGCCGTTGCGGCCGATGAGACCGACGACCTCGCCCTGTTGAACATCGAAGGAGACGTCGCGCAACGCCCAGAATTCGGTGCCGGCACCGGGACGCTTCTTGTCGCCCAACGCGAGCTCGTTGCCGCGGAGCTGGGCCCAGCGGCGCTGAAGTTCGTCGCGCAGCGTGGTCATGCCGACGACGCCGAGGCGGTATTTTTTTGAGACGTTGCGAATCGAGATGGTCGGATGAGACATGAGCTTCGGTGAGTCGGGAGCGGAGGTTTAGACGGTGTCGATGAACGTCCGGGCGGTGCGCTGGAAACTCAGCACGCCGAAGAAAAACAGGACGATCGCGACACCGATCGAAAGCGCCACGTAGGGGAGCGGCATTGCGGGGGAACCGAAGAAAAGGGAGCGGACGTTCTCGACGATCGCGGCCATGGGATTCAGGGCGGCGATCCAGGAAGCGTTGGGAAATTTCTCGAGGATGCGGCTGAACGGAAAGATCACGGGCGTGGCATACATCCACAACTGGATCATGAAGCCGGTGAGGTGTTGAAAATCCCGATACTTGGCGGTGATCGAGGCGAGCGTGAGGCCGACGCCGACGGACAGCAGTGCGGTGTGGACGATGATCAGCGGGAGGCAGGCGAGGGCGAACAGGACCTGGGAGAGCGGCACCTGCACGCGGTCGGTCGCGATGTAGTAACCGAGCACGGCGAGGAAGGTGCAGAGCTGGATCGCGATGGCGATGCAGCTGGAGATGGACATCGCGAGCGGAACGATCAGGCGCGGGAAATACACCTTTCCGAACAGGGCGGCGTTGTGGAGAAGGGCGTGGCTCGTGGTCGTGAGCAGATTGGAAAAGTAGGACCACGCGAGCATGCCCGAGAGATAGAAAAGGACGGGGGGAATGCCTCCGGTGGAAACGCCCAGCACGCGGCTGAAAACGAGCGTGAACATCAATGACGTGAGCACCGGGTTGATCATGAACCAGGCGGGCCCGAGAATCGTCTGTTTGTAGCGCGCGATGAAGTCGCGCCGGACCATCAGAAAGACGAGATCCTTGTATTGGACGATGCCGCGCCAGTCGATGTGCAGCCAGGACTGGTTTGGACGAATGACGATTTCGTCAGTGGGATTGAGCACACTCATTGGTTGAGATTACAGAGTCAGCGAAAAGGACCGGGAGTTTCCCTGATGCGGGAACCGTCCATGCCACCGCAGCGAGCGCGAGGGCGTTGAAATGGACCGCGGGAATTTGCAACGGGAAGTCGATCAGCGATTGCAAAAGGACGGCGGCGAGCGCGGCGGCGGCGCCGGCGCCGAGATAATCGCGGCTCGGCGAGGTTCGCAGGCGTAGGAAGGCGGCGATTACCGCTCCCCCGAATAGGATAGCCCAACCGGTTCCCCCGACCACGCCCCACTCAACAAAACCTTGGAGGAGATCCTGGTGGGTGAATTGAACCGTGAGAAAAAACGTGCGGGTGAAAGGATCGACAGAGTTGTGCGCCGCGGCCGTGGTCCAGCCGCCGGGGCCCCAGCCGAACCAAGGACGATCTGCGATCGCGTGGACTGCGGCCGTGTAAGCGGCACCTCGATCGCCGAGCGGGTAGCCGCTGTGGTCCGACGGGATGAATAGATCGTCGCGCATCAGCCGGCGCCATTCGGTTTCGGGCGGGGGAGAGACAAAGTCGCCGCGGCCGGCGAGCTTGTCCCACGAGAGCAGATTCCAGCGGGATTTTATTTCATCAATCCGAGTCGCGCCGAAAGCGGCCACGGTGAGTGCGAGAACGACGCCAATACCCGCCAAGGCGGGACGCAGCCCGCGAACGTGACCGAAGACGCGCCAGATTCCGCACCAGATCGAGAAGCCGATCAGCACGGTCGCGGCAACCACCTGCGGAAGACGAGAGACGTGGCCCGAGTGGGCCGCGAGGATCAAGGCGCTGCAGGCGAGGGCGAGACCGATGCCGAGCTTCGTGGCGGCACCTCGCTGAATCCCCAGCAATGCCAGCGAAAAACCGAGCGGCCAGACGGTGTTCAAATAGGCGCCGGCCGCGGTGTGATGAAAGAACGGACCGAAGAACGCGCCGGGCATGCGATGACTTGGGAGCCAATAGATGCCGCTCGCGCGCGTGGCGTTTTGAAACAGGCCGGCGACCGCGACGACACTGCCCGTGATGAGCATCGTCCAAAGAATCGAGCGTCGCCAGGTGGCATCGCGGGCGAAATCGCAGAAAGCGAGAAACGCGACCCCGGCGACAAAGGCCCAGGTGAGGAGGAGCGGAAAACTTTTGGGCACGACGCTGTTTGGCCAGCGCGCGACGATTCGCGCGAAATGGGCGCGCGTGAACGCGGGCATCTCGGGCGGCGTGAGCAACAGCGCCCAGACGATCGCCGACATCAGGATGAGGGCGACCGCGAGCGTGGCGGGCCACGGCGGCGGGCTCCACGTCGTTCCGGCGACGGCGCTCGCGATCCACGCGGCGCCGCCCGCTCCCGCTAACGCGAGCAGCGTCTGGAACGGAACGAGTCGCGTCGCGCCGAAATACAACGGTGCGACCGCGAGCGCGGTGAGCAGCGTGAGGCCTGCGAACGTTCGCAAAGCTTCGGCCATCGATCAGAGGCGATTCGGTTCAAGGGAGGAGCGCGGGAGGGGAACCGCGATTCTCAATGAGCGGCGCTGGTCTTGGCGTAAGCCTGGTAATACTCGCGGCCATACGCGCCGTAGCCCTGATAGCCGCATGCGCGGAAGCGAGATTCGGGCATCTGATTGATGATGAGGCCGAGAACCTTGACGCCGGTTTCGTGGAGCTTGCCCAGCGTCTTGCGCACGTTGTTGAGACGCACCGAGCCGAATTTGCAGACGTAGATCAGCTCCTTGCAGTAGCGGGAGAGCAGCAATGCGTCGGGAAAAACGGCGACGGGCGGCGTGTCGAGAAGGACGAGATCGTAGCGCTCGAGCAGGCGCTTGAGCATGCCGGAAGTGACAAAACGCTCGAGCGTCTCGGTCGGATTCTTCGCGACGCCACCGGACGGCAGCAGGTCGAGGTTTTCGCTGAATGCGATGGTGGGCGCCTCAGGCAGTTTGCCGTCGACCGCCGCGGCGGGGTTGAGGCACTGGATCCAGCCATTGCTCACATCGACGCCGAAGTAGCGGTGAAGCACCGGACGGCGAAGATCGCAGTCGACGAGAAGCGTGCGGCGACCGTGCGCGGCGAAGACCGCGGCAAGATTGCTGGCGGTGAGGCTTTTGCCGTCGCCGGGCATGCTGCTGGTGCTGATGATCGCCTTGGGGAAGGCCTCCGTGGAGTGGATGTCGATCGAGCTGTAGATGCCGCGATACGCTTCGGTGAGTCCGTCGTCCTTGTGGAGCCGATACACGTGAGCGCGCTCGATTTCGCCGAGTCCGTCGATCGATTTCACGGCGCCGAGCAAGACCGCGCCGAGCGAATCCTCGACATGCGAGACGGTCTTGATGCGCGTGTCGAAGAAGCCGAACGCGAGCGGCACGAACACGAACAATCCGACCCCGAGCAGGCTGGCCTTCATCGCGATGCCGGCCACGCCGTCGCCCACGGCGGCGCCAGGAACGTAGGCGGGATCGAAAATCTTGATGTTGGTGTTTTCCATCTGGCTGGCGACCGACGCCTCGTTGAGGCGGTCGACCACGCGGGCGTAGGTGGCGCGTTTCGTGGCGGCATCCTGTTCGAGGAAGCGATAATCGACCGACGTCTTGTCGAGCTGGTGGGCCATTGCCTCGGCTTGTTCGAGCTCCTTGCGGAGACGAATCTCGTGCTGCGCGGCGATGCGCAGACGGGTTTCGAGATTCGCGATCGCCATCGCGGTGGCCTCGTTGAGGAGCCGCTGGGTTTCGTTCATCTCGAGTTCGTTTTGGATCATCCGCGGGTGGAGCCGCAGGTATTTCTCGGAGAGCAGCAGACGCTGGGCGTTCAGTTCGGAAAGGCGTGTGCGCAGAGCGCTGACCTGGCCGAAGCCGCCGATCTGCGGGATCTCGTGGAGGTCTTTGCCGTCGCGGCGATACTCGTCGATCTTGTCGAGGACGGAACGCATTTCGACCTGCTCCATCTGCGCCTGCACGAGAGCGGTGCCGACGGTGCCGACCTTCTGAAGGACGACGTTTTGATTTTCGCCGAGGGCGGCGACGTTGTGTTTCGCGCGGTATTCCTGGAGGGAAGCTTCGACGGCCTCGACCTGCGAGCGGAGTTCCTCGGCTTGATTGCGGAGGAAGATGATCGCCGAGTTGGTGCCGCTGTTGGCGCGATCGAGATTGTAGTCGATGTAGCGCCGCGCGAAGCGATTCGCGATGAGCGCGGCGGCTTCCGGGTTCCGGTTCTGAACGCCGATCACGATGATCGTGGTGTTGCGGCGCGCATGAATCGTGAGGTTGGGCCGGATGATTTCAGCGAGACTCGGGACGGGCTTGTCGGGATTCTCGAGGTCTCGATAAGGCCGCTGAATGCGCTCGGTTTCCTCGCGATTGAACGAGGTGAGCACGTAGTCGAAGAACGTCTGACTGCGCAGTTGTTCGGCGTGGATGTTGAGCTCGGTGGCGCTCCGAACGCCGGTTTCGACGACCTCCTGGATGTTCAGCACGCGGTCCTTGCGCGATTCGAACAGGAGGCTGACCTCGCTGTAGTAAACGGGATCCTTGGTCGGCTGCAGCGCGACGAAGGCGATGGCAGCGGCGGCGCCGGCGAGGAGGCCGATCAGCCAGCGTTCCTGAAACATCTGCAGGACATCGCGGGCCGTGATACGAACGGCGGGTGCCGCCGGAGCGGCTTTTTTCGAAGGAGAAGGCATGGTGATGTAGGCGGAAGGTTGAAGCGCGGTTAGAAAAGTCGCTCGGGAACCCAAATGCGGTCTCCGGGAAACACGGCGAACTCGCGGCGACCAGAATCCCCGCGCTTCCGCCCTGAAATCATCCGTTCCACATCGACGGTAGTGACCTCTTCCTTTCCGTCGGGTTTGCGGCGAATGACGCTCACCGCGTCCGATTTGGCGGTCGGGGTAAATCCGCCAAGACGCGTGATCAAATCAACGATGTCCAAACTGGTCGTCTCTTTCGGGAACTGAAAGTTTCCCGGCGAACGCACGGCCCCGAGAACCGAAACTTCCCGGATGGCGTAAGTGCTCACGGCGAGCGAGACGAGAGGCGACTTCAGCAACTCTCGCGAACGATAAAGATTTTCGAGTTCCATCTCCGCCTCGCGCACGGTGAGACCACCGAGTTTCACCTCGCCGATCATCGGCAGGCGAAGAATGCCCAGGGAGTCGAGACGCTGTGCGGCGGACATGTCCGGTTCGGCATAGACGTTGACGGAAACCGAGTCGCCCGGGACGAGGCGGTAGGAAGGATCGGTGTTGTTTTCCGGGGGCGGAGGCGTGCCCATGTTGGAAGGCACGCCGGCAGGCGGCACCTGGGCGAAGGCCAGCGAGGCCAGCAGCGAGAAGACAAGGAAGCGGGAGGTCATGGCGCGTAGATCAGAACGTGTAGGTGGCGGCGACCCAGACGACGTGCCGCTCGTAGTCGGCGATCGGCGAGTTCGAGTCGGTCGCGCGCAGGCGATAATTGGCGGACGCAGACCACGCCTGAGTGATTCGGTAGTTGGCGGCGACGTGGGCGGTGAACGCTTCATCACTGCGCGTGACCGTGCGATAATCCCGCTCCTCGTAGCCGATCGAGGCATTGAGCGACGTGAAGTTTCCGACGGATTGAGAGATGCCGATTTCGCCGGAGGTCGTTTCGATCGTCAGGTCGTCGATGGAAAGTTCCAGCGCGCGGCGAGCCTGCAAGAAAAGTTGGGTGCGCTCGCGGACGTGCCAGCCGAGCCGCGCGGCACCGAAGAAGCGACTGCCACCCGTGTCGGCAATGCCGGGCGTTTCGGCTTCCTGATAGCCGAACGAGAGGGAGCTATCGACCTTGGGGAAACGCGAAGCGGGGAGGAAGGGACCCTCGATGTTGACGGCGAAGATGGACCCCGCGGCGCGTCCGTCCTGACCGAACACTTCGGCGCGCGAACGATGCAGCACGCGATAGCCGTAACTGATGGAGCCGCGCACCTCGTGGTAAAGGGGGCGGGAAAGCGAGACCGAGTAGAAATCGCTTTTCTGATCGAGCGGGATGCCGATCACGTTGACGCCGGAGGATTCGACATCGAGCCGGCGGTAACGCGCTTCGAACGTGGTGCCGCCGAGGAAGTCCGTGTAACGAAACGCGGCGGTGCCTTCCCAGGTCTCGCGATCATTGAAACGCAGGCGGTCTTCCTTCCGGTAGGATCCGCCGAACGCGAGGCTGGTTTTCAGGCCGGTGGGGAAGAGGGTGTTCAAGCGCGACAGAAACGTTTTCTCACGCATCCGAGCGTTGACGTCGTAGTTCACGTCGGTCCGTTCGTCGTAGCTGGTTTCGAAAGTGCCGGAGGCGATGGCCGATGCTTCGGGCGGAAGACTGAGCCGCACCGAAGTGAAGAAATCTTCGGAATCGAGCTCCTGAAAATCCTTGTAGCGGTTGATGCGCAGGCCTGCGTCGCTGTTGAGTTTCAGCTGACCGGCCTCGCGGCGGTAGATCAGGCTCGGTTCGAGCGTGAAGATATAGTCGTCGGCCGGACTCAATCCGCCAAAGACTCGCGAATCATACATCGCGCGTCCGGTCGTGGAGAGAAGGACTTCGCCGCGGGCGAATTCGGCGAAGCCGAGCAAGCTGGACGTCAGCACGGTGGCGGCGGACGACAGCAAGACGAATTGGGAGACTTTCATGCGTTATGTATTGAGTTGGGCGAAGCGAGCTGGACGCCCACCGAATCGCCTGTTCCTGACAAGCTGCCGCCCGAGCGCGCTCCGGAGGGAGCGAACCGAACAAGCAATTTCTCCCGATGGAGGGGAGTGTCACCGGCTGTTGGACCGATTATCGGGCAAGTGGTGCCGCAACGTTTTGCAGCACGATGGGAGCGGCCCGCTGCGCGCCTGTTTCCTGCGGGAGCGCCACGAGCTGTTGGGCCATGACGCTCACCTGCACGTCCCGTCCGAGCAGGCTGAGCAACACGCGCACGCGGTCGGTGCGGGTGTCGAACGAGAGCACGCGTCCCTCCACATCGCGGAAACAGCCTCCCACGATGCGGACCCACGTGCCCTCGGTGAAAATGGGCTGGCCCCGGTCGGTCTCGGCGAGACGCACGTGCGCGCGAAGAAAGTCGATCACGTGATCTGCCACGACGGGTGGTTGGGAACCGAAACTCACGACCCCGGTGACGCCCGTGGTGCTGACGACGTGGCGGAGCTGCTGCGGATATTCGAAGCGAGCGAACAAGTAACCGGGGAAGAGAGCTTCGGCGAGGGCGCTGACGACGCCGCTGCGCGCGCTGCGCCGGACTTGTATGCGCGGAGCGAATACATCGACGCCGGTGCGCCGGCGAAGATTAAGCGCGGCTACGAACTCGCGGCGCGGTTGCGTTCGGAGGCAATACCAGCCGAGCCGGGAAATTGTCTCGAGTGAGTTCATGGCGGCGGACGAGCCACGGGGCGCGTCTCGAGCGAGGCTCGATCCGCGGCGTTGGTAGGCAAGTGCGTTCCCGTGCACTGCGCCGTCGATCAGGGATTTCCTTATGGGGATCTGGGTGCGAGTGCCGAGGTTCGAAGCAGGCCCTGATACAATAGGCTGATCGCGAACTGACGGTATGCTCGTGGTGTCGGACCGCCATTCACAAATGAGAGGGAAAACACACCTATGGTGAAAGATCGTCAGGAAGGACTGCGCTGCCTGCACGGCGCCGCGATCGTGGTGACTTCCGCGGTGGTATATGCCGGCTGGATCGCGCTCATCGAATGGCTGGGTTGGGTGAAGTTTGCGCAATCCGCAAACGTATCGCTCTATCTTCTCGGTGTGCTCGCGAGCACGCTGTGGATCACCTACGGGTTGAAAGGCTATCAAAGCCGGCTCGGCAACGTGGGATGGATCGAGGCATCGCGCATGGCGCGCCAACAATTGGTGCGGATCATTGCCGTGCTGTTCACGATCGCGTTCGTCACGAAGGACACGGACGTGTCCCGTCTTTTTCTTTCCAGCTACATCGCCATCATGGCGTGCGTGCTGGTGATCGCGAATCGCTATTATCCGCGTCTGATCATCCGGAATTTCTTCCACCAGTCGGTGATGCGCACGGTGCTGGTTGCGCCGCAGGATGACATCGAGGATCTCGCCGAGTGGATTCGCTCTCGCGAACATCTCGGCATCCAGGTCGTCGGCTGGGTGGGGCCGGGCGACGCGAATCGTGGAACATTGCCGCGCTTGGGCTCGCTGGCCGAACTGCGGCGCGTGCTGGTCGAGCACGATATCTCGCAGGTCGTCGTTTCGCAGCTCGCTCACACACCGCAGCACGCCCGCGAGATTGCGCGCTGCGTCGAGGATGCCGGGTGCCGCGTGCGGTTCTATTCGAACAGCCGGAGTTATTTCGGCGGGATGCCGATCCGCGTGGAGAACGAAGGCGATTACACCTTTGTGCTGCTCACGTCGGAGCCGTTGGAGAACCCGGCGAACCGTGCGCTCAAACGCGCGCTCGATATCGCGGTCTCGCTGCCGGTGGTGTTGTTTGTGCTTCCGCCTTTGGTGCTGCTGGTCGCGCTGATGCAGCGGATGCAGTCACCGGGGCCGGTTTTCCATCGTCAGTTCCGCTCCGGCCTGAACCGTCGCAAATTTCTCATCTACAAATTCCGGACGATGCATGTCAAAGGCTCGGCCGAAGCGATGGCGAAGCAGGCGCAACGGCACGACTCGCGCGTGTATCCGTTTGGCCGATTCCTGCGCCGCAGCAGCCTCGATGAGGTTCCGCAGTTCATCAACGTGCTGTTGGGCGACATGAGCGTAAGCGGGCCGCGTCCGCACCTGCTCGAGCACGACGAACAATTCGCGAAGGTGGTGAGCTCGTATTACACGCGGCACTTTGTGAAGCCGGGCATCACGGGCCTGGCGCAGAGCAAAGGGTTTCGTGGAGAGATCTCGGAGGTTTCGCTGCTCCACAAGCGTATCGGTTACGACATGTTTTACATCCGCCGGTGGTCGCTGCTGCTGGATCTGCAGATCCTTTTTGCCACGGTCCGACAAATTTTCCTGCCGCCTAGAACCGCTTACTGATCATCGTCGTTCATATCTGAAAGCCACCCGCCCGCCGGAGTTAATTCTTCGCGGGCGGCGGGCGTTTTCGTGTGAACAAGATGCTCATGAACGGGTCCATGCGCGCGCCGGTTCCTCCCCCGTCCCTTCAAACTCGTGAAACTAGCTACCAACTCCAGCGCCAAGAGCGCCAAGCCAGGTTCGGTCGTTCGAGTGTATTCGAATGGCCCTGTCGGTCAGGCCCCCGTTGCCGTCAAGTCCCGCATCTACGTCGTCGACGACCATCCGCTGATGCGGATGGGACTCCGCGCGATGATCAATGCGGAGCCAGACATGGAAGTCTGCGGTGAAGCCGCCGACGCCGCAACCGCAACGGCCGAGATCATGAAGATCCGCCCCGATGTCGTCATCGCCGACATCTCGCTCAAGGGGAATTCCGGCATCGAGCTGATCAAAAACATCAAGGCGTTCGATCCCGGGATCGATGTCGTCGTGGTGTCGATGTATGACGAATCCGTCTATGCGCTTCGCGTATTGAAAGCCGGAGCGCGCGCTTACGTGATGAAGCAGGACGTGACGAGCCGCGTGCTCGATGCGATCCGCCGCGCGCGGAATGGGCAGTTGTTCGTCAGCGAACGCGTGGCGACGCAGATGCTCAACCGTTTCGTCGACGGCACGGACGATGGCTCCGCGGATTCGCCGGTTGCGAGTCTCAGCGACCGCGAATTGGAGATTGTGAATCTGATCGGCGACGGACTTCCCACGCGCGAGATCGCAGCGAAGCTTTTCCTCAGTATCAAAACGGTCGAGACGCACCGCGTGCACATCAAGCGGAAGCTCAACCTCGCCAACGCCACGCAGCTGGTGCAGTTCTGCGTGCGGTGGGTGGAAGAGAATAAAGCTGCGTCGGGTGCCGGCGAGCCGGCGCCGCTCGAGCAAGCGGCGGGCTGATTGAAGTCTCACTTCGGCCGAGGTCGCCGATAGGCCTTTCAAGCCGCCGCTCGAGGAGCGGCGGCTTTTTGTTACGCCGTTTTCCGGCGTGGTCGTGGTTTCGAGCCGAACGTCGAAACCATCAGCTCGTGGGCGAGCGCGTGGCTGGGGTCACGCGTGAGCACTTGCCGGAGCAAACGCCGCGCGGCGCTGCGCTCGCCGAGCCCGAGGCGAGCTTGCGCTTCCATGAACAAGGCGCTCGTGCGCTGACGTGCGGACAAATCGTCGTCGAACAGCAACATCGTCGGCAGCGACGTTGCGAAATAGTCGATGACCGCGGGCTTCCGGGCGAGCGCGCGGGCGAAGTCGCGCAGTTCGCGCAGCAGGCGACGCGAACGTTCGACGCGGCCGAGCCGCTGCCAGGCGAGGGCGCTGAAGAACGATGTTTCTGAAAGCTCGCGCTCCTTCATGCCTTGGAAATCTCCGCGGAAGTGGGCAGCGCGCTGCCAATGTGCGCGTGCAGCGGTGCGATCGCCGAGCGCGGCGCACGCGTCGCCGGCGGCGAGGAGAACGGGACTGGGATTGGCGAGGAAGTGTCGAACTTCACCGAGATTCGCGGGCGGGTTCAAAGCGGCTTCGAAGTGCGACCGGGCGGTCTTGGGGTGGCCGGCGGCGAGCGCGGCGTGACCGAGTCCGAGTTGCGCGGAGGTGAATTGTGCGAGCACTTGACCCTCGCCGCCTTCCCACGGTTGGAAGCGGCGCGATGACATCACCTGGAGCGCGTCGGAGTGGCGACCGGCGAGATTGAGCAGGGCGCAATATTCGATCGAAAGGTCGTCGCGGAGCTCGACGAGGTCGCGCCGCGTTTCAAGGGACCTGAGACGACGAGAAGGGGCGATGCCCATTCGCTTCCACAGTTGATCGCGTTCGTAGCGCAGACGCGCGTCGTTGGGGTCGGCGTGCACCGCGTGCTCGTAAGCGGTGCGGGCGCGAGCGGGCGATCGATGAATGTTGAAGTAGCCGATGCCGAGGTTGCGCCAGACGATCGCGCAGCTCGGATCGAGGCGCGCTGATTTTTCCCAAAGCGAAACCGCTTCACGGTGGCGCCGGCGGTCGTAGAGCAGGTTGCCAAGGTAGTAAAGCGCGCGAGGATCGTTGGGATCGGCGGCGATGGCATCGGTGAGAATTCGGATTTCTTCGAGCCGTGCAGGAAAGCAATAGTCGATGGGCGCATTCCGAGCGGCTTTGCGGTGCTGTCGGGCGGAGCGCTTGTCACCGCGTTTCGAATACAACCACGCCAGCGTGTAGGCGACGAGCGGCGTGGTGCCGGATCCCGGCTCTGGCGTGGCGCTTTGCAGCAGCGCAATGGCATCGTCGATCAGGCCGGCGCGCGCGCAATCGTGCGCGACGTCGAGACGAGTCTGCGTGTCGCCGGCGAATTGCTCTCCGCGGAGATGCCGCGTCCACGGATCGAGCGGATCGAGCTGGTGATTCGTGCGCAGCGCTTCGTGGGCGGCTTGATCGTGGCCGAGCTGGCGCAATACCACGGCCAGCAATGCGCGAGCGCGGAGATTGTCGGTATTGAGGCGCAAGGCGCGTTCCAGATGTTCGCGCGCCTCAGGCCAGCTTCGGCGCGTGGCGTCGATTTCGGCGAGCGCGTGATGCGATGCGCCCGCCCAAGCTTGGTTCCACGTCGCTTTGTAGAGCGCGTCGTAAGCTTCCTCGAGGCGGTCCAAGTGCCGCAGGCAGAGGCCGAGTTGGTAGAGCGGTTCGCCGTCGTAAGGATTTGGATTTCGGCGTGTGAGCCGCTCGATGCTTGCGCGAAAGTGGGGCTCGGCGGCCGTGAATTCTCCGCGACGAAGATGCCAGCGACCTAGCGCCAAGTGGCACCGGGCATCGCCCGGATCGCGACGCAGCGCTTCGCGCCAATACAGGTCGGGCATGCGAGTCGCATGGCGATATTGCTCAAGATGAAGACCAACGAGGTAGAGCTCGTCGTTGCCGGCGATGTCTTGGGGCGCGGCCGGCTCGGTGGCAGGCGCAGGAGGCGGAGCCGGCTGCGGAGTCCGCTCGACGTGACGCAACAGCTCGCGGCCTTCCTGGTCGGAGACGATCGCGGAGAGCTCTGCAAGCTGGAGCGTGCGACGCGATTTCGCTTCGACGATCAAGGGGCGATCCGGCGCGAGGTCTCGTTGCCAACGCGCGATTTCACGACCGCGAGCGAAGAGTGTTACGGTCGTTCGCGGACGGCGCTGCGTGACGGCGACACCGATACGAAAGGTGCGCCCGGCGCAGGTCAGACTGAGGGCGGCGTCACGGTTGGCCTGACGCGTCGGGCCGATTTCTCGAAACGGATACCAGTATTGGCTCCAGGTTTTCGTTTCGCCCGGCTGGAGGTAGGAGAAGTCGGGCTGGTTGTCCGTGTAAACGCCCGCCATGAGCTCGATGTAGGGCGGGTATTCGCCGTTGGCATCGGGTTCGGTGAGGTTGCGATCCCAAGCGTATCCAAAATCGTGATTCCCCCAGGTCCATTGCTTCTTGCCCGGCGCGATGTGCCGGTTTGCGACGTGGAGGAGTCCGGCCGAGGCGCGATGGTCGTAGCCGCCGAAAAAGTCGTCGCGAGAACCGAGTGCCATGTAGGACGTCGGCACGGGAATGTTGGCATACCACGCGAGATTGTTGGCCGGCACTCCGGGCAGCGGCCGATAGCGGGTGGGTTGTTCGTCGGCGGGCACTCCGTTCCGGGCGCGTTCGGCGTAGTTGACGCCATAGTAACGATCCGTGCAGAGCGGGAACGTGCTCGTTGCGCGCTTGGCATGGTCGGCGATCGACGTCACGTCGGGAGGGAAGAACGATTCGTAATGTTCATGCACGCGGGGCGCGGCATTGGCCCACCAGAGGAAAGTTTGAACATCGGTGGTGCGGTTGTAGGCGCGCACCTTGAGCTCCAGCACGGACAGGCCAGGACGCAGGCAGATTCCGTGAACGCCGCGCAAGCGGGAGAGCGGATCGTGATCGCTGCACCACACGGTGATGGCGCCGTCGTCCGCGTGCTCGATCGCGACGGAGACCGGCATGAACGTCGCGGGCCGGTGATGTTGCGGCCAGTTGAATTCGATGCCTCCGCTGACCCATGGTCCGGCGAGGCCGACGAGGGCGGGTTTGATTACGTCCTGTCGATAGACCGCGTCGTAGTGGTTGGTCTTGTCGCGCACTACCTGGATGCGTCCGCCCAGTTCGGGCAGGATCATCACGTAGAGGTATTCGTTTTCCAGATGCACGGCATCCCACGCACGCGGCTGCGGCGATTCGGCGATGCGATCGTAGAAAGGAAGTGGATACACGCGACCGCTGCTGCCCTGGTAAACGCGTTTCTCGAGAAACATCGGATGCCGCGTGGGCGGTTCGGGCGAGTAGGTGGGCAACGTCACCGTGACGCGGCGGACCGAGACGGGGCTTTGGGCTTGGGACATGCACACAACGATGTCAGGTTTGGCGACGGGCTTCCATGAAGAGAGTCAGGAATCACATGCACAAAACGACGGAATCGAGCGATCAATCGATCGTGAACGATCCCCCGGGACAGCGGCATCGCGTGCGCACGTTGCGCGAGCTCGCGCGTGCCCGCCGCGATTCGCTGGCGGCGGGTTTGATTCCTACCCGGCTGGGATGTTTCGAGCGGGCGGTGGACCATCGCGTGCGTCGGAGCGGCGGGTTGGAGCCGCTGGTGTTGTTGTGTCTGACGGGAGAAGGGTGGATCGAGCAGGGCGGGCGGCGGCGGCGATTGCGGGCGGGGGAAGCGGCGTGGATCGATTGCCGGAAGCCGCATGGCTACGGCGCGACGAAGGAGCATCCCTGGACGATCGCGTGGGCTCATTTTTCCGGCCGGCAACTGGCGGAATGGGAAAAGCGTTTAACCAAATCGGGGCGGAGGCGCTCGTGGAAAGCGGGAGATATCGAACGCGCGCAGGCGGCGTTCGAGGCGCTTTGGTTCGATGTGGAGCACGGCGCGTCGGATGCGCGGATCTCGACGGCCGGTGCGGCCTGGCTGTTGGAGCTTGCGCCGAACGCGACGACGAGACGTGAAGCACGGGGAGCGGATCCGATCGATAGCATCGCGGAGGAGCTTCGCCGGGAACCTGGCAAACCGGTGACGTTGAGAAAGCTGGCGGGACGCGCGGGTTATTCGCCGGGGCATTTGTCGGCGCGATTTCGCGAGCGGTGGGGCTGTCCACCGCATCGGTATCAGATTCGGCAACGCATGCAGCGGGCGTGCACGCTTTTGGAAACCACGACGATGAAGGTTTCGGCGATCGCGGCGGACGTCGGTTACGACAATCCGTTCTATTTTTCGCGGCTGTTTCGTCGGACGTTTGGTGTGAGTCCGCGGCGATTTCGCGAACGCGGGCGAACGTAGTGGCGGAGACGCGCGGGTTTGGGGGCGACGCGTGGTGCAATGACCGGGCGGTAAGCCGATCGGCGTTTAGAAAGCGGAGATTGGGCCGATTGAAGAGGAGAATCGTTCCAGCCTTTCGGATCGGTTTGGAGCGGCTACCCCTTGTATGGCCAATGTCCTTCTAGTCGATCCTGCCGACGTCGCGCGGAAAGCGATGAAAGGTGTGCTGGCGCGGGGAGGTCATCGCTTCGCGGCGGTGAGCAGCGTGACGGAAGCGTGGGAGTTTCTGGGGAGGACCCTGGCGGTGGATTTGATTTTTCTGGAGTTGAAACTCGAGACCGATGGCGGACTCGCGCTCGTGCAGCGGTTGCGGGACGACTGTTTGTTGAAGCCGATGCCCGTCGTGATCTACACGAGCGCGGGCGATCGGGATGCGGTGCGGCGGGCGATGGAGCTGAAAGTGCAAAACTTTTTGGTGAAACCCTATCTGGACGGGCAGATCATGGCGGAAGTGAACAAAGCGATCGCGAACCCCTGGCGAGCGCAGCACTTCGAGGAGGAGAAGTCGTTTTGCAAGATGATGGGTTATACGCCCGAAGGATTGCGGAAGGCGCTGGATGCGTTGCGGGTGGAGTTGGAGACGCTGGGAGCGCGGTTGGTCGAAATCGCGGGAGCGAAGCAGAGAGATCCGATGTTGAAGCGCATCGCGGAGCTTTCGGATCAGGCGGAAACGGCGGGCGCGTGGGGAGCGGTCGAGGTGTTGGCGAGAGCGCGGGAAAGAGCCGAGCAGGCGAATTGGCCGGGCGTGATGGAGGTGGCGCCGATGTTTGGGGTGGCGGCGAAGTTGATCGGAGTGCAGTTGAATGCGGACCTGGTGCCGGCTGATTTCGTGACGGAAGAGGAACGCAACGAAGCGGAATTGGCGGCCAAGCGCGCGGTGTGGTTCGACGCGCCGGCGGAAGGACGTTGTCCGGTGGTGACGTGGCCGCAGTTGAAGCAGCAGATCGACGGGTTGAAGGGATGTCCGGTGATCGACTCGGTGGCGGCGTCGTTTCAGATGTCGGCGACGGGGCATCCCTCGAGTTTGGCGCCGTTGATGGATTTGGCGGAAAAGGATCCGGGGCTGGCGGCGCATTTGTTGGTGGCGGCGAATCTGCATCGGAGAAGCGACGCGCTCGATCCGGAGCCGGTGGAGAATCCGCGGCTGTGCGTCGGATTGATCGGTGAGATCAAGCTGGCGGCGATGGCGAGCGGTCTGGTGACGGCGGATACGCGGGCGATGAATGTGCCGCCGTGCAGTTGGACGAATTTCTGGATGTTCCAGGTCGGGGTGGCGCGGATGGCGCGATTTGTGTGCCGGTATCTGGAGTTTCAGAGTTTGGAGTCGCGAGCGTATGCGGCGGGGTTGTTGCACGATATCGGCAAGCTGGTGCTGGTGTATCTGCATCCGCTGGGGTTTCAGGCGATCGTGAGTTATGCGCAGCGGGAGAACGTGGGGCTCGCGGTGGCGGAGAAGTTGTTTCTCGGCTGCACCACGCGGGAGATGGCGGCGCATTTCGCGGTGCGGCATGGGCTGCTGCCGAGTTACGCGAATGTGATGCGATGGGTGGATGAGCCGGAGGCGGCGAAGGAGGATGCGGTGCTCGTGGCGAGCGTGTCGCTGGCGCGGGATTTGTGCCGGCAGAATCGGCTGGGATGGAGCGGCGAGCGGCCGGGGGCGTCGCGATCGATCGCGGAAACGGAAGGGTGGAAGATTCTGCGCGAGGGGATTTTTCCGAGTTTCAATCTGGAAAAGTTCGAAGCGGAGGCGCACGCGGAGTGTCGCGAGATCAAGATGGAGTTGATGGGGAAGGCGGGGACGGCGGCGGGGTAGAACGCGGCGCCGGCGGAGCGGCGCCCTTCGGGGACGCTAACCTGCGAGGGTGAGGACGATGCCGGCGAGGACGCCGAGGACGGCGGGGAGTTTTTGGCGCCAGTTGTGTTCGCCGAAGAGAAGGATGCCGCCGGCGAATGCGACGAGCGCGGCGCCGCGACGGAAACTGGAGACGACGGAGATGAGCGCATCGGGATTGCGCAAGGCGTCGAAGTAAAGGAAGTCGGCGACGAGCAGCGTGAGCGACATGAGGATGATGCTCGGGCGCCAGTGGAATTCGTTACGCTGCCAGAGACGAAGCTTCCAACCGAGAGCGAGCGGAAGGAAGAGCAGCGCGAGGTAGATGGAGAACCATGCCTGGACGGAGGCGGCGTCGAAACCGTGGTGGCCGAGCAGGTATTTGTCGTAGAGCGCGCTGACGCCGTTGAGGATGGTGCCGAATACGAGGAGCCAGATCCAGCGATTGCGGCCGAAGTGGATGCCCTCGCGCGCGCCGGCGGCGGAGAGGCCGAAGAACGAGGCGAGCGTGATGGCGATGCCGAGACCCTCGAGGAGCGTGGGGCGTTCGCCGAGAACCAGCAGGGCGCCGGCGATGGTGAACACGGGACTGGTGGAACGAATCGGCGAGGCGATTGAAACCGGGAGGTGTTTAACGGCGAAGTAGGAGCAGGTCCACAGCAGGGCAACGAGGGCGGATTTGGCGAGGATGAGAAGGTGTTGTGCGGGCGTGAGCGAAGGGACCTGAAGGATAGCCGGGAGCGTGTGAGGCGAGGCGGCGTCGACGGCCATGAGCGCGAGCCAGACGAGCGCGCTGCAGAGATTGGTGAAGAAGAGGACGACGAGGACAGCGTTGTCGCGAACGGCCTGTTTGGTGCTGAGCTCGTAGCAACCGAGGACAAAGGCGGAGAGGAGACTGGCGACGATCCAGGACATGAAACGGGAGAGCGTGCCGGAGGAGATGGCGCGGAGGCAAGGAAGGCGTGGTAAGGCAGCGGATACGGGGTGGGATGCGCCGCACTTTTCGCTGGCGGCCCGGATGAATGGGGCAACGTTGGCGGCACCCCTATGAAATACCCAAAACGTTTGGTCGGAGCGGCGATCATGGCCGCGTGGTCGGTGGCAGTCGTGGCGCAAGCGGCGGAGCCGAACCCGGAGCAGTTGCGCTCGGGCATGAATTTCATGCCGACGCCGGTGTATTCAGAAGAAGACGACGCGAAGATTCTCGCGGCGTTCGAAGGCCTGCGCGTGGCGGATGTGACGGACGGGTTGGACGCGGTGGGATTGTTTGGCCGCGGTATGATGGATCGCGAGCTTCGCCCCCTCTGGATGGATACGAAGGATTACAGTCATCGGATCATCGGCATCGCGGTGACGGCGCGATTCGTGCCGACGCAGGAGCCGGCGCCGGGAATCATGAACGAAGCGGATTACGATGCGTGGGCGGGAAAGTGGTATAACGAGAAATCGAAAGAGCACTTCATTCCGATTCTGCGCAAAGGATCGGTGGTCGTGTTGGAGGACGCGGTGAACGCGGACGTCGGCTCGATCGGATCGGCGAACATCATGATCTGGAAAGCGAAAGGCGCGGTCGGCGTGGTGACGAATGCCGGCACGCGCGACAGCGACGAAATCGCGACGCAGAAAGTGCCGATTTATACGCGGATGGTGACGCGCGGGATTCGGCCGGGCCGGAATGAATTGGAGTCGGTTAATCGCCCTGTGGTGGTCGGCGGCGTGCTGGTGAAGCCGGGCGATGTGATCGTGGGCGACGGCGATGGCGTGATTGTGGTGCCGCGCGCGCATGCGCTCCGGGTTGCCGCGTATGCGCACAAGATTCTGGAAGGAGACAAGAATGCGCGACGGGGGCTTTACAAGGAGCTCGGGCTGCCGGAGGACAAATCGGTGAGGTGAGGGAAAGAGCGGTCTTTTCCGGCGGGCGGCGGAGGACCGTTCGCCGGAAACGTTTGGGCCGAGCGCGCCGGACTTCGTTTAGACGAGCGGGAGGAGTTTCGAAGTGACGAACGTGAGGAGCAGGCCGGCGACGGAGAGGACGGTGGAGAGAACGGTCCAACTGCGGAGCGTTTCCTTTTCGGTGAGGGCGCCGAGTTTGCTGACGACCCAGAAACCACTGTCGTTCATCCAGGAGCAGCCGAAAGCGCCGAAGCCGATGGAGAGGAACACATACATCGGGTGAAACGGCGGCGCGGCGTTGGCGGCGGGATCGATCATCGGCCAGAGGATGGCGGAAGCGGTGATCATCGCGACGGTGGCGGAACCCTGGGCGACGCGCACGACGAAGGCGGTGGTCCAGGCGAGCAGGACGAGATTGAGGCTGTATTGAGCGGCGACGTTCTTGACGGCGTCGCCGACGCCGGCGTGGCGCAGCATGGCGCCGAACGATCCGCCGGCGGCGGTGATGAGGATGATGATGGCGGCGGTGCCGAGCGGGCCTTCGAGGAGTTCGCCCAGTTTGCCGAGGCCCAGCTTGCGTTGGCGGGCGAGCACGACGATCGCGATCAGCGTGCCGAGCATGAGGGCGACGTTCTTGTTGCCGAAGAAGGCGACGAGCTTGTTGATGGCGGCAAAGGTGTCGGGGCCGCCGAGCGCGGCGACGGCGTCGGGGTAGCCGGCGAGCACTTTGAGGAAGGAAGCGGCGCCGATCAGTAGAATTGGGAGGAGGACGGGCGCGATCGAAAGAGTGAACGACGGGAGTGACGACTCGGGTTTGCGGGAGATTTCTTCGAGCTCGGCGAGCGAGGCGCCGGCGGTTTCGCGCAGCGGGACGGAGTGGCGGGAGTCGATCCACTTCACGATGTAGTAGCCGACAAGGAGAGGCACGATGCCCGCGGCGATGCCCCAGAAAAGGGAAGCGCCGGGATCGACGCGGAGATTGTCGACCATCGCCAGCGGGCCGGGATGCGGCACGGTGAGGCTGTGTGTGAGCACGGCGGCGGCGCAGATGCACATCACGTAGAGCAGATAGTTTTTCCCGGTGCGCAGGCAGAGGGCGCGCGCGAGGGGAATCATCAACATGAACATCGTGTCGAAGAAGATGGGGATCGACAGGACGTAAGTGGCGGCGAGGAGGGCGAACGGCGCGCGTTTTTCGCCGAAGGCGGCGAGGAAGCGGCGCACGACTTTGTCGGCGGCGCCGCTCTCCATGAGACAGAGGCCGATGATCGATGCGAGACCGATGGAGATGGCGATCGATCCGGCGGCGGCGCCGAACTCGATGGACGTGAGCTCAACGGCGGCGATCCAGGAATTGGAGCGGGCGTCGGGTTGAAGGGCGGCGGGGAGTCGCGCGAGGGCGGAAGCAGAAAATTCCTTCGTGAGAAAGCCGACCAGGAAGGCGGCGAGCGTCAGCGCGACGAAGGCATGCAGGCGGAGGCGCGTGATTGCGACGACGATAAAAACAACGGAGATGGCGAGAATGGCGAAAGGCCAGTGGTCGGTGGGCGTGGCGGCAGCAGCCGCAAGGAGGAGCATCATGGGGTGGGGAAACGGTGTGGTGTGAGGTCGTTTGAGAGAGGACGCAAGTTGCGCAGGCGTCAGCAGGTTTTTTTGCGGGAGATTTGCGCGGTGGGCGCATCGCGTCGGCACGGGAGTGGAGAGGCGAAGCCGTGGGGGATTTTGATTCCCATGCGAAGGCGGACACGTTCAGTGTCGAAGTTTTCTCACGATGCGCATGCCTCTATGGGTCCTGCGGTGGCTGCATCGCCGCCGTGTTTCGCGCCGCCACCTGCGGGGTGGCTGGCTGCATTCGGCGCTCGGAGATCGGTTGCTGGACAAGGCGCTCTGGCGGCCGACGCACGAGTCGCTCGCGCGAGCGTGGCTGGTGGGTTTTCCGATTACGATGGTGCCGCTGCTGCCGTTTCAAACGGTGTTTGCGTGTGTGGCGGCGTTGTTCGTGCGAGGGAACATCCTCTTTTGCATCGCGCTGCAGTTTCTTTCGACGCCCTTGACGGCGCCGGTGCATTTGCCGGCCTGTTACGCCATCGGAGAAGTCGTGCGCGGACGTCCGATTCAAACCGTGTGGCACACGTTTTCGTCGGCGCCGCGCGAGCTGTTGCGCGGAGATGCGGCGGTTTCGCTTTATCTTGGCGCGGTGGTGCTGGGCGCGCTGGGCGGGGCGATCGGTTATGCGGTCATCCAGCGGAAGTGGCGGAAGCCGAAGGATTCGGATGTGGTGCGGCCGGGCGAAGGCTTGTAGCGGCGGATCCCGCCGCGAGCGCAGCGGGCCGCACGCGGGAGAGAATCACGCGACCTCGGAGACGGTGACCTCGGTGCGACGGCCTGCGATGGTGAGGGCGTAGCGCGCGGTGCCGTTGAGCGGACGCGACGGAGCGGGCGGGGCAGCGACGGCGTGCGCGGGAATCGGAGCGGGCGCGGGCGCGGGGCTGGCGGGTTTTTTGTGCAGGGCGGCGAATTCGCGCGGGAACATCGCGTGGAGGACGCATGCTTCGTCGTTCGTGGGAAGGCTTGCGGCGGAGAGCTCGGCGCGGAGTTTTTCCATGCGCGGCGCGAGAGCGTCGGCCGGGCGGTGGTCCATCGGTTTCTGGCCGGACTTTTTGATCGCCAGCTCGCGGAGGGAGGGGTCGATCGGGCCGGGCGTGCGGCCGTATTTGCCGAGCGCGATGTCCATCGCGGGCTGGGAGAAATTGACCCAGCGGCCGAACTTCACGTTGAGCATGGCCTGCGTGCCGACGATCTGGGATGTGGGTGTGACGAGCGGAATCCAGCCGAGGCACGAGCGCACGTAGGGGATCTCGGCCATGACCTGCTCGAATTTGTCGGACATGTTCTGCTCTTTGAGCTGATTGCGGAAGTTCGAGAGCATGCCGCCGGGCACCTGGTAGAAAAGCGTGTCGGAATCGACGCGCTCGTTGGCGGGCGAAGTGAATTTTTCGAGCTCCTTGTAAACGCCGGTGAAATACTCGCGGAGCTGCTGGAGTTTTTTCGGATCGAATTTCGGGCAGCGCGGATGGCCCTCGAGCAGGGCGAGCATGCGCACGGTGTCGGGCTGGGACGTGCCGTTGGCGAAAGGCGCGATGGAAGTTTCGACGGCGTCGATCCCCGCATCGATGGCCGCGAGGTAGGCGGCGGCGCCGAGGCCGGCGGTGTCGTGAGTGTGCAGCGTAATGGGAAGCCCGATACGACGCTTCAGTTCCTTGACGAGATCGAAGGCGATGCGCGGTGCGATGACGCCAGACATGTCTTTGATCCCGATGGAATCGCAGCCCATTTTCTCGAGCTCGATGCCCATCTGGACGAAGGCGTCGATGGTGTGGACGGGGCTCGTGGTGTAACAGATCTCGCCGCGCGCGTGCTTGCGGGCGGCCCGCACGGCTTTGATCGCGGTGGCGAGATTACGGGTGTCGTTCAACGCATCGAAAATGCGGAAGACGTCCTGGCCCGCGGCGGCGTTGGCTTTGACGAACGCTTCGACGACGTCGTCGGGAAACGACGTGTATTGAACGATGTTCTGACCGCGCAGCAGCATGAGCTGCGGCGTTTTCGGCGCGACCTTCTTGAGGACGCGAAGGCGGTCGAAAGGGTTCTCGTTGAGGTAGCGAAGACACGAATCGATCGTGGCGCCTCCCCAGGTTTCGAGGCCGCCGAAACCCATCTCGTCGAGGATCGGCGCGGCGGGAAGCATCTGCGCCGTCGTCATGCGTGTGGCGGCGAGCGACTGGTGTCCGTCGCGGAGAACGGTGTTGTTGAAAATGACGGGTTTCATGGTCGGAAAAGATGGCGAATCGTGAGGCGGCTCACTCGAGCTCGCGGAAGAGAGAGACCTGGGTGGCGTCGTAGGTGTCATCTCCGCAGCGATCCGTGGTGATGCGGAGGCGTCCGGAGTCATCGATGCCGTGGAAGAGTCCGGTGAGCGTCTGGCCGCAGCCAGTGAGAGTGATCGAAACGAGACGCGGCTCGGACCAGTGGCGGTTGAGCTGCCCGGCAATGTTGCGGAAACCCTCGTGGAGGAGCGTGGCGTGAGTGCGGGCGAGCGAGCGGAGGATGACGTGCGTGACGTCGTCGAGTGCGCAGCGGACGGACGCGAGCTCGGAAAGTCGCGTGGTCATGCCTGCGAGCGCGGGCTCTTCGGCGGCGGGATTGTTGAAGACATTGAGGCCGATGCCGACGACGGCGGTATCGGCGGTGTAGCGCTCGACGAGGAGACCGGCGAGCTTGCGGCGGCCGTGCATGATGTCGTTGGGCCAGCGCAGGCGGAGGTCATTGACGCCGAAGCTGCGCAACGCGTCGATGATCGCCCAGCCGGCGGCGAGCGGAAGGATGGACCAGCGTGAGCGTTGTCCTGGGCAAGGAACTACAGCGGAAAGCCAGAGGCCGCCCTCGTCGGAAACCCAATGACGACCGGTGCGACCGCGTCCGTCGGTCTGCACCCGCGCGCGCACGGCGTGCCAGGCGGGCAGGCGGGCGGCGGCGGAGTTGGTGGACCCGATTTCGTTCGCGACGTGGAGGGTCCAATCTTCTTCCAGGAAGGTTGAAAGATTGGCGGGAGCGGCGACGGGTGTCATGGCGAGCAATGGCAGCGTAGCACCTTCGACGGCGTCGGACTGTGCAGGAGTTGGCATTTGCTGAGCCGAAGGTGTGCGAACGGCGAAGCGACCGCGGCAGCGGAGACGCCTCGCGCTATCGTCAATTCGCGAGGGCGGAGAGGAAGTAACCGGCGGCGACGGCGGTGCCGATGACGCCGGCTACGTTGGGGCCCATGGCGTGCATGAGGAGGTAGTTGCCGGAGTCGTAGCGCTGCCCTTCCACGTGCGACACGCGAGCGGCCATGGGCACGGCGGAGACGCCGGCGGAGCCGATGAGCGGGTTGACCGGATTGTTGGGCGAGCACCAGTTCATCACCTTCGCGCCAAGGACTCCGCTTGCCGTGGAGACGCCGAAGGCGACGACGCCGAGCACGATGATCTTGAGGGTGTCGGTCGCGAGGAAGTTATCCGCGCGCATGGTGAGGCCGACGGTGGTGCCGAGGAAGATCGTGAGGACGTTGATGATTTCGTTCTGCGCGGATTTGACGAGACGCTCGGTGACGCCGCATTCGCGGAGAAAGTTGCCCAGCATGAGCATGACGATGAGGGCGGACGCATCGGGGACGAGCAGCACGCAGATGATCATGACGAGCAGGGCGAAGAGAAGCTTCTCGGTCTTGGAGACGGGCCGGAGCTTTTGCATGCGGATGACGCGCTCCTTCTTCGTGGTGAGCAGACGCATGATTGGCGGCTGGATGAGCGGGACCAGCGACATGTAGCTGTAGGCGGCGACGGCGATGGCGCCGAGGAGTTCGGGAGCGAGCTTGTTGCTGAGGAAGATCGCGGTCGGTCCATCGGCGCCGCCGATGATGCCGATGGAGGCGGATTGTTTGGCGGTGAAGCCGAGGATGTTCGCGCCGAAAAACGTCATGAACAATCCGATCTGAGCCGCGGCGCCGAGCAGGAGCGTGCGTGGCATGGCGATGAGCGGACCGAAGTCGGTGAGGGCGCCGACGCCCAGGAAGATGAGCGGCGGGAAGAGTTCGAGCTTCACGCCTTGGGAGATGAAGTCGTAGAGGCCGCCCTCGACGCGGTTGACCTTCAGCGTCTGAGTGGGCGCGGCGTTGGGATCGGTGGTCACGGGCGCGTGGGCACCGTTCGGCACCGGGGTGGCTTCGACGCGGAAGATGGCGCTATCGGTGGTGCCGTTGGCGCGTTCTTCGACGGTGATGACCCCGCGCGTGGGAAGGTTGGCGACGAGCGCGCCGAAAGCGATCGGCACGAGCAGGAGCGGTTCGAAACCCTTGGCGACGGCCAGATAGATCAGCACGCCGGCGACGGCCCACATGATGACCATTTTCCAGGTGATGAACTGGAAGCCGGTCGTGGAGAAAAAATCGAGAAGACCTTGGATCATGGGAGACGGGGGTTAGCGGGTTTTGCGAGAGGCGAAAATCGAGCGGCGTCCCTCGCGTGCCCAATGTTCGGAATCGATTGCGGCGGGAACGATGGCGGTGATGCGATGAGCCCGGCCGGCGAGGGCGACATGGATGGCCGCCGAGATGGCGGCGAGGAGTTCGGGCGGGAGCTCGTTGGCGGCCGAGTCTGATGCAGAAGGGGCGGCGCGCGGAGACGTGGGAGCCGGGGCGGGTTGGGTTGTCGCGGGCGCAGGTTTAGAGCGCCGGAAAAACAAGCCCATCAATTCGAGCATGCCCCAGATCGAGCCGAGGGCGATGAACACCACGATGAGACCGTTGAGTTGAAAGAGAACGGATTCGCCGAGGCTGGGGAATTCAGGGAGTGCGGCCAGCGAAGTTGGGAGGAGGGAAGAGGCGGACATGACGTGGGTGGAGGTTTCGATTGAGTCGATCAAAGCGCGGGCTCCTGGTTTTCCGCGGCTTGTTGGATCCGCCGTCGGACGCCGAGGCAGATGATGAGGAGACCGCCGAGGGCGAGGAGCTGGCCCGCGACGGTGAGAACCGGACTGAAAGGAGAAGCGAACGAAGGTGCGACGACCCGCGCCAGGGTAACGCCGGCGAGCGAGGTTGAGAAACCGGCGATCCAGTAACGGGCGTTGGCGCGGACGTTTTTCATTTCATCAAAGGAACGAGAGTGACGTAGATGCCGGTGAGGATCGCGCTGGTGATGACACCGCTGATGTTGGCGCCGAGGGCTTCGGGGAGGATGATCGCGTCGGGTGCGACGTTGGAGACCTCCTTCTGCGCGACCTTGGCGGTCGACGGCACACAGCTCACGGCGGCGATGCCGATCACGGGATTGATTTTCCGGCCGCTGAAAAAGTAGGCGAGGTAGCCGCCGACGATGCCGCCCACGCCGGAGAGCAGCAGGGCGAGGATGCCGAGCACGAGAAGGATGAGGACCTTCGGGTTGAGGATGGTGTGGGCTTCGCAGAGCACACCCAGCAGCAATCCCAGGAACATCGTGGCGCCGTAGAGGAGCGGGCCATCGATGACGGAGACGAAGTAACTCAAACCGGCTTCGCGGACGGCGACGCCGACGAAGAGCGACAGGAACAAGGGCGCGGCCGAAGGGAAAAGGAGGCAGAGGACGGTGCAACCGACGACGGCGAACGTGAGTTTCTCGTCGGAGGTGACCCTCACGAGGGGCTTCGCGGGCATCTTCAGGCCGCGGAGTTTCGCAGGCACGAGCAGACGGATGAGGTAGGGATAGCCGCCGTAACACAAACCCAGATACAAATAGGCGACGACGGTGATCGGGACGAAGAGCTCCTTGGCGAGCGTGAGCGACGTGAACAGCACCATGGGGCCGTCGGCGCCGCCGACCATCGCGATCGAGGCGGCTTCGCGGTAGTCGAGACCCATGGCGACGGCGATCGGGAACGTCGCCACCGTGCCGAGCTCCGCGCAGAGCGCGAGGAACATGCTGAGAAACGGCCGGGCGAGCACGAAGCCCACGTCGAGCAGGACGCCGATGCCCATGAACACGAAGCACGCGATCAGGCCGTTGCTGAAAGCGAAGGTGTAGATCGGCTGCAGAAAATCGATCTGCAGGATATACATGAGGTTGTCCGTCTGCTGAACGAGCGGCGCCATGAAAAGCGTGCCGTGCGTGGCGGTGCCCTCGGCGACGGCCGTGTCGGTGACGGCGGCGGCGGTGACGGGGTCGAGGAAGAGCACGCCCGCGTTGACGGCGGACATGCCCAGTCCCATCGGGATCATGAGAAGCGGTTCGAGCACTCCCTTTTTGCCGAGGTAAACCAGCAGCATCCCGAGGAACATCAGCCCGACGCGCGTGAGAAGAATGGTGACGTCGGACTGAAAGAGCGAAGTGATCCCTTGGAAGATGCCGGGGATATCTTGGAGATGCATGAACCGGATCGGTGGGAGGCGGCGGCGCGATGGTCCGTCAGCCTTTTTTCGGTGTATTCAGTTTTCGGATCGCGAAGAACAGCACCTTGATCAGGGCGGCGACGCCCATCGAGATGACGACGGCGAGACCGAAGATGGTGACGGCGCTGACGAGGGCGGTATTCATTGAGAGAAGTTGCGGAGAACCGGCGGACGGATGACACCGAGCGCGCGGTTCCCCGCGGGGAGGAGTCAGACGATGCGAAGGAGCGGAGTGCCCTCCTCGACGCCGTCGCCGGCGTTGACGAGGACGGCGTCCACGCGGCCGGATTTGGGCGCGAAGATGTAGGTGTTCATCTTCATCGCTTCGATGGTGGCGACCTGGGCGCCCTCGGATACCGACTGACCGACCTTCACGTCGATCGAGACGATCTTGCCGGCGAGAGGGCTGGCGACGTCGCCCGGACCGCTGGCGCTCGCGGCCGAAGCGGGCGCGGGAGCCGGGGCCGGAGCGGGAGCGGCGGCGGCGACGGGAGCAGCGCTGGCGGGAGCCGGAGCGGGGGAAGGCGCGGCTTGGCCGGCGTCGTCGAGCATTTCGACGAGCACCTCGTAAACTTTGCCTTCGACGGTAACGCGGAGCTTTTTCATGAGAGAGGACTTGGTGTTGGTGAGAGGTTGGGGACGTTTAGCGAATTTTGTGGGATGAGTAGATCTGGCGACGGCCCTCGAGGGACCATTGCTGCATCAGCATCTCGACTGACGGTGCCGGTTGCGCGGTGTTGATGGCGGCGATCCGGGCGCGGGGACCGATGCGGGTGGCGACCGCGGCGGCGATGACGGCGAGGATTTCGGGCGCGATGGACT